>JASEIO010000018.1 GCA_030017475.1 bacterium | reverse complement strand
CTTAATCCCCTCATCAAAACCACTCTCTCCTGATTCTATCTACCATAGCCTTTTGTGTCAAAAATTAATCAAGAATACTCACTGAACTTTATTTCTATCAAATATACTAAATATTGTCAAGAAAAATCTTAATATTCAGCGATTCCGCAACTTTTTTATAATATGCGGCAGGGAGGTGATTTGAAGATATTTTGAGGTGATTCATTTTAGTGTGAAGGCTTGCGGTTAAAATATGGAGTGATTTTTAGAGTAGAGGTAGTAAAATTGCGATTAAATTTGATCAAAAGTAGATAATGGTAAAATTTTTGGAGTATAGTCTCATGCAGCTTGAGCAAGTATTTGTTTGAAAAGATAGGAATGATTTTATTAGAACAAAATCGTATATATTGCCAAAAGAAAGATGGACAACATGAAGTCCAAAAGAAATCATAGGAAAAACGATAAAAATGAACCGTCCCGATATCTTTTAGGTCAAATCTTCAATTGTGAAAGAGACAATTGACTTGTGGTTGCAACAACCACCCTGATAAACATATTATACGAGGTGATAATCAATGATCGAAGGTAAGATTTTCATATTTCTTGCGAAGCAAGATATATCTTGACTGATGGATATTTTTATGCTATTATGTAAACAAAGGAGAAAACAGTGAGAAAAAGTGAAGAGATTTTAAAAAAAGTAGAAGAAGGAAAAGAGGGAATGGAAGAGAAAAAGGTGCAAATGGTAGCCTTTTCTTTAGCAACAGAATTTTACATCTTGGATGTTCAATATGTTAGAGAAATCTTGAATATGACTGGGATTACACATGTCCCTCGTACTCCGGAATTTATTTTAGGGGTAATAGATTTAAGGGGAGATATTATCTCTGTTATAGATATTAGGAAGATATTAGGGTTAGAAGTGGAATGCCTTAAAGGATCTCGAAGGATTATTATTGTGGAGGTAGATACCGAGGTATTGGGAATAACAGTAGATTCTGTAATAGATGTAATGGAGATTGAAATAGCCAATATTCAACCACCTTTATTGACGATTGAAAAGGGTAAAAAGGATTATATAGATGGAGAAATAGAGATTTCTGGAAGACTTTTCAATGTTCTTAATATTAAAAATATTATAGCTTCCATAACCTAAAACTTGCGAGATAATTACTTATTAAATTGGGGAATGAGGATGGAAGGGTTAGAGATAGTGGTTTTCAAACTGGAAGAACAGAGTTTTGGAGTGGATATCTCCCAGGTAAAGGAAATACTAAAAGGTGGTCAAATTGAGGCCTTGAGTGATTTGCCTTCGTTTTTAGACGGAATAGTAAAATTTAAAGAGGAATATCTTCCAGTTATAGATTTAGAGAAAAGACTTGGTGCTGAAGTATCTCCGAAAAGAGAAACCTCCATCCTTGTAATTGATATAAATGGAAGGGACATAGGTGTGCAAGTTACCTCTATCCAGGGAGTAGGGAATTTAGGATTGGATGGAATTAGACCTATACCTCGCCTGATCTTAAAGAATTTAAAAGTAGATTATATATGGGGAATTGGGAAGTTAGAAAAAGACCTTATCTTCCTCTTAGATTTAAATAGGGTATTAAAAAAAGAGGAAATCGCTCAACTTGTGAATCCGTAGCTAAATTTTCCTTTAATCTTCAAGAGGGAGGGAAAACAATGGAAGAGAAAAAGATAGCCCCACTTAAGGCACTATTTTCTGGTCCTATTATAATTATTGCATTTATGGTAGTTTTAGCTATATTTTCCATTTCTAAAGTCGAAGCAGGTATTAAATTAGCTATCTCTATTCTCTTTATCGTTATAGGTTTAGGAATAACTGTATTTTTATACAGAAAGGTATTGAAGCAAATGATAGATTCATTAAAAGAGGCTGAAGAAAAAAGAAGAAAAAGTGCACTTGAATTAGAAAACCAGAAGATATATCTCGGGGAAAAGGTAAAGCAACTTTTAGAAGTGGTAACTGCTGCATCCAAAGGAGACTTAACCAAAAAGATAGAGGTTACCTCTTCGGATGAAATGGGACGTTTGGGTGAGGGTTTAAACCAAATGATTTCCTCTCTCCGTTCTTTAGGAAAGAAGATTCAAGATGCTGGTTTTCAGATAAGTTCTGCATCATCCCAAATCTTAGCTGCCTCTAACCAACAAGCAAGCGGCAGTGCAGAACAAGCTGCCTCTTTATCTGAAGCATCAGCTACCATAGAGGGGTTAGCTAATACCTCACGCCAGATTGCTGAATCAGCCAATTCAGTATTTGAAAATGCTGAGAGAACCTTAGCTACCGCTAAGGTTGGTCAGGAACAGGTAGAAAATGAAATAAAAGGGATGAAAGAGATAAAGGCAAATACTATAGATTTTTCTAAACGCATTCTCGATTTAGGTAGAAAGTCACAAAGTATTGGAGAGGTGATCAAGATAATTGATGAGATAGCTGATAGAACAAATCTACTGGCCTTAAATGCTGCCATTGAAGCTGCAAGGGCTGGAGAGGCAGGAAAAGGATTTGCTGTTGTAGCAGTGGAGGTAAGGAAACTTGCTGAATCGGTCGTTTCTTCAACCAAGGAGATAAGAGATATAATAACTGAGATCCAGCATGCAACCAATGCCCTGGTTTTAAGCTCTGAAGAGGGTATTAAAACAGTAGAAAGAGGAGTAGAATTGGCAGAAAGGGCAGGGAGGGCATTGGAGGAGATCCTACATTCAATTGAAAAGACAAGTGTCTCTGCAAGGCAGATATCGATTGCTACACAACAACAAAGGTCTGCTTCAGAACAGGTAGTAGCTACCATAAAAGAGGTAGTTGAAGTAGCCAAGCAGTCAGCTGCTTCATCTCGGGAGACAACCTCTTCAGCAGAAGAGTTAAATGTTTTATCTTTGGAGTTAAAAAAGGCCATCTCTGAATTTACCCTGTAAGAACCCATCTTTTGCACCCTGAAGGTGCGAAAAAGATGGGTAATAAATTTTATAGAAGAGGTTTTGAGATGAAATTTGATAGATCTTTGTTTGTCAGTAAATTTAAAGAAGAGGCAAAGGAACACCTTCAAGATTTAAATGCCTTTCTTTTGGTATTAGAAAAGGAGCCAAGAAATGCAACTACCTTATCGGAGATTATAAGGGTTTGTCATACATTAAAAGGTTCTGCAAGAATGGTGGGATTTTTAGATATAGATAAGATAGCACATGGGATGGAGGACATATTTCAGGAGGTAAAAGAAGGAAGATTGGAATTAAATGGACAACTATTCGATCTATTATTTGAATCCTTTGATACTATCAATGCGCTTTTAGAAGGAAGATTAGCTAAGGCAGACTTTATCTGCCACTGCTTTGATAAGGTAAAAAGGGGAGAAGGGATAGAGGTAAAACCAAGAAAAAAAGAGGAGAAGGTTAGGGATGTTAGAATTATTGAAGAAACAGTTAGGGTAAAACTTGAGCATCTTGATAGATTAGTAAATCTAATTGGAGAGGTAGTAATAAATCAAAACAGATTTAAACAGATGATAGGTAATTTAAGTGATCCAAAAAACCCTCTTTCCAAACTAAAGGAAGATATCCTACGTATGGATTTGATTATAGATGATTTACAACAAGTGGCATTACAGATGAGGATGATGCCAGTATCCATTATATTTGATCTATTTCCAAGGGCAGTAAGGGATTTGGCTAAGGAGTATGATAAAGAGGTAGAGCTTGAGATAAGAGGGGGTGAAACCAATCTGGATAAGAAGATATTAGAATATATCAATGACCCTTTGATTCACTTGGTTAGAAATGCCATCTCCCATGGGATTGAATCGAAGGATGAAAGATTGAAACTAAGAAAGCCTGAAAAAGGGAGGATTATTCTCTCTGCCTATGAAGAAGGGGATCACATAATAATTAGTATAGAAGATGATGGAAGGGGGATAGATATAGATTCGGTAAAAGAGGTGGCCATAAAAAAGGGATTGATTAACAAAGAGGATTTGGAAAAGATGTCGAGAAAGGATCTGCTTTATTTAATATGCGAACCCGAATTCTCTACCTCTAAAACTGTGAATGATTTGGCTGGTAGAGGAGTAGGAATGGATGTGGTGAAAAGAAACATTGAAGACCTAAAAGGCACTATCTCTATAGATTCAGAACCTGGTATATACACCCGCATTACCTTAAGCCTACCTTTAACCTTAGCTATAACGAGGGTTCTTTTGATAAGCCTAAATGGTCAAGTTTTTGGTATCCCTACATCCCTTGTTGTAGAGATATTGAAGATTCAGAAAGAGGAGATAAAGACCATTGAGACCTATCAGGCAATTCAAGTAAGGGGAGAGACCTTACCTTTGGTTAGGTTAAAAGATATCCTTGGATTAGAAGATGTTTTTGAATCAGAAGAAAGGGATGATAAATTGAATGTGGTGATTATAACATTTCAAGAGCAAAAGATCGGTTTTTTGGTAGATGAGGTAATCTCAGAACAAGAAGTAGTGATTAAAAGCCTCGATAAGATCTTAAGAAAACAGGAATTTGTGACCTCTTCAACCATCTTAGGTGGAGGAGAGGTAGTGATTATATTACATATCCCTGATTTGGTGAAATCAGCGAGACTGCTTAAGTCCCGTGTTAGGTTTGGGGTAAAAGAAGGATCCAAAAAAGTTGGAACAAGAAGAATACTGGTAGTAGAGGATTCCTTGACCACTCGAGAACTTGAAAAGGGTATTTTAGAGGGAGCTGGATATGAAGTAGAGGTGGCCTCGGATGGCGAAGAGGCTATGAATAAGGTAAAAGAAAGGTCCTTTGATTTGATAGTGACTGATATCAAAATGCCAAGAATGGATGGATTTGAATTGACCCGTAGGTTAAAAAGTGACGATAGATATAAAGATATCCCTGTGGTTATAGTCACAGCCAGAGAAAAGGAAGAAGATAGGGAAAAGGGTGCGGAGGTTGGGGCACAGACCTATGTTGTTAAATCAAGATTTTCGCAAGAGGATCTATTGGATACAATTGAAAGACTTATTTAGAATGTCAGAGGGCAGAATCTTTAAATCTGTCTTCTTAAAAATGGTGGATAAATGTCTGATAAAATAAGGGTTTTGGTAGTTGATGATTCTTTAGTGGCTCGGGAGATGATCATTACTATATTAAGCTCAGATAAAGATATAGAGATTGTAGGGCAGGCAAAAAATGGGATAGAGGCTGTGGAGATGACTGAGAGACTTCGGCCAGATTTAATAACTATGGATATCCATATGCCTCATATGAATGGATTAGAGGCAATTGGGCAAATAATGGCCTATTTCCCAACTCCTATATTGGTAGTTACAGCCTCAGTAATTAAAGAAGATATGGATCTGACATTTGAGTCGTTAAGGGCAGGGGCTTTAGATGTGGTGGAGAAACCTGCTCCAGAAAACTGGATGGGGATTTCTTCTATTGGAAAGGATCTTATAAAAAGGGTGAAGTTACTTAGCCAGATAGAAGTAATCACCCATTTAAAAGGGAGAAAGAGGCCTTCCACTTTACCCCCAAAGATTACGAAAGAAGGGGTTAAATTTAAGGTTATTGGTATGGCAGCATCAACAGGCGGTCCTTCAGCACTTTTAGAGATCTTAAGTTCCCTTCCCGAGGATTTCCCAGGTTGTATAACAATCGTTCAGCACATTGCCGATGGATTTACCCAAGGTTTAGTGGAATGGTTGGATAGAGAATCCAAGATAAGGGTCAAAGAGGCAAAAGAAGGGGATAGATTAGACCCAGGTACTGCCTTAATTGCCCCTAATAGGTTCCATATGTTAGTTTCTGAAGAAGGGAGGATAGAACTAAATAAAAAACCACCTGTTTTTGGACACCGGCCTTCAGCAGACGTTTTATTACCATCTGTTGCTTCGGTTTTTCGGGATAGATCGATTGGGGTAATATTGACTGGAATGGGTAAAGATGGAGCCGAAGGCTTGAAGGCAATTAAAGAAAAGGGAGGGGTTACTATTTCACAATCAGAGGAAACATGTGTTGTCTTTGGCATGCCAAAGGCAGCAATTGATCTAAAGGTAGTGGATAGAATCCTTCCTATAGATCGTATATCTCAGGAAATAACCAAAGAGTGTTTATCATGAGAACCGAATTAAACAAACAGGAATTTGAAAGGTTTCAAGAGTTTATCTCAAAAAATAGCGGTATCTATATCGATAATTCAAACCTTGACTCCTTACGAATTGCCTTAATTGCAAGGATTACAAGAGATATGTGTTTTAAAGACTTTAATGATTATTATAACTTTCTAAAATTCCATCCAAAAGGGAAAGAGGAATTCAATGAGTTATTGTCTTTAATTACCATTACAGAGACATATTTCTTCCGGGAGCCGAACCAATTCGATGCCTTAAAGGATTATATCATTCCAGAAATAGTGAATGAAAAAAAGGAGAGGGAGTTAAGAATCTGGAGTGCTGGCTGTTCTACAGGGGAGGAGCCATATACAATCGCAATGATCCTGCGAGATGCGTTTAGATTTAAAGATTGGAAGATAGAGATATTGGCTACAGACGTAAACAACCGTGCCCTTGAAATAGCAGCCAAGGGTGTCTATTCTCAAAGGTCAATTAGAAAGGCTCCGAAGAGATATATCGAGAAATACTTTGAACAGGAAAACGATAGATATAGACTGCGGGATGAAATCAGAGATATGGTTACATTTCGTTACTTCAATCTTATCAAAGAACCTTATCCTTTATCGATCATGGGTGCGTGGGATGTTATCTTTTGCAGAAATGTAACCATCTATTTTAAAAAGGAGTCAACCCAAAGGGTAATCCACAATTTCTTTCAATCATTAAATCCTGGAGGTTATCTATTTGTTGGTCACTCCGAAAGCCTATACCATATTCCTAATAAATTCCAGGTTGTAAAACTTGGACAGGCCTTTATATATCGTAAAGAGAAGTTAGAGTTAGAAGCCTATTATAAAAGAGAAGATACAGAAGAGATTTATAAAAAGGCAATTAATTACTACAAGGCGGAGGATTTTGATAAGGCTATACTTGAATTGAATAGGTGTTTAGCCTTTAACCGAAATGATGATCGTGTCCATTTTACCTTAGCCAGGGTGTATACAGATAAGGGAAGGTTTGAGCAGGCAGTGGAGGAATGTAAAAAGGCTTTAGAGATCAATCCATTATCAGGCAAGGCCCATTTTTTGTTAGGGATAATATATAAAAAAAAAGGATTGATGTATCAAGCAATAGATGAATTGAAAAAGGCGGCTATGTTAGACCCAGAGTTTCCTTTAACCCATTTCAATTTAGCGAGTATATATGGAAATATAGGAGATCATCGAGAGGCCTGTTCTGAATATAATAGTGCAATCAAGTTATTGGAAAAAAGACCAAAAAATGAAGTCTTAGACTTTTCGGGTGGCTTTATAAATGGGATATTAATAGAGGCCTGCAAAAGAGGCTTAAAAAGGTTAAGGTAGATAAAGGAGGGGAAATGAGAGAGAAGATTTTGGTGGTTGATGATTCACAGACAGTGGTTGAGGTAATGAAATCGATACTTGAGGAATCAGGCTTTGAGGTTATCACTGCCTCTGATGGGATTGAGGCTATCACCAAGGTCTATAAAGAATCCCCAAGCTTAATCTTCCTTGATATTATGATGCCAAGGATAAGCGGTTATCAGGTATGTCGATTGATAAAGGCGGATGAGCAAACTCAACAAATCCCCATAATTATGCTTACCTCAAAGGATGATCCCCAATATAAGCTTTGGGGACTACATTCAGGAGCAGACAGGTATATCACTAAAACCGAGTTTGATCCTCAGGCAATAATTGACCTTGTTGAAGAGATTACTAAAGATAGGTCGCCAAAAAGGGTAGAAAAGGCGGAACTCCATCAAGATCCAATTGAGATCCTCTCAAGTATAGGGAATCTATTGGATAGAGAACTCTATAGATCTACAATGGAGCGGATAAAACTTGAATCGATCATAAACAATGTTACTGAAGGATTGATAACTATCGATGACCAGAAGAAGATAACAAACTTTAATCAAAAGGCAGAAGAGATCACAGGGTACAAAAGGGAAGAGGTTGGGGGAAAGGTGTGTAAATCTATCTTAAAGGGTAATCTGTGTGAGGAGAGATGTATATTTGAAGAGGCATTATCAAAGGAGAGGGAAGTAACTAATATAGAGATGAGGATTAAAACCCAACAAGGGACTGAGATTACTGTTTTAAGTAGTTTAGGTCTATTAAGGGATACAGAAGGAAAGATAGTTGGTGGAGTGGAGGTATTTCGAAAAATATGAAGGTCGCAGTTTGTCAAATGGATTTTAACCCATCCTTTTATGCGCAAGGGGTAGATTATTTAGAAGGGATTTTATCCCTTGAAGAGAAAGAGATTTTTAAGATAGAGGATATAAAGGACGAAAGAAAGGGATTAAAAGAGAGCTATATAGGGTTGTTAAATGCAAGGCTTGATTTGATCCTATCATATTGTAAGAAAAGGGAGATCACATTAATTGCCTTTCCAGAGTATTCTATACCTTCGGATTCCTTACCATTAATTAAGGATTATGCAGATAAAGGAATAACTGTAATTTCGGGTAGTCACATAACCTGTAAAGAAGATGAAGGGATTTATAAGTCCTTAGATATCAACCCACGCCTCGGAAGGAATATAAGTACCATATTCCATCAAGGTGAGATTAGCCTCATTGAGAAGTCCTCTCTGTCCATTTGGGAAAAGGGGAAGATAAAACCTGGAAAAGGTTGGAGATTGATTGAGGATGATCTTGCCTTTTCAGTGTTTCTATCAGATGATTTTATAGATGATTATGATAGATATGTAAAAAGTGCAGATTTCCGTAAATCTCGATTTATAATTATCTTAGCCTATACCCCTATAACCCCTAAATTTGAAAAAGGTTTAAATCATCATATTTCATCCTTACTTAAATCCGGACATACGATATTATACACAAATGTTTCGAGTGCTGGAGGATCAAGAATCATTTATAGAGGAAAAGAGCTTTCAGTTCCTATATACCAAGAGGCGCTTATTATTTTAGACTTAGATAAACAAAAAGTGGACATCTCCCCATTTATTTATGAAAATACCTTACCTGATTTTAGAGACTTCAAGGATTCATACGAAAAAGGAAAGGATAAAAGGGCGATTATACAAGCGTGGGAAGATAAGATCTTCCTTTGGTGGAAGATTTCACTATCCTCAGTTCTTGGAAAGAGGTTAGAGAAACTGGTACATAATTATCCTACCCTATCCCGAGAGGATCTCGATTCTCTTTTGGAAAATGTCTCCTTTCCAGAGAATATATTAACTATTGATGAATGGAGATTTATAAAATTGGGAGAAATAATCACCCTTTTAGATGATCTTAAAAAGGATAGGAGAATAAGAGAGGTAGTGGATTTCTATAAAAGAAGACAGCAAACCTTAATCAAAAAGGTAAGGGAGGTATACCTTGACTCATATTATTTGAAAAGAAGAATCGCTCAGGAAAAGGTCCCTATAAGATTAGAAGAAGATTGGAGTTACAAGGATTTTGGGACCTTATCAGGGGAGGTAGAGGATAGATTGATTGCTAAACCAATATTAAATAAGGAGGAGGTTAAAAATTGTTATATCTTAACTCAGAAGATACGGGATTTTATGGAAAGATTTAAGTTTAGAGATTATCTATTTTTATCTCCTTCCGGAACTGGAAAAACAAGCCTCTTATCCTTTTTGAGTTATAAGGCATGCGAAGCAGGATATCAAGCCATCTGGATATCCATTAAGGAGAAGATACCTGAAGTCGAGGCATTGTTTAAAAGGCTGAGCATAAAGAAGGATTATGTTCTTATATTTGATGATATTGATAAAATCGAAGGGATATGTCTTCTATTGAGCAAGATAAAACAAAGGTTCCCTAGTATCCCAATTTGGTGTACTGCTGAAACCGAACGTTTTGATCCCAATTTATTGAAGGGTCTAAATTTCAAGATAGAGAACCTACCTTCGTTTTTAGAGCATGAAGATATTGAAATGTTTCTTCCCTATTTTGAGGATGAGGATTATAGAAGGATCCTCTCAACCTACAAGAAGATACCCTTTACCCATCTTGTAGCAGTTTATACAGAAATGAAAAAGAGAGATAAAGAGGCCCTGCATAGGATAAAGGATCTGCCTTTAAGTGTAGATAAATTTTATCAAGAGATGTATGACTCAATGGACAATTACTCAAAATTTGCCTTAAAATTATTGTCCTATCTTGATGGGGCAACAGAAGATGTTCTAAAAAAAGGGGTAGAGTACTATGGTGGAAGGTCAGATGTTGTGCAACGACTTATTGATAAACAGATTCTTTATTATGATTCAATCTGTAGAATCTCTCCAAACTTTCAGGAAATTAGAATCCTGAATACTCAAGATGGATTGAAGATCGTTGTAAGAAAATCTGAAAATACATCCCCTTATGAAAGAGAAAGGGTTCTTCCTGATATATTACTTGATCTTGGTGAAACGGAAGGGATAATATCTTTAGCTGAAAGATATGATGAATTAAACCAGGATCAAAGGGAAAGATATGTTTCTTTATTGAAGGAAAAGAAGGATAATCCGACTATTTTATGGGTAATTAGCAATCTTTGTGAAAAAAGACGAGATCTGCAAGAACTTGCAGATTATGCCATTAAGAGATTCGAATGTATGGAGAAAGATGGTTCCTTTGCCAGAGTTCTTTATAATTTTGGCTATGCCTATAGTACCTCAAACAATGTGGATATGGCAATTACATGTTTTGAAAAGGCAAATGGATTCTATGCCAATGATCCGAAGGTTTGGTATAATTTGGGTCTTTTATATATGAAGAAGAACAGGTTATACAAGGCCAAAGATGCCTTTTCGCAGGCCTTACAAATGAATAAAGATGATGCAAAGATCTTGTATAATTTAGGAGTCTGTCTTGGTAGGCTTGGGAAACCCGACAAAGAAATAGATTATATTAAGAAGGCAATTGATATTGAGCCTAAAAACGTAACATTTTGGCATGGATTGGGGATCTGTTATAAAAAGAAGACAAATATAAATAAGGCAATTTGGGCATTAAGAAAGGCCTTGGATATAACCAAAGATGATCCTACAATCTGGTATACCTTAGGAGAATGTTTTGGAGAGATAGGAGATATTACGGAGGAGATACGTTGTTTTAAAAAGGCAATCACATATGATCCCACAAATGCACTGTATTGGTATAAGATTGGTGGAGTTTATGGAGATAAGGACTTAGAAGATAAAGAGATTATGTGCTATGTAAGGGCAGTTACATTAGATCCAGAATGCGCTATAGCCTGGGGGGCTTTAGGCATCTCTTTTGGAAAGAAAGGAGATCTTACGAAAGAGGAAAGATTTATCAAAAAGGCAAAGGAACTACAAGGATTTAATCCCTCGTTTTGGTATGATTTAGGGGTATGTTTTGGAAAGAAAGGAAGGCATGAAAAACAAAAGGAATGTTTTGAAAAGGCTTATGCATTAGGTTTAAAAGATGTAGAGGTTCTATATAATTTAGGAGACTTATACGAAAAAGAGGGAGAGTTTGATAAGGCTATTCTTTGTTTTAAAAAGGCCCTGGAGGTAGATAAAAGTGATAAGGCCTTGAATAACCTGGGAGTTTTATATGAAAGATCTGGAAGGCTTGACGAGGCAATTAAAATCTTAGAGAAGATAGAAGAAAAGGGGGCTACAATTTGGTATAACTTAGGTTGTTTATATAAAGAGGAACATGATATAGAACATGCAATCTCTTGTTTTAAGAAGACAACGGAGATAGATGAGTTTGACTATAAGGCATGGAATAACTTGGGGGTATTGTATAGTAAGCTAAAAGAATACGATGAGGCAGAGAAAAGCCTTCTAAAAACTATAGATATTAATGAGACAGACACTTATGCCTTAAATAATTTAGGGATTATATATGAAGAAAGGGATGAATTAGAGAAGGCAGCGGAATATCTCAAAAGGGCCGTTGAATTAGATCCAGAAGATGGATCAACCTGGTACAATTTAGGGGTGATATATGAAAAACAAGGGCGATTTGATGAAGCTATAGCTTGTTTTAATAAGACAGTGGAGATAGATAAAGAAGATTTGGAAGCCTATGCAGGTTTAGGTATTATTTATGGGAAAAAGGGGATGTTAGAGGAAGAATTCTCCTATTTTGAAAAGGCAGTTAGTATAAATCCCTATGATTCAGATAGCCTTTTCAATTTAGGAATCTGCTATTTTAAAAATAGATGGATTATAAAGGCAATTGATTGTTTTGAAAGGGCATTAAAGATAGATGAAAATGATACCAAGGCATGGAATAATCTTGGGGTATGTTATATAGATAGGGATAATTATACAAGTGCAATGGAGTGTTTTAGTAAGGCGATTGTTACTGATCCGGATGATTCAGAGATCTGGTATAATTTAGGGGTTGTAAATACGAAAAGGAATGACTTCCAAAAGGCGATTAAGTGCTTTAGAAAGGTGATTGAGATAGATGAAACCAATTTTAAAACCTGGTATAATTTAGGTATTATTTATGGAAATACAGGAAGGTTTGATCAGGCTATTGAGTGTATGAAAAAGTCAGAGGATTTAGATCCAAAGGACAAAAGAGTAAAACAACTTTTAGGAACTTACTATGGTATAAAAGGAGATAAAGATAAAGAGATTGCCTATATTAAAAAGGCAGGTTTAGTTGATTTAGAAACCCTAACTATCCATCCCCCAGTTTTTAATTATGAGAAAAGGTATGGGCATAATAAAAAGGTTTCATTTTATAAAACTCGCCTGGTAAGGTACTAATGTCAGATGTCAGAAATCAGTAGTTGGGTTACCTTGTGTTCGGATCACCTCTTACTTTCTTCTTGGATTCATTTAAGGCCTCATTGACTACTTTATATAACTCATCATTTGTCATACCATCCTCGGGAAAGGTTGCTATTCCTTTACTTATTACTATGTCTTTATCTCCAAATCCTTCCTCATCTAAAAGAAAATCTTTTAGATGAACCTTAATCCTTTCTGTAAAAGTAGAAGCCCCTTTTTTATCTGTTTCAGGAAGTATCATAATAAAGCCAGAGGTTCCAAATCTAGCCACAAAATCTGATGCCCTTTGTTTATATCTTAGAAGTTTAACCATTATCTTAAAGATAATGTCCTCAGAGATAATATCCTCTGTATCACCCTGAGTTTTAGAAGAGCCAATTTCCAAGGCAACTATAGAAAATGGACGATGATATCGTTCTGATCTTCTCATCTCTCCTCTTACCCATTCTTTAAAATACGTATATTGAGTTTCCTTATCGTGTATATCGCCAAACATTACCATTTTCTATACCCCCTTTTCTACTATCTTTCTTGTAACCCTCTTTGCATCACCCCATAGATTTTCTAAGTCGTAGTAAAATCTTGTTTCATCATAAAAGACATGGGCAATAACATCGCCGTAGTCTAAAAGAATCCAATTAGCCTCTTCATAACCTTCAATATGGTCCAGTTTAATATCCTTCTTGTCTAAAGTTTTTTCTATTTCCTCAGCAATCGCTTTAACTTGAACTTTTGATTCTCCTGAACAGATGATAAAATAATCAGTAAAATATGTTAGATTACGCATATCTAAAATTACAATATCTCGAGCCTTTTTAGAAGATGCTGCATCCTGTATTACAAAAGCTATCTCTTTAGATGAAATGGTCAATTTACCTCCTTTTAGTTGTTGGTTATTAGTTGATTGTTAAAAACTGACAACTGATGATTTGGGGCTATGTGTTTAATTCTTTCAATAATTTTTTTGCTTTAACCAAATTTATCTTCCAATAGTCTATTCCATTGGCATACACTGGTTGATCTTCTATTGTAAAGATAGAGATCTTGCCATCTACCTTTTTACCTAAGCTACATAAGGTTATAGTATCACGAAGAGAAAGGTTTGTTTTTATATATCTCTTTATAATCCTGACCAACCTCTTTGATCTAAATAGATCTTGTTTAGATACCTTTTTAGTTAAAGCATTAATTATCTCTTGTTGGCGTTTAACTCTCTCTCCATCTTCTTTTGGGATGAAACGGATATATTGAACTACCTTTTCTCCACAAAGGTACTGTTGTCCTTTTGGAATGTTAATATATACACCTTTTGTTTTATCAATGTATCTCATCCCTTTTTTTACATCCACTCGGACTCCACCTAATATATCAACTATCTTCTTTATGCCCGAATAATCCAATATGGCATAGAAAGGGATTTTGGTATCCAAGGTTTTTTCAATACATGACCCAAGTAAAACTGGACCTCCCCTTAAGTAGATGTGATTGATCTTCATAGGCTTAGTCAGATCTTTGTAATGCACTTTAAGCATAGTATCCATAGGGATAAACAAAACATGCACCTGATTTGTTCTTGGAGAAAGACTTACTAAAGATATGGTATCAATCTGTCTTCCACATGCGATTTTATCTACACATAAAGTAAGCACATTTATCCTTTTATCTAAGAAAAGCATCCTATTTACTGCGCCGCTATTTTTGTAAATAAAAATCCCGACTAATAAAAAAACGGCTAAGAAGACTATTGTTCCATGCAATCTCTTAAGATTTAAGATCATCTCCCTTAAATTAATCTTTGAAGAGGTCTTTCTTCTTCTTTTACAAACTTTTTGCTGAATGGGAATCAATTATACCCTCTTTCCTGCTGTAGCACACATTCCGAAAACAGAGACTTCCGGTTAAGCGGAATTGTTTGCGAAATCTCTGATGGACAATAGATCATTTCTCGCTTCGATTGTTCTTGGATGGATAAGACTACCCTTCTTTATCACATGTAAAAGTTTAGAGGTTAATACCAAAATTGTGGCTTGATTTAGATCCTTCATAGCAATCACTTTTATCTTCTCATTATCCCTGAAATTTCTATTTGGTTCCAGGTAATCAGACAATACCACTATCTTATCTACAGATGTCATGTCCTTATCCCCTGTTGGATGGATTCGAATACTCTGTAGGATCTCCGAATCATAGATATTAAATTTACGTTTGGCCAATTCTTGCGAAATGGCAGCATGCCACAATTTAGGTTCTTTCAACTCAATCTCATCTAAAACAATTTCATAACGCATAATATAATCTTTCTGGGTATCCAAGGGAAGATCTTTAGCGCAATCATGTAAAAGGGAGGCAATCCTTACCTTGTGGGATTCATAATTATGTTGTTTGGCTAAAAAAGCGGCCATCTCTTCTGTAGCTAAAGAATGAACGTATCTTTTCGAAGAAAGCATTTTCTTCAATTCTTTCCTTATCTTTTCTATATCCATAAGAGGATATCTCCTCCCTTATCTCCATCCTATCTATAAAGTCTATATTTATAGATATAGTCTCGAACCTCTTCGGGAATTAGATATTTGATAGACTTCCCCTTTTTCACCCTTTCTCTAATATCGCTCGATGAGATATCTACCCCTGGTATCTTTAGTTTATATGCATCCTTTAATATCTCATTAAACGAAAAGGGGTATCCTGGCCGAGATACTACAATAAACTCACATAAGGAAGGTAATGTCTCTATATCCTTCCAGGTGTCTATTTCCGGAATAACATCTGTTCCAATAATCAGGCAAAGCCTAATCATATCACCATAGATCTTTTTGAATTCCTCTAAGGTATTTTTGGTATAAGACTTTCCACCCATTTTAATCTCAATATCTGAGACAGTAAAGCGAGCGTGGTTTGATGTAGCTAAGATGGTCATTAGATACCTATGTCTTGCATTAAGCACCTCTTCCTCTTTATGGGGTGGATTAAATGAGGGTACGAATATAACGCCCTGTAGCCTATACTCTACCAAGGCGCATTCTGCAGCAATCAGGTGTCCATAATGGATAGGATTGAATGTACCACCTAATATCCCGATCTTTGGCTGTTTAGGTTCAGCCATTTTTTACTCCCTGATCTGTCCTTCACCAAATATTATAAACTTTGTAGAGGTTAGTTCTTCTAATCCCATTGGACCACGGGCATGTAATTTCTGTGTAGATATTCCTATCTCTGCCCCTAATCCAAATTCCCCGCCATCTGTAAAGCGGGTTGAGGCATTGACAAATACTGCTGCTGCGTCAACCTCCCGCAGAAACCTTTGTGAATTTTCATAAGAGGATGTAACAATTGCCTCTGTATGACAAGAGCCATATTTAGCTATATGAGAGATTGCATCATCGATCGAATCTACTACCTTAACTGCAAGAATTAGATCAAGGTATTCTGTAAACCAATCCGATTCAGTTGCATCCCTTATATCTCCTACAATCTTTTTAGTCTCTTTACATCCTCTAATTTCAACTTTGGCATCTTTTAACATCCGAACGATTTTAGGTAAAAATTCCCGCGCTTTGTCCTTATGGACAAGTAAAGTCTCCATAGCATTACATACACCTGGCCTTTGTACCTTTGCATTATAGGCAATATCTAATGCCATCTGTAAATCCGCATCCTTATCTATATAAACATGACAATTTCCTTTGCCATGGGCTATTACCGGAACCCGTGCCTCATTCCTTATCTCTCTAATCATCTCTTCTCCACCTCTCGGAATGATTACATCTATACAATCATCGAATTTTATCAATTCCTTTACTGCCTTTCTACTTGTTGTCTCTACAAACGATACACTTTCCGAAGGGATGCCAACCTCTCTACAGCAATCTCTCAAAATCTTAGCAATCACTCGATTGGAGCGGAACGCCTCTTTACCTCCTCGAAGTATTACTGCATTTCCAGATTTTAGACACAAGGAGGTTGCCTCGACAGTCACATTTGGACGGGACTCGTAGATTATCATAACTACCCCTAATGGAACTCTCATTTTACCTACCTGCAATCCATTTGGTCTACGCCACATCCGAATAATTTCACCAACTGGATCAGGTAAACTTGCCACATCCTTCAATCCATTTATCATCCCTTCTATCCTATGCTCAGAAAGAGTCAGCCTATCTATAAAGGCACTCGATAAATTAGCCCTTTTTGCATCCCTTACATCGATCTCATTCTCTTTAATTATCCTATCCCTATTTTCCCTAATATGTTCAGCCATTAGGAGCAGGGCTTTATTTTTTACTTCACTCGATATATTCGCTAAAGTCCGAGATGCATCCTTTGCCTTTCTTGCAAGCTCAATTATATGATCCATCTATACCTCTTGAGATTATAACAAGACCAAATTGTCTCGATGGATAATCTCATCATAATATTTATATCCCAAGATGCCTTCAATCTCTTTGGTATGTTTTCCTTTTATTTCAAGAAGTTCCCGGGATGTGTAGTTTACTAACCCTTTAGCCAATTCCCGGGAGGATTCATCAATCAGTGTGACTGCATCTCCAGATTCAAATTCTCCTTTTACTGAAAGAATGCCTTTAGGAAGTAAACTTTTCCCTTGTTCCTTTATTGCTATTTTTGCCCCTTCATCTATAACGATATTCCCTTGGGAGACCAGATTGAAAACTATCCATCTCTTTTTTGATGATTGGATTTTCTCACCCTTTTTTGGTAAAAACAAGGTACCAACATCTTCTCCATTTATTATACTAGTTACTACTCCATCCTTTCTTCCATTAGCAATTACCATCTTTCCCCCGGATTTTGTAACAATCTCTGCGGCCCGCAGTTTAGTATGCATCCCTCCAGATGTAACCGGACTTGATTTTCCTTTAGCTAATTCAAAAAGGTCTGGATTTATTTCTGTAACCCTTTTGATTAATCTATTGTTGGTATCATAAAGTCCATCCGTATCAGTGAGTATAATTAGCATATCAGATTCAATGGACGAGGCAACTAATGCAGATAGGGTGTCATTATCCCCAAATTTCAGCTCTTCCACTGCTACCGTATCATTTTCATTTACAATGGGGATAATTTTGTACTTTAGGAGGGTTAAAAGGGTGTGGTAGATATTTATATAACTACGTCTTGAGGATAGATCTTGGTGGGTTAAGAGAATCTGGGAGATTGTCTGATTATATGTAGAGAATAGATTCTGATAGGACTCCATCAATCTACTTTGTCCAATTGAGGCACAGGCCTGTTTCAAGGGAATAGTCTTTGGCCACCTTTCTAATTTCAAAACCTCCATACCAGCTAAGACAGCACCTGATGTAACCAAGATAACATCCAAGGGAATCTCTTTTCGCAAGGAGCATAACTCTTTAACTATCCTCGAAACATAAGTAAAATCAAGTCTTCCCGAAGAGATGGAAAGAATGCTTGTACCTATTTTTACTACTATCCTTCTTGATTTCCTTCCAGAAGGAAAAGCTCGCCTTTCCAATTTTAACTGTATCTCCCTCCTTTATTCCTACCTTTTCCAAGGCATGATTTACACCCATTTTTTCTAATATATCTTGAAAATAATTCAATGCCTGTTTATTTTCTAAATCAAACCTCTTTACTAACCTCTCAATTTCTCTACCTTGAATTATAAAAAGAGAACCCTCTTTTAAAATCGTAAATGGTTCCTCATACCTATATTCCTTGTATACCAATTCCTTCTTTTCAAATTCTGAAGGTATTTCTGAAAGTATGGTATATATCCTTTTAATTAAATCCTTTAATCCCTTTTGTGTTATACAGGATATGGGAAATGCCTCATAACCAAGGGACATCAAGCTCGCCCTTATAGACTCAAAATCTTCTAATTTCCCTAAATCCATCTTATTAACTGCTACAATTTGTGGAAGAGAGGTCAACTTGTCAGAATAGGATTTCAATTCAGAATTTATAGACTGAAATTTTTGAATTGGATCCGATTGGGTTATGTCAAGCATATGGATTAGAACACGTGTCCTTTCAATATGCCGCAGGAATCTATCTCCCAACCCGCAACCTTTGGATGCCCCATTAATCAATCCAGGGATATCTGCCAATACAAAGGATGAAAATTCTTCTGTCTTCACTATTCCAAGATTTGGTGATAAGGTTGTAAAGGGGTAGTCCGCTATTTTAGGTCGAGCATCACTCACCTTTGAAAGTAAGGTAGATTTGCCTACATTAGGATAGCCTATTATTCCTACATCAGCTAATAATTTCAGTTCTAACGTTATTTCCCTTTCTTCTCCCTCATCTCCAAGTTCTGCAAAACGAGGGAGCTTATTACGAAGGCTTACAAATCTTGCATTTCCCCTTCCTCCTTTACCTCCACGCGCTACAACCACCTCTTGATTTTCCTCTATTAGATCAGCCAACATCTCCTTTCCATCAAAAACCTCTGTCCCAACAGGTACCTTAATAACTAAATCAGATCCATCTTTACCATGCCTATTATTCCCTTTTCCATTTTCACCTTTTTCTGCTCTGAAATGTCTTTTTTTAAGAAGATTGATTAAGGTACGTAAATGCCTATCTGCCTTTATTAAAACATCGCCTCCTTTTCCTCCATCACCTCCTGAAGGTCCACCAAGAGGTTTATATTTTTCCCGATGAAAACTTACACAACCATTCCCCCCTTTTCCTCCTTTAACCCATATCTTTACTTCATCGATGAACATATAAGATTATGCCGGAACAATACTAATCTTCTTCCTTGAATTTCTACCACCAGAGAAACTTACATACCCTGAAACCTTAGCGAATAAGGTATCGTCTCTGCCTCTTCCTACATTAAAGCCAGGGAAAAACTTCGTTCCTCTTTGTCTAACCAAGATTGTACCACCAGTAACAAACTGACCATCTCCTCTTTTTACTCCCAATCGTTTTGATGCACTATCTCTTCCATTTCGAGAAGACCCTAGCCCCTTTTTATGAGCCATTTAAATCACCCCTTTCAAGTATGGAGATTGAAGAACCCTAATCTCCATTTTTTTTACTGTCTATTACTTTAAGATACCCTGGATAACTATTTTCAATGGCCTTTAATCCTAAAACCATTGTCTCGAGAATAATATCAGCCTTCTCTCGTGAATCACCTCCTTCAATTGATACATCTAAAAAGGCATCTCTTTTTATAGCCTCCACATTTAGATGTAGATAATCCTTTAGACCAAGCCTTGCGGTTTGTAAAAGTACGGACACCGAAGCGCAAACTATATCCTCTCCCTTTTTGCGGAATCTGGCATGTCCTACGCCATAAAATTTAATAATATGCCCATTTTTATCCCGCTCTATTTTAACCTTTATCATGCATGTATCTCTTTTATCAACAGTTCGGTATAAAGTTGGCGATGTCCAATCTTTCGTTTGTATCCTTTCCTTCTTTTAAATTTATAGATCCTAATTTTTCTATGTTTTCCATGTCCTAAAACCTTTGCCTTTATTTTTATCCCTTTTGTTTTCTCTCCGACTATAACATCCCCATCCTTTTTTATCATCAAAACTTTCGTCAATTCTATCTCCTCTCCTTTTAAAGCCTCAAGCTTCTCCACTTTGATCTTATCTCCTTCTTCTACTTTATACTGTTTTCCTCCGGTTTCTACCACTGCATACAATTAGATCACCACCTTTAGCATATTAGACTATAACACATAGGGTTAAGTTTGTCAATAAAAATCAAAAGTAAAATCAATGCCTGCGTAAGTGATAAGTGAGAGGGAAATGGGTTTAAAACCTTATTACTTACAGCTCCTTTTTGGTACTAACCCTAAATCTTTAATCATCTGAATGTCTTCTTTTGGTGGACGTCCAGGGGTGGTTAAGTAGTTTCCAATTAAGGTTCCATTTGCTCCTGCTAAATACATCAAGGCTTGCAGGTCACGAAGGGCATATTCTCGTCCACCACAAACCTTAATGTCCTTTTTGGGTAGGATAAATCTATATATAGCTATAATCCTTAAAATTTCTAATGGAGGAATTGGTGGCTGGGATTCAACAGGGGTTCCTTGAATTGGATTTAAGATATTTATGGGAATAGAGTCAACGTCTAATTCTTTTAATATGAAAGCTAACTCAATTCGCTGCTCCATAGTCTCTCCTAAGCCAAATATTCCACCGGAGCATACCCTAAATCCAACCTCTTTTGCTATCTCAATTGTCTTTCGTCTCTCTTCAAATCTGTGGGTAGTACAAATGTTTCTAAAATAGCTTTTGGATGTTTCTAAATTATGATGATAACCCTCTAATCCCGCATCTTTCAAAGCGTGAGCAATATCCAAAGTTAATATTCCTAAAGAGGCACATCTAAAGATATCTATCTCTTTCAGCTTACTAATAGTCTCACAGATTGAACGTAGCTCTTTTGTCCCACCTATCCCTTTACCACTTATAACCACTCCAAATCTATTAGCACCCATATCCTTTGCATTTCTTGCTGCCTTCAATACCTTTTCAACCCCTACAAATGGATAGACATCTATATTTGTCTTATAATGAATAGATTGTGAACAAAATATACAGTCTTCTTTACATCTGCCAGATTTTGCATTTATTATTGAACAAAGGTCAACGATTTTACCTTTGTAATGTTCCCTTATTTCATTTGCCCCTTTTATTAAGTCAAGTAATCCTTCATCCAATAATCCAATTGCTGTATCAAAGTCAATATCGCGATCCTTCAAAACACCTTTAGTGATTTTTGAAACTGACATCCTCATTAATATATCAAAGATTGAGATAGGATGTCAAATTTTTCTTGACAAATTTTATAAGGTATGTTAATATTCCCTTAAGGAGGTTTGATATGCCTATTGAGCCAGTTGGGGGAAATCCGATTGCTGACGTATCAGCTATCCGAGATGGGATGAAAATAGGTGAACCAACGGATGTAAGGAGAGAAAGACAAGAGACATTTGGGCCAGCAGTTCCCATTCAACAAGATCAACCAGTACAAATGATAGGTGAAAGAGAAGATCTATTAAGGGAACAAGGGATAGGTAGAAATATAAACCTTGAAGCATAAGGGGGAGGCTTCTTCTGGTAAAACAGAGGTTATAGGAGAAGAAGAATCTGTAGCTTTGGTGTTTGTTATTTGGAAGAGGCATTTAAGGAAAGTAGAGACTGGGACGAAAGAACCAACAATAAAGTGATATCATAAGGATTAGGATTTAGGTTGCGGATGCAATCCAGAATGAGGTAGAATGTATATAAGTGGAGGGAAGATCACAATTAGAAGACAAGATAAACTCGATGAAGAAGAGAAGGATGATCCTGTATAGATGTAATTAATCTGGGAGATCTATTGGATACGAATGGATTACAAAATGGGGAAGAAGTCTTCCTCCCGGAAAGTGCGATTATTGCCACGGATAAAGATAGATCCGTGGCTTTTTTAAATATTTATGTGGTTTTAGAGGTAAGGGCATGGTAATTAGAAAGGCACACCTTAATGATGTAATATTAATCCATAAATTGATTAACCAGTATGCTGGGGAAGGGAAGATGCTAAAAAGATCTATTAATGAATTATACGAAAATTTAAGGGATTTTTTTATTGCTGAAGCGGATGGAAGAATTCTTGGTTGCTGTGCCTTACATATTACATGGGAAGATTTAGCTGAAATAAGATCATTAGCTGTGAGAGAGGATTCTACCCGACTTGGGATTGGGAGAGAGCTTTTAAAGACCTGCATCAAAGAAGGAAAGGAGTTGGGTGTAAAGAGAATTTTTACATTGACCTATGAACCTGAGTTTTTTAAAACCCATGGATTTGTAATAATTGACAAATCCAATTTGCCTAAAAAGATCTGGTCAGATTGTGTCAAATGTCCAGAATTTCCTGATTGTAAAGAGATTTCTTTAATCTATGAGATAAAAGATGAATCTGTTTGATGCAATATTTTTGATAATTTTAGGACTTAGTATAGTCTTGAGTCTATTTCGAGGTATAATAAGAGAGGTTTTTCCCGTTCTATCTATAATTGTGGGAATAGTTATTGCAAGTAGAAATTACGTAGTTATAGGGATAGTATTGCAGAGATTTGTCTCCAATTCAAATTTAGCAAAGATAATTGGTTTTTCAATCGTATTTTTGGTGGTATATGTAATTATTAGTCTTATTGGTCTATTAACTGGTAGATTGATACGATCTTTGTCATTAGGTTGGGTGGATAGGGTAGGGGGATTAATTTTTGGTATGATTAAAGGTTTTCTTATAATAGGTGTTATTGTAATGGTCATTTCTGCATTCCCAGTTGGTGGTACTAAAAAATTATTGGATGACTCTTTTTTTGTTCCCTATACCTTTCATTTTATTAAACTTCTCCTTAAGATTCTTCCTCAAGAATTCTCCAAGATTTTACGAGGTGTATTGCCTGGATAAATTTGATGAAAGCCATTTTCCATTCAATTCTATTAGTACTTTCTATATCAGGACAAATAGAGGCAAAGATAGCAGAGGATGTCATTTCTACAACTGCAGGGTTAGCCGCATTAGAGGTTTCTGGAGTAGCTGGTATACCTTCCGAAGTTATTACAGGGGTTTCTAAGCTGTTACCAAAGTCTCAAGTAGGAAAGAGGGTAAAGGTAGAGGTAAAGGATGATAGATTAATAATCGATGTTCCTGTAGTCATCTATTATGGCTTTTCTATTCCTACGGTTGTGGAAAGGATCAAGATGAGAGTTAAGGACAAAATAGAGCATGAACTTGGGTTAGAGGTTGGGTTGGTAAATGTCTTGGTAGAAGGAATTCAGATCCTTCAAGGTAGAAAAAAGGAAGAGGAAATGGAGATGCTAAAGATATCTCCAGAGGTTATTTCTACAATCGCAGGAGTGGCTGCGCTTGAAGTAGAAGGGGTAGTTGGGATACCTGAAGAGATTATAGCTGGGGTACCTAAGATTTTAGAAAGGCCCCAGGTTAGTAAAGCCGTGCATATCGAGATCGAGGATAAAAAGGTAGAGGTTAAAGTTCCAGTAATTGTTTTTGAAGATATGGATATAAAGGAGTTAGTAAAAGAGATTCAAGATAGTATTAAAAAAAGGATTGAACAATTGACTGATTTAGAGGTTTCGAAAGTTTCAGTGGAGGTTAAAGGGGTTCAGGTCTCTTTTAGAAAAAAGGAGGAGGAAAGGATTCCACTTAAAGAGATAAAAAAGGAAGATGTTGTGGAAAAAGAGATTATCCAAGAAAGGATAGAGAAGCCGCAAATGTTAGAATTATTAGAAGTGGAAAAGGAGATGGAGGATCTTAAAGGATTTCTATCTAGGGTTAAAAAAGTGGTTGAAAAATCAGGGATTGATCCAGCAAAGGAGACATTTAGGAAGGCAGATATGTTTTTTGAAATGGCTCAACAGGCAATGAACCAAAAGGACTACAATTTAAGTCTTAAGTTTATTAAAAGGGCGAAAGGATTGGCCTTGCAAGCAATAAAGATTACTGAACTAAAGGAATTGGAAAATTAAGAATTGATTTATTTTAAGGAAGGAAGGATTCTATGTCAGATAAAGGGATAGACAGATCAAATATGTATCAGGCATTGAGAGATTTTCCCAAACAATTTGAAAAATCCATAGAATTCGCTAAGGATATAAAGATTGAGGGTAAAATTGATAAGATAGTTATTACAGGAATGGGAGGAAGTGCCTTCCCAGGAGATATATTAAAAACTTATCTTAATGATATTGATATTCCGATTGAACTTTCTAGAAATTATTCAATTACAACTCCAGTTGATCAAAATACGCTTCTATTTGCCTCTTCCTTTTCAGGAAATACAGAAGAGACAATAGCATCTTTTTATGATGCATTAGAAAAGGGATGTAAAATTGTGGTTGTTACTTCAGGAGGCAAATTAGAAGAATTGAGTAAAAAACACAATATCCCAATGAGCAGAATAATTAAGGAATCTGAAAACTTTCAACCAAGATGGTCTGTTGGTTATTTCTTTGGAATATTTGTTTCGGTTTTGGTTAACTCAGGGATTATTACAGATAGAGAAAAGGAACTGAGGGATTTGGGAAGATTTTTGGGACAACTTAACTTAGAAGAAAAGGCAAAAGAACTTACAAAGGACTTGGTTGATCATATACTTATTATATATACCTCGGATATATACGAACGATCATTAGCAAGGATAATAAAAATAAAGTTTAATGAAAATTCAAAAATACAGGCATTTTTTAATGCATTTCCAGAAATGAATCATAATGAGATGGTTGGTTTCACTAATATTAAAGGTAATTATTATTTTATCATAGTAGAGGATCCAGATGAACATCCGAGAATTAAAAAGAGGGTGCAAATTTTCAAAGATATTCTCAAAGAGAAAGGTTTGAATTTCTATAGTATGGATATGCAAGGTAGTAGCATTTTGGAGAAGATATTTAGTACTATCTACTTTTTTGATTTTGTCTCATATTATTTGGCATTAGAATACGGGGTTGATCCCACTCCAGTGGAAATGGTTGAAGATCTTAAAAAGAGATTAGGTCCATTTTTATAATAAAAAGGATTAAAAGATGAAGTTAGTTCTATGATAATTCACCCGAACAACCATCCTTTGTACCAACTAATGATATCTTCCCCCCAGAGTAATACAACCATTGCTCCGAGGCATAAATAAGGACCATAAGGGATATAATCTGTCCTTTTTTTTATCCTTAGGAATATTAAGATACTCCCTACAATTCCACCAGTGAATGAGGCAATAAGAAGTGACAATAATAGATTCTTCCATCCTAAGAAGACACCAAGTAATATAGCCAATTTTAAATCTCCACCACCCATTCCAACTTTTCTGAAAAGGAGTAGGCTAAGTAGATGTAAGAAATAGATTACCAACCCCCCCATAAGACCTCCCAATAGACTCTGAAAGAGTGATAAATTAGGTAAGAGGAAACTTGCCAATAATCCTAAGATTATTCCAGAGTGAGTGATTTTGTTAAGGATTAGTTGATGTTCTAAGTCAATGAAGGTAATAATTATAAGAAGGGAAGAGAAGAATAGATAGGTCATTAGCGGTAAGCCAAATCCAAATCTTCTAAATACCAAAAGATAGATAATAGCGGTTAAAAGTTCTACTATAAAATATCGAGGAGAGATTTTAGCCTTACAAGTTGAACATTTTCCTCTTAGGAGAATATAGCTTATAAAAGGGATGTTTTCCCATGGCTTAATAGGGGTTTTGCAATTTACACAGAAAGACCTTGGGGTGAAAATGGATAACTTCTTTGGAATACGATAGATACACACATTTAAAAAGGATCCAAAGCAGGCTCCCAAGATAAATATTAATAAAGGAATCATAACCTTTTAATCTTTCTCGATAAGGCTAAGTTGTAAGCATACTCTTCTGCCTCTTCTATTATTTCAATTAAAACCCCTAAACCAAACTGACTTCTTAAGGCTTTAACCTATCTTCCTACCTTTAAACAACTGCTCAAATCTTGTCCTTGCTTTTTCAGCTTCATCTTCCCTTTTTGTTTCCATATCTTGCTCTATAAACACAAAGTAATCGCAGAAATTACTCCTTTCCCTATCTGAAACAAATTCAGATTGTGACTCACGACATTTGTTGGAAGCATACTCATCGTAAAATCTGCAATTAAGACAACAATGTAGGTCGCTTTGGCAATATGGACAAGTATCCCCTCTCCCTATCCGATCCGTAATATTCAATTCTTTTTTGCAATGATGACATATCTTCATAATGTATAAAAATTGGTCTTTTCAAGGGTATGTATTTTTAACACCCCTTCTTTTACTAACCTTACAAGAATCCTTCCAGCCCTTCTATCTGAAATGTTCACCAATTTGGTAAAGCCTTTTCGAGTAATTCTTTCCTTCGTCGAGAGATATTCAACTAACTTCCTGGCATTCTTATCGAGTCTTACCTTTGAACTTCTTCTATAACCCCTATCTCTTAGAACCTTAATTACCTCTTTGCTAGCCATCAAATTCTTATCTTTCGCTCTAATATAAACCAATTCACCTCTTCCTCCAGCCATTAACCTATATGGCTTTTCCTGTCCTTCTTCTATCCTTACTACTATAACCATAAGACCATTTAAATTAACTGTTTCTACAATTGGATATATTGCAGGGATGCAATAATCCTTGGCAGCAGTTATCAGGAGACCTTTCTGTCTTTCTATTCCATCTATTCCTATAATCTTTCCATTGTCATCCACCCCTACAAGAATATATCCTCCCTTAGTATTAGCAAAGGCAACCATTTCTTTGGCTATCCTTTGGGAAGAAGATATTCGGGCTTTAAACTCTATCCTAAGGCCTTCATTTTGTTTGATTAATCTATAAACATCTTTGGCTTTCATTTCTCTTATAAACAACCTTTCCGTTTACGATTACCATTTCCACTTTCGATTGGATCTCAAATGGATGATGAGATAAGATAACCAAATCGGCATCCTTTCCAACTTCAATAGAGCCAATTCTGTCATCCACTCCTAATATTTCCGAGGCATTTATAGTGATTGCCTTTAAAGATTCATCCGCATCCATTCCTTCTCTAACTGCTATTCCTGCACTAAGAGGTAAGAATTGGATTGGAAGTATTGGATGATCTGAGGTAATAGCTACCTTTATTCCAGCCCGGGATAAAATCCCTGGTGTCTCCAACGACCTTTCTTTTAACTCAATCTTAGATCTGGATAAGAATAAAGGACCTATACAAACAGGGATTTCCCTCTTTTTAATCTCTTCTACTATCTTATATCCTTCAGTGCAGTGAACCAGAACAGCTTTCAGTCCGAATTCCGAAGCCACTCTTATTCCAGTCATCAAATCATCTGACCTATGTGCATGAATATGCGCAGGAATTTCCTTTTTTAAAAGGCGGGAGAGGACCTCAAATTTTATCTTCCTCTCTTTATCTTGCTTATTCATATAATTTTCAGTTTCTACAAAGGTATTTCTTAAAAGAGCCATAATTCCCATTCTGGTAGCTGGTGACTTATCTTTACCCTTATAAACCCTTTTTGGATTCTCACCTAAAGCAATCTTTATCCCTGCCTCTTTCCGAATGACCATCTCATCTATAATATTTCCATAGGTCTTTATAACACAAGCCGTACCCCCAATAACATTTGCCGACCCTGGTTCAACCAAACAGGTTGTAATACCAGCTTCTATTGCATCTCTGAAACCAAGGTCATTTGGATTTATCCCATCTAAGGCCCTGAGTTCTGGGGTTATTGGTTCAACATTTTCATTTGTATCCTCTCCTCCTTCCCCAACTCCCTCCTCATATATTCCCAAATGGGTATGGGCATCTACAAATCCTGGAAGGACAAATTTCGATTTTGCATCAATTATCTCAGCGTCTTCTGGAATCTTCACCTCCCTTCCTATCTCAATTATCTTTTCACCTTTAATTAACACAGTTCCATTTTCAATAGTCCCACGCGTTATGGTTAACACCTTACCATTGGTTATAGCAATCATGACTTTACACCTTACCTTAATCTTGATTAAGTCCCTTTCTGTAGCAAAAAGGACTTAGCAATCTTTTTTTACGAATACATTCCTTTCATTGAGTTTCTACTTTACCATATTTTATTAATACTAATCAAGGAAAATGTCAATCATTTTCTATACAGCGGTCTTAATCTCCTCAAAGATAATTTTTTAAATTTTAAAAAAGGGAAACTCCTTTCTATGCCATTCTTATATCGGAGTTATAAGATTTTTCTTGACAAGGGTGAATATATTATTTAGTATATTTTATAGAAATCAAGTTATTCTTGATTAATTTTTTGACACAAAAGGCTATGGTAGATAGAATCAGGAA
>JASEIO010000017.1:25402-29825 GCA_030017475.1 bacterium | reverse complement strand
ACATAGATTATGTGCTGAATGTGTCCAAAAAGTATGTCTAAGATCTGCTGAGTAGGTCAAATTAATTATCCATATTGAAGGAGAGGAGAATATTTTTATGTTTTGTTTTAACTCATCTGGATACATTTTTAAGATAGAAGACACTCTTTTTTGTCCAATCTTGTACTAAGATGTGGGTAAGTTTCAGGCTTTTTTCTTGACAGTATAATTCAAATAATATATACTTTATTTAAGTGCGTTTATCAACAGTACAAGCTGATATTTTTAGAGAAACGAGCTGTTGATGAATAAGGGCGAAATTATTAAGATAGATTCTATTAATCCAGAGTTAGAAAAGATTAAAATAGCCGCAGGAATAATAAAATCTTCGGGATTAGTTGCCTTTCCAACAGATACAGTTTATGGTTTAGGTGCTAATGCCTTGAATGAACGAGCGGTTTCAAAGATATTTGAGGTAAAGCGAAGACCGGCATATTCACCCCTAATATTATTCATCTATAAAAAAGAAGATCTGAGGAATTTTGTCGAGGAAGTTCCAGCCCAGGCTGATTTACTTATAGAAAGATTCTGGCCAGGTGCTTTGACACTTGTTTTTAAAAAATCTGGCATTTTATCTGAACCCTTAACTTGTGGATCAGCTAAAATTGGGATAAGGATTCCCAATAATAAGGTGGTGTTAAGTTTAATAAAAGAGATAGATGTCCCTTTAGCAACTACCTCTGCTAATATCCATGGAAACCCAAGTCCTACGGAAGCTCATGAGGTTTTACATGATTTAGAAGGGAAGATAGACCTAATCCTTGACGGAGGTAAAACCACGCTTGGAATAGAATCCACCGTACTCGATGTAACTACTCTACCACCTATTATCCTAAGAGAGGGGAGTATATCGAAGAGGGAATTAGAGAAGGTCTTAGGGAATAAATTTTGAGACTGTTCGGTAATCATAACTTAGTGTAAATTTTCCCTTTTTCCTCACTTACACAAGTTTTGATATAGAGGGAGAGATGTTATGGACATTAGAGAGATCGAAAAGAAGATTGAAGAGATATCAGTTGCCAAGGTAAGGCGTGTAGCCTTGGCCTATTCGGGAGGACTTGACTCTTCCTTGGGGATCGAACTGCTCAGACGGAAATATAAGGTGAGTGAGGTGATTCCGATTACTGTTGATGTGGGACAGGGCGAGCAAGAGTTGTGTGAGGGTTATGAAAAGGCAAAGAAGCTTAATGTAGAACCTGTTGTGATCGATGCTAAGGATGAATTTACTTCGGAGTGGCTCCCGCATGCTATTCGTGCTAATTCCGACTATAACGGTTATCCTGTTTCCACCTCGATGACACGACAACTTATTGCACGTATTGTGGCCTTGGAAGGTAAACGCCGCAACTGTGACGCCTTGATGGAAGGTTCAAGCGGCAAGGGTAATGACCAGTATCGCATGCACAATGTTTTCAGGCTATTTGCCCCAGAACTCGAGATACTTGTGCCGGTACGTGATTTTGACCTCACCCGCGATGAGGAAAGGATACTTTGCGAAAGGTGGGGTGTACCTGTCACGGAAAAGATAGCTGGGGGGGATGACAAAACCATGTGGTGTCGCTCAATTGCTTCGGGTGCCATCTCACTCAACCAGGAAATTCCTCCGGAAATCTGGATGTGGTGGGTTCCACCTGAAAAGGCTCCGGACAAGCCAGAGTTTCTCTCCATTGAGTTCCGTGAAGGAATACCTATTGCGCTCAATGGAAAAGAGATGAATCTGGATGAGCTGATAAATAACTTAAATGTAATTGGTGGAAGGAATGGAATTGGGTTGATCGATATGTTTGAGGATGGAATCATGGATCTGAAGAGTCGTGAAATCTACGAGGCACCGGCTGCCCACATAATCTTGAAGCTCCATCGTGATTTAGAACAGCAATGTCTTACAAAGGAGGAGATCCAGTTCAAGAAGATTGTAGAGCATAAATGGGCCTATATGGTTTACCACGGTGAATGGTATCACCCTTTGAAGAGTGAATTGGATGCCTTTATCCGCACAAGTCAAGAGTATGTCTCAGGACGATTCAGGGTGAAACTTTATAAGGGGAATATTGAGATTGTTGAACGTTCATCAAATACCTCGCTTTTTAGACCAGAGCTGAGAAGTATTAAGGCGACTGGCTTCAATCAGAAGTGGTGTAGGGATGCAGCGAAGGTGCGTGGTCTATTATTTGAGATTCTGTCAAAGCGTAGGCAACTTCTCAAGTGATGATAAAGAAGAGATATCTAATATCATTTGACATAAACAATATGAGAAAACTTGAGACAGATACCTTAGTTATTGGAAGTGGTGTGGCAGGACTTCGGGCTGCAATTGAGGCAGTAAGGTATGGTAAGGTGTTGATAGTTACAAAAGATAGGCTTCAGGAAGGTAATACATTTCGTGCTCAAGGTGGAATAGCAGTAGTCATGTCTCAAGAAGATACCTATGAAAAACACATTCAGGATACATTAAAGGTAGGTAATGGCCTCTCTAATGAAAAGGCAGTTAGAATATTGGTTGAAGAGGGTCCAGAACGGATTCGAGAGTTGATTAAATGGGGGGCAAACTTTGATAAAAAGGATGGGAAGATTTCCTTTACCAAGGAAGGTGGCCATTCAGTGAGAAGAATAATCCATGCAAGGGGGGATGCTACTGGAGAAGAGGTAGAAAAGACATTAATTCTAAGAATACAGGAGAATGACAATATCAGTATCTTAGAAGATACCTTTGCCATAGACCTGGTTTGTAAAAATGGAGAATGTTTTGGCGTAATTGTTCAATTAAAGGATAAAGGAAGGATGGTAATTCTTGCAAAAAAAACGATATTGGCTACTGGTGGGATTGGGCAGGTTTATCGTGAGACTACCAATTCTTCGGTTGCTACTGGGGATGGCATGGCTATGGCATATCGAGCTGGGGCCGAGCTGATGGACATGGAATTTGTACAGTTTCATCCCACAACCCTGTATATTGCAGGGGCATCTCGAGCCTTAATATCTGAGGTAGTTAGAGGCGAAGGAGGATTGCTACGGAATAGATATGGCGAAAGATTTATGGAAAAATACCACAAAATGGGAGAATTGGCTCCAAGGGATGTGGTGTCCAAAGGCATATTACAAGAGATGAAAGAGACTGAGGATTCGCATGTCTATCTGGATTTGACACATCTTGATCCTGAGTTCTTAGAAGCTCGCTTTCCAAATATAATGTCAACCTGTGCCTCATTTGGTATAGACATAAAAAGAAGATTGATACCAGTCCGACCTACTGCCCATTACATGATTGGTGGGATTAAGATAGATATATGGGGAAAGACTAATATCCAGAATTTATATGCATGTGGGGAGGTAGCATGTTCAGGTTTACATGGAGCAAACCGATTAGGAAGTAACTCCCTCCTTGAAGGATTGGTCTTTGGATATAGGGCAGGATATCATGCAGGTAAAGAGATCAAGGATCAGGTGGTATGTGTCCCAGATATCTCTAATACCTTTGAACATAAATATCATTTAGAAGAATTGGATATAGAGGATGTCAGACGTTCTTTGAATAGCTTAATGTGGAGAGATGTTGGTATTGAGCGAAAAGAAGAGGGGCTTTTAGAAGCTGGACAAAAGATAGATTTCTGGTGTTCGTATGTGATGAATAGGGAATTCCCAACCCGGGAAGGCTTGGAATTGCAAAATATGCTTACAGTAGCAAAGCTTGTACAAGAGGCAGCCTGGAAGAGAAAGGAAAGTCGAGGAGTTCACTACCGTACGGATTATCCAAAAAAGAGTGCAAAATGGAGAAAACATATAAGTTTTCTATCTACAGAAGTTAGATAAGAGGTAGGCAATGGTAGATAATGCTACAGTTTATAGGGCATCTCAAAAAATGCTTAAAAAGGCTAAAGATGATGGTATATCTACTGCCTTTGAAAGGTCTTCTTTAATAAAACCTTTATGACATGGAGATGAGAAGGGGATTGAAGATTTAACCACTAAGGAAGTTGTTAAGGGTTTATGAAAAGAGGATTCATATGTCAAAAATAATTGCGAGTGCTGCAATAAGAGGTGCCCATTCAATTGTTAAAAAGGCAGAGGACTTGCTTAAACAGGCAATTGAAGAGAAGGGGCCGGATCAAAAGGTAGAATTTCCGAATACTGGATATTACCTGCCGATAATCTACAGTATGACTGGAATTCCAGTTGAGAGATTAAGAGACATGGAACAAATAATAGATAGGGCGAAGAGGCTATTGCCACCTATTCCAGCGGAGCATATTTGGGTTCCTTATTTGGGACATGCATTAGATACTGGGATGGCTACCTTATGGGCTGAAGAGATAATTGAGGAATAGATGGGGAGTGTAAAGGATTTGGAGGTCACAGAGCCACCAACCAAAGAAAAGATGGGGAT
>JASEIO010000017.1:0-25303 GCA_030017475.1 bacterium | reverse complement strand
GGGAGTGTAAAGGATTTGGAGGTCACAGAGCCACCAACCAAAGAAAAGATGGGGATTGGTAGGTTCCACTTCTCAGACCGTTATTCTGTCTTTGACTGGGGGGAGATGCCAGATCATATTGAATGGAAAGGTGCATGCCTCTGTATAATGGGTGCCTATTGTTTTGAAGAACTGGAAAGGAGAGGAGTTCGGACCCATTATAGGGGAGTTGTAACCCAAGACGGTCGTCTCGTTAAGACAGATGAACTTCAAGAACCAACCAATATAATGGAGATAGATTTAGTAAGAGTAATCCATCCAAAAGTCTTCCAAAGGCCTGATGGAGTGAGGTATGATTATTATAGTGTATATAAGGCTCACCTAACAAATTTCTTGATACCTTTGGAGATCATTTATAGAAATAGCTTACCACAAGGTTCAAGTATATTCAAAAGATTGAAAAATGAAGAGATAAGCCTTTCCGGTTTAGGATTAGATCGCATACCTAAAGAAGGAGAAGATTTAGAAGAGCCAATCTTTGATATATCAACTAAACTTGAACCACAAGATCGATATCTCTCATGGCAAGAGGCAAAAAAGCTAATTTGTCTAAATGATTCTGAGCTTCGAGAGATAAAAGAAAGGTTAAATCTTGTAAATGATTTAATTACAGAGATTGCAGCAAAAGCCTGTCTGAAAAATGAAGATGGCAAGATTGAAATAGCATTTGATCCAAAAAGGGAATTGATGGTTGTGGATGTTATCGGAACGCTTGATGAATGCAGGTTTACTTTCAAGGATCTACATGTTAGTAAAGAAGTTGCAAGACAATACTATAAGAAAACAGAGTGGTATACTCATCTTTTAGTGGCAAAAGATGAGGCAAAGGCAAAAGGGATAAAGGATTGGAAGTCACTATGTAAATCTTCCCCTCCAAAACTTGATCCTCGGCTTAAGGAGATCATCTCTAATATGTATAAAGCAACTACAATTGAATGCACAAGTCTTCATCTTTTTAAGGCACCACCCCTTTCCTATATAATAGAGGAATATAAGGATTACTTAGACAGGGAGGAAAGATGGCAAAAGATTTGAAAGAAAAATTTTGTTCTTTCTCGCCTACTGATTATAGGTATTCTGTGGAAGATTTAAAGTCGTATCTAACAGAGGAGGCATTTATTAAATATAAGACAAAAGTAGAGGCTGCATTGGTAAAGGTATTGGCTAAGCAAGGTTTTATATCTTGGGAGGTTGCTGAAGAGATAATTCAAGCCGCAGAAAGAATAACTGCAGAAGAGGTCTATGAAGAGGAAAGGAGAGTCAGACACGATATCCGTGCCTTGGTCAATTGTATTAGAAATAAGGTCTCAGAGCGGGCAAAGCCTTATGTCCATCTATTTGCCACCTCTTGTGATATTGTAGATACTGCTAATTGTTTAAGATATAAAGATGCAATACATAATGTAATTTTACCTGATATGATAGAGTTAGAGAAAACTTGGATGGAGCTTGCTTTAAGGCATAAAGATACCCTACAAATTGGCAGAACCCATGGACAGCACGCAGAGCCAATAACTTTTGGATTTGCTATTGTCTTATATGTAGATAGATGGGGTAATAGAATCCTAAGATTAAAAGAGGTAACTCACAACTTAGTAGGCAAATTTTCAGGAGCTGTTGGTGCTTATAATGCCTCTTCTTTGGGTTTTTTCGCTGATCCTGAAGAATTTGAAAGAGAAGTCCTTTCAGAATTGGGGCTTGAGCCAGCAAATATTTCCACGCAGATACTTCCTCCTGAACCAATGGTAGATTTTTTTCATACAATTATAAGTAGCTTTGGAGTGTTAGCAAACTTTGCTGACGATATGAGGCACTTGCAACGTTCAGAGATAGCTGAGATTGGTGAGGAATTTAAAGACGAGCAGGTAGGAAGTTCCACTATGCCCCATAAAAGGAATCCCATAAACTTTGAGAATATAAAAAGTATGTGGAAGACCTTTATGCCTAAGATGGTGACAATTTATATGGATCAAATTTCTGAACACCAAAGGGATCTAACCAATTCTTGTTCTCAAAGGTATCTGCCAGAGCTTTTAGTAGCGTTTACTTCAAGTATGAGAAGAATGATTAAGGTGTCTAAAAGAATAAAGGTAGAAGAGAGTAATATGCAGAGGAATTTTAAGATGAGCAAAGATAAGATAGCCGCTGAACCCCTTTATATCCTGTTAGCTTCTTTGGGTTACCCCAATGCCCATGAGTATGTAAGAAGGTTAGTTTTTGAGTCTTTTAAGAAAAGGAAACCTTTGTCTGAGATTGTAATGGAAGAAGAAGCCCTTAAACCCTATTTAGAGAAATTTACCGATTTACAAAAAGGGATAATTTTAGATCCCTCAAGATACATTGGAATAGCTCCTAAAAAGGTAAAAAAGATTATAGATCTCTGGGAAGAGAGGTTAAAAGATACATAATGTGGAATCAAAAATGAACCCTAAATAGACTAGAATGTTAGAACCTTATCTCTACCCTAAAAGAGCCTTCGTATGCCCAATAATCTTTTCCTTCCTCTATATGATCGATAAGATAATTGGTTTTTGCCCCTAAGGTTCCAGTAATACCTTCTTTTAGATCGTAGCCAAAGCGTAATCCTAAGCTATATTTATCTGTATCCTTTTTGGGAACCCGCAGCTCTCTCCTTCTATTGAAGATAGACTCTATATCAAAATCCATTTCTACTTTATTCCTCAAGGAAATCTGTCTTTTTGTAAAAGGGATCTTAATAGCCCCTGGTTTTTTGAGGGTATAATGGAGGTTTATACTTGGGGCGAGTGTTTCATCGATATTAACCCCTTTCATCTCCTCCTTTTTATGGGTGTATCTTGTTTCAAATTTTGTTCTGAATATCTCTGACCATTTTATTTGTAAGACAATTCCGGGGCTCTGGGTGATTGTAATTAAAGCGGGTTGTTCAATTCCTGACCACCTATATTTCAATAGCAAATAGGAAGATACATCTCTTTCAAAAAGAGAAAGGCGGAAAGAGGAATCATAATCAGTGGAATTTCGGTAAGTTATTGAGCCCTCTGTTTGCCTCTTCTCTTTACTCATTTTATAATCTATGGTTGTTTGTAAGGGGCGCCAAACGAACCATCTTGTATTTAATGACCTTGTTCTTTCAGTAGTAGCCTGCCTTCTAAGGGTAAAAAGTCCTGTGTTTATATCTATTGGCTTGTCTTCAAAACTAATTTGATCTGAATAAAAATCGCGATATATTTTCTCCACAGCCTTTAATGTATCAAGGTGATCCGAGCCTTCTAAATCGTAATAATTGGCGGTCAAATCAATTCTATATTCAGGGGTTAATTCTACAAATCTAAGTAAGCGCCACCACTTTTCAGGTCTAATCTTAACATTTAAGGTAAGATTTACCCCTGTTCTTGCATCCCTTGCCTCATGCTCAGCCTTTTCTTTAAAGGTTTCATTGTATTTGCCCTTAAAGTCAAATCTTGGTTTTATCCCTATAACCTCCGTAAGTTCTATCTTAGAACCTAAATCAATCTCCCTTGTCTTAAGAGAGAAACTACATCCTTTTTTCTTCTCCTCTTTTTGATTTGCCGCAAGTGTTGGTGAAAAGGTAAGAACCTTTATAGGTGAGAAATCAAATCCTAATCCAGCTGATTGAATCCTTTCATCTACCTTTTCTTCTTTATCCTCTTCCAGATTCCGGGTAATCCTTTCTTTATATTTATATCCATAATTTGTATTTAGAGAAAGTCTGTAGCCTGTTGGGATAATCCAAAGGACTCTTTTTGGGAAATTATAATTATAAGTGGCTATCGAAGAGGTATTATTCTCATCCTCTATCTCTCTATATCCCTTATACATTTTATTGGGTTTCTTCTTCACTAACCTCTTTTCGTAGGTTCCAGTTAGTTTAGGTAAGCCTTTCATATTAAACCTCGCGGTCCATTCCTCCCTTTCCTCATCCCTTACCCATAGATCAGCTCGTAATACATCCTTTGCTATATCGGGCGGAGCATATGACTCATTTCTTTCTATAGAGTATGATAAAGGAAGGAATCTTATCAGATTTAATTCACCTTTTAATCTCTTAGAAAGCTCCTGCTTTAATGAAGGGGTTCTACCAATTGAGCGGAAATTGCCGTCCATCTCTTTATAGCCTCCATAGACATTTAGCCATTTCGATTTAAGTGAGACATCCAATCTTTTTGCCTCTGCGGGTTTTGTAACGACTTTTGATATATTGGCTAAATGGATCTCGTTAACCAAAATCTCTCCACTTCCTTCTCCAATCACTCCGAGACGGATCTCTCTAATATTGGATAAGGAAGGACTCCCTTTAAGTTCATAATTCCCCTCCTTATATCCTTTATTAGATTTCTCATCAAGCATTTTTGTCATTATATCCCTTACCTTTTTGAGCGAAATTGTGATTAACTTCCATCCAGTAAAATCAATAGGGATGTTATATCTAATGTAATTATTGGCATCTGCCCCAAACATAAAGAAGAATGTCTCTCCCTTTCCATCACCATATATCCAAGATTTTAGGGAATCATATTTTGAATAATCCTGCGCCTTAGTAAACCTTTTTAAGGCATAACCCTCTTCCCCTTCTCTTAAATCATATTCCAATTTTAATGCCCCTTCCTTCTTTTTCTCCTCTGATTTATATAATTCCTTATAATCTGTGTTATCCAATAGGTGCTTATCCTTATATTCCTCATCTTCATTATCTACAGCACTTATGATTATATTCTCCTCTTCCCACTTGTTGCCAATAATCATAATTTCTGAAATCTTTATCATTCCTTTACCTTTACTCTGCAGCCACAATCTTACGTGTTTCACATACTTCCAATCTTCCCCACCCTTACCTCCTTCATTGTCCTCTTTAAGTCTTAGAAAATATTTATGCCATCCTTTTTGAACAAGAATCCTATACCTACCAACTGGTTTTTCTACGGTCTCATCAAGTATCCCATCCCCATCTAAATCCTCTGTATCTAACCTGTTATTATCCTTACCTGTTTGATCTTGAAAATCCGATTTACCTTCAAAATGCCATCCTATATCTTCCCCTTTATTTAATAGTCCGTCTCCATTTTTATCCTCTGTATCCATCGCTCCATCCATGTCTACATCCTCTGAAATCTTACCCAAATCAATCCATAATGTAGGATTATCCTCCTCTCCATAAACCCAAACCTGCAAAAATTTATGTTTAGAATAATCTTCCCCCCTTTTTGATATTAAGGTACAAATGGCTATCCAATCCTTATCGTATTCCAAAACCAAGACATTCCTTTTTCCCGTAGAGATTGAATTTGGATTGATGTCCTTCTCTTTTATATCCTCATTTTTTAGATAAAATTTTCCTCTTTTATCTTCAGGGGCTTCCGGTCCTGGATTAGAGGCTATATACCAGTCCTTCTTATCCAATGTCACACTCCTTACATCCTCTATCCCATCCATGGAGTCAATCAATGCCTTATCGAATGTGTTTGGATTATGATAAGATTGAGCTATCTCCCCTGATACACTGAGATCTATAGGGATATCTCGTTTAAACAGGCCTTCAATATAAGGGGTTACCTCAAGGCGTGCATTAACATCCAGTAATTTTAAATCTTCTGAGGTGGAGTCTACTTGAGGCACTTCACGTGCTTTAGGCAAACCTTCATAGATATAGGTAGAACCAATTGATAGATTTTTGCTTGGGGCGAATTCAATTCTTCCTCCGTACATGGTCTTCTCTTTTCCACCTATCCACGGTAAAGATTCATAATAGACCTCTATCTCTGAATCCTCATCGATTCTCACATCTTCGGAAAAGGTTATCTTTCCAATTTCATGAAAGACTGTATATTTATCTTCGGAAACCTTTTCTCCATTAATATAGACCTTTACCCCCTTTTCAGCTATCTGTTCACCGATGGTATATTCCTTTACCTCTGTTTTGTATTCCAGATGTATGCTATATTTATTCTCCTTATATGAGACATCATATAACCTTAGATTAGAAATCTCTTCCAATTCCGAATCACTAAATTTAGCCAAGACAGGGTTTTTATCCCTTTTACCATCTCTTATCAATTCGAAAGGTGTTGGGTCAGGAAAATTTAAGATGCCCCAGTCCGTATTTATATATTCATAGTCGATCTTATCATTTCCATCTTTATCTAAACCAAAGATCTGTAAATATGTGTATTCCCCTTTATCCCTTTCACCATTTTGGTTTCTATCATAATAACATCTATTATTTTTATCCCGTATCTCCAAAACAAAGTCCTTGTCTTTAATATCAATATCTACATTTCCCAAGGTATAATAATTTTTAAGTTCATAAAAACTATATAACCTTTTATATCTATCCTCACCACAAATTGACTTATCATGCTTTATAATTAAAAAGTTATCCTTATCCAAATTCTCTCCAGTATATCCATATGACCCTCCTTTATATTTAAAGGCTATTATGATAATCCAATTCTCTGGGATGGCTTTTTTAAAGATAATAATGCCGGTTTGATAATTAATGATATAGTCTACCCCTGAATACTGCAGGTCAAACAGATTCATCTTCTCCTTATTATAAGATTCGTCCTCCTTCTTATCAGTCCAATGATCATAACTCCATGCCACAATGGATTCAGAGGTTTGATTGTTGGTTCCATCCCGGTCATCAATATAGACCTTTTCTGAACCATAAACAATTGGAAGATATTTACTTATATCATCATTCTTTTGCAAAACCTGGTAGTACTTTCTATCTATAAAATTTGTATCATTAATATCAACAGGTGCTTGCTGCACTTTTTTCCCTTTGAATGTCTTCTTTTTTGGAATTCCTTTAATCGTTGATCCAATGCCCATTACCTTGAACCTTCCCAATTCTGCGGACCCCTTTACCCCAAAAAGACTTTTTGAATATGAAACATATTCTGTATTTGGTAAGGATAGATTTAGATCACCAAAGGCAATCTCTTTGACTATCTCCTTTTCTTCACCCTTGTAAAGTACAGAGATTTCATTTCTTTCTGATTCTATCTCTTTTGTACTATCATGATCAATATTAACATGGATCTTTTCTCTAACCCTTCCATTTAGTCTTACTTGCAACTCCTGGTTAATCTTCGGACCCTTGGCTAAATCACTTGGTGGATCTTTATCATCTTTGGGGTTGATATAATGGGAGCCACCAAATCTTATATCAACCATCTTTCTTCCTTGAATATTTAAATGGGTATATAATGGAAGTTCAAAATCCAAAAGTTTTCCTGGAGAAAGATCAATTGCCTGCGCCCCCCCTTCTTTTTTATACCTTATCTTTTGCCACGTATCCTCATTATATTGTGGTTTCTTCAATTGAAGAGATACAATTTCATATCCCACCGGAACCTCATCCTCTTTTGTTTCCACAATTTCTCCTTCTTCTACTTCAATTGGATCTATCTCTGAAATTACCTCTTTTTTCTCCCTCTTCGTTAGATCTACTTCTTCAACTTCTATGGGAAGCAGAGTTTCTTTCTTTGGAAAGGCTTCCTCTTGGAAAGAAAAGGAGACCTTCTTTTCTATATCAGGGATCAGATGCAAAACCTCTTTTTCATATCTTTCAGGTAGTTTTATTTCAGAAGATGACAAAATTGAAGGTATAAATAAACACAATAAGATAATTAAAGAAAACTTGAGGAAAGTACTCCTCTTTTTATAGATGACATTTTCCCTCATAATCTATCCTCAAGATATTTCAGCCTTACTTTTATATTATACCTAGAAATGCAAAAGATTACAAGTAAAAGTTATTTATAACTCCGATATAAGGATGGTATAGAAAAGGGTTCCTCAATCGAAATTGGGATTGAAAACATTTGAGGGATTAGGAACAGGGTAAATCTCTTTGAAGGTTTTATTTAGGGGGTGTGGTTTCTGTTTTATTCATTTTTGGCAATCTTTCGGGCTATGAGGGACGAAAAGACACCTGCCCCAAAACCGTTATCTATATTGACTACTGCGATGCCTGGGGAACAAGATTGGAGCATAGTACACATGGCCGCAAATCCATCCTTACCTACTCCATAGCCAACCGAGGTTGGAACAGCCACAACAGGTAAGTTTACCAAACTCTTTACAATAGTGGGTAGGGTCCCTTCCATTCCTGCTACAACAATCAGTATATGCACATCCTGCTTTAACATCTTCTCTAAAGGGTTGAACAATCTGTGGATTCCGGCTACCCCTACATCATAGGCAGTAAAAACTCGACAACCCATTTCCATTGCTGTAACCTTTGCCTCCTCTGCTATAGGGGTATCAGAGGTTCCAGCAGCTATAATACCTATTCTGCCACCGGTTTCATTCATCTCATGTCCCTCTTTCCAAACAATAGCTATACGTGCATCATCGTATATCTTAACAGAATACCCTAAAGGAACTGTCTTCTTTACGTGCTCTATAAAATTACTATTTATCCTTGTACCCATAGCCCTTCCGCGTTCCTTCGCCAATTCAAATAACGCATTAGCTGCAATCTCTGGTTTCTTGCCCTCTACATAAACTACCTCTGGAATACTGGACCTACTTTCTCGACACAAATCAATACGAGCCAAGTTATCTATCATCTTTAGCCTTGTGGTATTGAAACATATATCTTTAATCATCCCCTCAGCCTTTTCTTTAGTAATTTCACCATCTTCAAGCTTAGATAATATATCTATAATCTCCATTGCGCTCCTATCCTACTACTTTTCTAACAATTAACAACTTCTCTCTTATCCCTTTGTCTTAAACCCTACCTTTTTGAAGGAGCTTTCTCCTTCACTTTCCATTCTTAGCTCTTCCCTCAATTCCTTTATCTTATCTCTTACCTTTTCATCCTCTATACCAATTATCTCTGCGGCTAATATAGCGGCATTATCAAATCTATTTATACCTACGCAAGCAACTGGTACACCTTTTGGCATCTGAACGATTGAAAAAAGGGAATCTAAACCCAGTAGGGCAGCACTTATAGGAATACCAATAACAGGTTTTTCGGTTAAGGAGGCAATCGCACCTGGTAGGTGAGCTGCTAATCCTGCACCCCCAATGAAGACTGATGCATCTGAATTTTCAACTATTTTTCGCAATCTCTCAGGATTGCGATGAGATGAGGCTATCTTTACTTCGTAATCTATCCCTATTCTATCAAATATCTCCTTTGAATCCTTGGTCAATTCTAAGTCATTCTTACTCCCCACAATAATTAAGACCTTTGCCATTTCCACCCCTACTGGACATATAGCCTCTCGGATCCGAAAACCTTCAACTGCATAGTCTTTGAAGCCTTTCCCACTCTTGATCAATATGGTCTTGAATCTCTTCCAAGATAGATTCATTACCAGGTTTAAATAGATGTTTGAATCTTCCCTGTTTTTTTAGCCATTCTGAAACTGGTTTCTTTTCTTTTGGCTTATAGGTCAATCTCCATTTCCCATCCTCTACTTCATAAATGGGCCAAAAACATGTCTCCACAGCCTCATTTCCAATCTCAATAGTATCTTCTGGTGGATATCCCCAGCCTAACCTACAAGGAGATAGAATATTTATAAAGGCTGGACCTTTGACTTCTACGGCCTTCTTCACTTTAGTTATAAGATCCCTCCATTTACTTGGAACTGCCTGGGCAACATAAGGGATGTTATGAGATGCTATACAACGGGTTAGATCCTTCCTGAATTCCCTTTTTCCAGGAATAACCTTTCCTGCAGGACTGGTTGTAGTATGTGCCCCCATTGGTGTAGCACTTGATCTTTGAATCCCTGTATTCATATATGCCTCATTATCTAAACATATATATACTATATCATGACCCCGTTCTATTGCACCAGATAAGGCCTGAAATCCAATATCGTATGTTCCACCATCCCCTCCTATGGCTATAAATTTGGTACCCCTGTCTTTTATCTTACCTCTTTTTTTAAGGACTTTGTAGGCTGTCTCAACCCCACTAATGGTTGCAGCTGCACTTTCAAAGGCAGAATGGATAAATGGAACCTTCCATGCAGTGAAGGGGAAGATTGTAGTAACTACCTCAAGACATCCTGTAGTACAACAAACAACACATGGATTATCTATGGCCAATAATATCTGTCTAACAGCTATTGGTTCCATGCAACCAGCACAGCCTCGATGTCCACTTGCCAACCCCTCGGGTTTCTTAGCTAAATCTTTAAGCCTAACCGCCATCTTAACCTCCTTATTCTCTAACCCCAAGGTAGTTTATTAAACCATCAATCCTTCCAGTTCTATCAATTCCTTGTAAATCTTGAAAAACTTGCTTTATATGGTGAAGTTTCGTATCTCGACCTCCAAGACCATAGATATAATTGATAACCTTTGGTCTTGAATCTATATCGTATAAGGCTGACCTTATCTCTTGAAATACTGGACCACCTAAAGAACTCAAGCCATCACTTCGGTCCATTACTGCAATAAAAGGTATATAGGCTAAGGTATCCTTTATCTCCTGCCAAGGAAAAGGACGGAATACTCTTACCTTAAGTAACCCTGCCTTTACACCATCTTCTCTTAACTCATCTACAACCACCTTTACAGTTCCTCCGGTTGAGCCAAGAACTACCAAGGCGTATCTTGCATCCTCTAATCTATAGCATTCAAAAAGTCCATAATCTCTTTTAAATCTTGAATTAAATTCCTTCGAAACCTCAATTATCTTTTCCTTTGCCTCTTTCATCGCCTCTATCTGCTGACGTTTGTGTTCAAAAAAGTAATCAGTAAAGTCTATAGCACCCATAGTAATTGAGCGCTCCTCATCTAATAATGTATACCTTGGTCTGTATTCACCAATGAATCCTTTTACCTCTTCGTCCGGAATAATCTCTATCCTTTCCATTCCATGGCTAATAATGAAACCATCAATCGTTACCATAACCGGAAGCAATGCACTCTCTGCAATCCTAACTGCTTGGATCAAATTATCATATGCCTCTTGAGCATTCTCTGAATAGATTTGAATCCAACCCGAATCCCTTGCACCCATAGTATCAGAATGATCGCAGTGTATATTGATTGGTGAAGACAAGGCCCTATTTACCTCTGCTATAACAATTGGTAATCTTAATCCTGATGCAATGTAAAGCATCTCCTGCATCAAGACAAGACCTTGGGATGCAGTTGCTGTCATTGTCCTTGCTCCAGATGCCGCTGAACCAATACAGGCTGAAAGGGCTGAATGCTCTGACTCCGTAGCTATAAATTCAGTGTCTACAAGCCCATCTGATTTAAAACCTGCAAATATTTGAACTATCTCTGTTGCTGGGGTAATTGGATAAGCAGCTACAACATCAGGATTGATTTGACGCATTGCCTCTGCCATGGCCTCATTTCCAGTCTTTGCCGAAATCTTTCCCATACCTTCTCCTCCTTATCTTTCTTCCACCATCTCAATGGCTTTTACCTTCGTAGGACATTCCTTGGCACAAATTCCGCAACCCTTACAATAATCATAATTTATACCCTGAACCTTTTCATCCGATAGAAGGATTGCCGAATCTGGGCAATAGATCCAACAGGTCAAACAGTGTGTACACTTTTCTTCTGACCAAATAGGTTTTAGACTTCTCCATCCACCTGTCTTGTACATTTCAGATGTACCTCCTTCTAAGATCAATCCACCTATCGGAAGTTCTCTCCATCCCTTAGTCTTTAGACTCATTCTCCTTTCACCTCCTGATATGCCCTTTTTATAGCGTTGATATTTCCATCGATTAACTCAGGTTTGGATTTAAACTTCTTCTCAAGCCTTCTTCTTGTATCATCAAGCATTCTTTCAAGGTTTATAAACCCTGTAACCTTTATCAATGCACCTAACATCGGGGTATTTGGAATATCCTGACCAATAGTCTCCCTTGAAATAGTAGATGCATCAACAGTAAACACCTTTCTACCTTCCAATCTCACCTTCCTTCGTATTGCCTGCGGGATTTCGCTTGTATTCACCAAAAGGATCCCATCTTCTACCAGACCTCTTACGACATCCACTATCTCAAGCAAGGTTTCGTCGAGAACTACTACTACCGAAGGTTCTTCCACCCCACAATGGAGGGTTATCGGGCGATCACTCAATCTATTAAATGACTGTACAGGTGCACCCATTCTCTCCGGTCCATATTCAGGAAAGGCCTGAACATACTTACCTTCACCTAATGCAGCATCAGCGAATAACAAAGCTGCGGTCTTTGCTCCCTGCCCTCCTCTTCCATGCCAACGAATTTCTACAAGTTCCTTCATTCTTTTCCCTCTCTTGTCCTTTTTCTTCTTGAACCCAAATCCTACCCCCTGTAAGATTTTCCGTTCTTAAGGTACGGATTACAGGAAGGTATTCCGAATCCGATAAAACGGAATTTTCTATTTTTTTATTGACTAATTCATAGCTTCTTATGTAAAATTGCTATCTATACTAACACATATCTTTACAATTTGCAAGTAATTTTTCTTGCAATCCTTACAGATCTCAGTTATAATTCATCAAGTATGGACAAAAAGATTGATAGGTGTAGATGCTCGAAGGTCCATTTTGTACATTGTGCTGATATCCATATCGGCACTGACCGATTCGGGGAAGGAGTTACTGAACGTGATTTTACGGATTCATTTAATCATGTGGTAGAGTTTGCCATCCAACAAAAGGTCGATTTCTTTCTAATAGCAGGAGACCTTTTCAACAAATCTCGTATCACACCTCTCCACCTAAGCGATGCTGAGGAGGGACTGGGGATTCTAAAAAGGCACGGGATACCGGTCATAGCCATCGAAGGAAACCATGATAATTCTCCATCCTACATCGAAAGAGAATCGTGGCTTTCTTATCTTTCCACCAAACAGTATCTGAAGCTTCTTAAGATTAGGTTCAATGGTCAGATACCTATCCTTAAACCCTGGGATGATGTGGATTCTATAGGTGCCTATGTAGATATAAATGGGATCAGGATATATGGTGCTGGATACCTTGGTGCAACAACAGGTAGAAGATTAGAGCTCATTAAGCCATATATTGAGAAGGATCGGTTCAACATATTTATCCTTCACTCAGGACTCACTGGAGTCCTACCTGAGTTTGGTGGTGCTACCAAAGAGGAGATAGAGGTTGTTAAGGATGTTATAGATTACATGGCTCTTGGTCATATCCACCAAAGGTATGTGTTGGAAAATTGGATATTCAACCCTGGTTCTCTTGAGAATTGGAGGATAGAGGAGGCTGGGTATAAAGAAAAGGGGTTCTTTCATGTGGTGATAGATCCAATTACTGGTAGGATCGAACCTCACTTCTATCAGAGTAAAAGAAGGGAGACTCATCTAAAGACTATCCTTCTTCCAAATTTTAACGCCCCGAAACAGGCAACAGAATATATCTTAAACGAGATAGAAAGTTGGGAAATAGGCAAATCCTCTATAATCCAATTGACCTTGATAGGCTATGTACAATTCTCACCGTTTGTGATTGAGATAGAAGAGATAAAGGATATATTATACAAAAGGTTTTCGCCTATTATGGTGAATGTAGTTAACAAGTTAAATGAATCCTTGCCTGGTGTCTCTTCATCAAGAGATAAAGGCTCCATATCCAGGGAGCAGATCGAAAAAGAGGAGATAAAGAGGATTATTCAAGAAAGGGGTAAGTTTCCTGGTTTTGAAGAACAGATAACAGAGATAGTACTGCGGGTGAAGAAGATGGCTTTAGCAAAAGAGGATAATGAAACTATCTTAGATGTGATCCATTCTTTTGTGCCATAGCAGTTATTAACCAAAAGCGCTCATGTTTTTGAAAGAAATAGCCAATAAATATATGAAGAAGAAGGATATATGTAAAAATCAGAAATGGAGGTGAAAGAAATGGAAAAACTTAACCCATTTGAGGTTACACAAAGGCAGTTGGATGAGTGTGCAAGGATTCTAAAGTTAGATCCTGATGTACACGCAATCCTTCGAGTTCCAGCGAGGGAACTTCACGTATCGTTGCCGGTCCGTATGGATGATGGCTCTATCAAAGTGTTTCAAGGATTCAGGGTTCAATACAATGATGTGAAAGGTCCAACAAAGGGAGGAATTCGATTTCATCCTGATGAAACAATTGATACTGTACGGGCACTTGCAGCTTGGATGACATGGAAGTGTGCCCTTCTTGATCTACCCCTTGGAGGAGCAAAAGGCGGGGTTATTTGCAATCCTAAGGAGATGTCTCAGAGTGAGTTGGAGCGATTGAGTCGTGCCTATATACAGGCAATATATCAGTTCATTGGGCAAGACAAAGATATTCCAGCACCTGATGTCTACACAAACCCTCAAATAATGGCTTGGATGATGGACGAGTACTCAAAGATTGCTGGGAAGAATCAGTTTGGTGTTATTACTGGTAAGCCGCTTAGCGTTGGTGGTTCTGCTGGACGTGGTGACGCAACAGCTCGGGGAGGGGTATATACCATTCGTGAGGCTGCCAAAGAATGTGGTATAGACGTAAAAAAAGCAACTGTTGCCGTGCAGGGCTATGGGAATGCTGGATATTATGCAGCATATCTTACTAAATCTCTTCTCGGCTGTAAAGTAGTGGCTGTTAGTGATAGCAAAGGGGGTATATTTAGCAAGGAAGGTCTTGTTCCAGAGGCAGTACGTGAACATAAGGCTAACACCACCTCGGTAATCAATTTTCCAAATACTAAATCTATCTCCAATGAAGAACTCTTGGAACTTGAGGTGGATATACTTATCCCTGCGGCTTTGGAAAATGTTATTACCAAAAATAATGCTCCGAACATTAAGGCTAAGATTCTCGCTGAATTGTCTAACGGCCCAACTACACCAGAGGCAGATGATATTCTGTATAAAAACGGTGTCCATGTGATACCTGATTTCTTATGCAACGCTGGCGGAGTGACAGTTTCATATTTTGAGATGGTGCAGAACTTCTATATGTACTATTGGGATGAAAAAGAGGTTCATGAGCGTTTAGATAAGAAAATGACATTTGCTTATCACTCAGTACTAAATACTTCAAAGAAGTACAACATAAACATGCGACAAGCTGCCTATGTGACTGCTGTTAGACGTGTGGTTGAGGCAATGGTACTTCGTGGTTGGGTGAGAGGAAGGCTTTATGCAGATTCTTAAGATTATGCTCCATGACATCAAGTCATTCCACAAAGGCTCGCCTGGTATCGAATTTCAGAAAGGGGTAAATTTCATCTCTGGTCGTAATGGTTCAGGGAAAAGTACCATTGTGGAGAGTATTGGACTTTCACTTTTCAACCATAACCCTTATCCCCTTGAATTAAAATCGATAGTCAGACATGGAAAAGGATTTGGTGTGATTAAGGTTTGGATAGAATTAGAAGATGAACGTGTCTATAGGATTGAACGTAGGATTGGAAATAATCCTTCATGGGTAGTTTACGATGAGGAAGATGGACTTGATATAGCTGTGGGGGATGAGTCCGTAACAGAATGGCTGGCTAAGGCATTCTCGATTGAACACAGAAGGTATCTTCCAGATATCTTTAGTAATATCCTTGGTGTCAGTCAGGGAGAGTTTACTACATGGTTCAAGCTACGACCAGGTCGGGAAAAGTCCAACCATTTCGACCCAATAATAAATGTAGAGGTTTACAAACAATCCTCTGATTACCTTTCACCTATAAAAAACCAACTCATTCCAGACCGAATCCATGAACTTTCTAATCTCATCTCGGAGATTGATGCCTATTTAAAGGACCACAAGGATGATCAAGATCAACTGAAAAAGAAGGAAAGGGCTATCAAGAAAGAAGAAAAGAGGCTTCGGGATTTGAAGGATACCCTTTCTACATTAATAGAAGAAAGGTCTAATTTGGATAGAATACGTACAGATTACGAAAAAGGGAAGAAGGATAAAGGTATTATAGAAGCCGAGATTAAAGGTCTGGAAGAGAGGAAGGAGAATGAAGAAGGGCAATTAAAAAGGGCCTTAGTGGCTAAAAAGATCCTTGATGATAACCTGGAGGGATACAATACCTTTAAAGAGAGTGAATCGCTGCTAAAAAAACTTGAAAAGGATAGGAAAAGGAAGGAAAGGCTTGAGCATGAAAGAACGAATTTGGGAAGACAGGAAGAGAGACTTTCAAGTATCATCAAGGCAAACTTAGGTAATCTAATGGAGAAAGAGACCAAGATGAAAGAGATGCAGGAATTTTTACAAGAAGAATCTCGCGTGTTAGATAAAGAGGATTCTTTAATCAAGCAGGAAGAGAGGGATGCAAAAGATACGTCTTTAGCTATTAAGGAATTAGAAAAGAAGGTCAGGGGAATGGAACTCCAGATTGAGCATCTAAAGAACGTAGAATCCAATCTTGAGGCATCTATTTTGGATATGGAGAAAAAGGAGCGTGATATAAAAGAGATATTGAATTCCATAGTAGATGAAGAGAGATATCTACAAGAGGCTTCGAGGCTTATTTCCATTGAGGGAGAGAAGACTGCACTCCAGGAGAAAATCACCATCTTAAAGACACAGATTAAAGCCAAAAGGGAAGAAAAAAAGAGGGCTAAGGGAGGACTTTGTCCCATTCTTAAAGAAAGATGCGAGCGAATAGACCCTGAAGTCTTCAATAAAGAGATTGAGAGAAGGTGTGTGGAGTTACAAGGATATGAAGAATCATTCAAAAAGGCAGAGGCTAAATATAAAGAGACAAAACGTGCCAAAGAGGTTTTGACTGAATACGATAAGAGAAAGACAATGGTAGAGTCTCTTAAAAAAGAGATAGAGGAAAGATTCAAGACTTGCCTAACCACTGTTCAGGAGATAGACTACCCTTCCTTGATAAAAGGAATAGACGAACTCTCTATCCATTTCTTGAGAGAAAGATTCCTGAGAGATAAGCCTGTATTTAAGAATTTGACTAAACTTGAGGAGCTAAAGGATGAATTATCTGCCTTCAAGGAAGATGCCAAATGCAAGATAACAGAATATCGGAGGTTGGTTGATCAGGCCCTGCTAAAAACCGTAGAAAAAGAAGGCCAGATTACGGGAAAAAGAAAGGCATTTGAAGAGAGAAGGAAGAACCTAAATAGGGAATTGAAAGAACTTGAGAAGGAAAAGGAGCAAGCGATTGAACTCAAGAAACAGATCGAAGGGCTTAAGACTGACCTAAAAGAGAATCGAGAGAGACAGAAGATTCTGGTAGAGCAATTGAAGGCGTATAAAGGTCTTTCGGAGGAGATTGATAAGTGTAATAAGAAAAGGCAGGACAGTCAAGAGGCGTATAGATTATACATATCTAACGAGAAAGAAGGGAAGAACTTACGAGAATATCAAAAAAAACTTTCAGAGACTATATCTTGCCTTTCTGAGAAGAAAAAGGTCTTCCTGAAGCTTAAACAGGAGGTAGAGAGGTTAGAGGTAGAATACGATTCGGAAAGGTATAAAGAACTGGAACAGGATATCAGGGAAAAGGAAAAGGAGATAGGCCAGGTTACAGAAGGTGTAAAAAGGTCGAAAGAGGAGATAGATAAACTCCGCAACGTGGTCCAGGGGATAAAGGAGAGGAAGGAAAAGAAAAAGTCCCTCGAGAGAGAGAAAGAGAGGTTTGAGTTTACTAAAGAGGTTACGTCAGAGATCTGGACTGTGCTTCGGCAAGTTGCTCCATTTATATCCAAAAGGCTCTTAGAGAATATCTCTATAAGGGCCAATGAGATTTACAATTGGATGTCCCGAGAACCATCTCAACTTGAGTGGGCTGAAGGTTATGAGGTAAAGGTAAAGACCAAGGCTGGGGTTAGGACCTTTCGTCAGTTATCTGGTGGAGAGCAGATGTCCGCTGCCCTTTCGATCCAATTGGCCATGGTAAAGGATTTTACAAAGATATCTTTCTGCATCTTTGACGAGCCTACTACTAACCTTGATGATGTTAGATGTGACCGATTGGGCCAGGCCATACACAATGTACGCAATGAATATGGCTTTGACCAACTATTTGTAATCAGCCATGATGGAACCTTTGCCTCTTCAGTTGAAAATGAGATAAGGCTGGTAAAGGACCCGGTTAGAGGAAGTAGACAGGTGGAGTAATCCGATATCGAAATTATAATGAGATCCTATATAGCAGTTATTAAGCAAAAGTGCTAATGTTTTTGAAAGAAATAGCCGATATAAATATATACATAATATAAAAAGCTGAATCAAAGACATGGCACAGCAATTTCACGGATTGGTTTGTTCAATCTGTGCTTATATGAATAAGAATCAAAAATAGAGGTGAAAAATGCAAAAGGAAATGGAATCTATGATGAAGGAAGAAAGGATATTTTATCCTCCTAAAGAGTTGAGCGAGAAGGCTTACATCAAAAGCATGGAGGAGTATGAACGGCTTTACAAGGAGTCAATAGAAGACCCGGAGGGTTTCTGGGGAAGAATGGCCGAAGAGAATATCGACTGGTTCAAGAAGTGGGACAGTGTCCTGGAATATGACTTCTCAAATATTGGAGAGGTTGAAGGGCCGTATCTCAAATTCTTCCAGGGCGCAAGGCTCAATGTCTCTTATAACTGCCTGGACAGGCACCTTAATTCCCCAAGAAGAAATAAGGCCGCCTTTATCTGGCAGGGCGAGAAAGAAGAGGAAAGGCGTACCATTACCTATCAGCAGTTACACACTGAGGTCTGCAAGTTTGCCAATGTTTTAAAGAAGCATGGAGTAAAGAAAGGGGATGTGGTGACTATCTTTTTACCTATGATCCCTGAGTTATCCATTGCCATGCTTGCCTGTGCAAGAATTGGGGCTATACACTCGGTTGTCTTTTCAGCCTTTAGCGCCGAGGCCTTAAAAGGCAGGATACTTGACTGTGAATCTAAGATGGTCATCACCTCAGATATTGGCTTTCATGGGGGACGGGTGATTGACCTAAAGAGCAAGACGGATGAGGCGCTCCATGATTGCGGAGGGGTAGAGAAGGTCATCGTCTATAACCGGGGCAACAGCCCTGTGGATATGAAGCCGGGACGGGATTTCTGGTGGCACGAAGAGATGGAGGCCGAGGATATTACAGATAAGTGTGAACCGGAAGAGATGGATGCCGAAGATCCGCTTTACATCCTTTATACCAGTGGTTCAACTGGTAAGCCAAAGGGGGTGCTTCACACCACAGCAGGGTATCTACTTCATGTACATCTTAGCTTCAAGTGGATATTTGATGTAAAGGATGAGGATATCTTCTGGTGTACAGCAGATATCGGCTGGGTAACAGGACATTCATATATTGTGTATGGTCCATTATCAAATGGAGCAACGTCCCTTATGTTTGAAGGCGTCCCTACGTACCCTGAGCCAGATAGGTTCTGGAAGATAGTTGCAGATTACAAGGTAAACATCTTTTATACTGCCCCAACGGCCATTCGGGCCTTGATGAGGCTAGGGGAGGAATGGCCTAATAAACATGACCTCTCAAGCCTTCGAGTGTTGGGGACAGTTGGTGAACCCATCAATCCAGAGGCCTGGATGTGGTATTACAATGTAATTGGCAAAGGGAAATGTCCAATCGTAGATACCTGGTGGCAGACCGAGACCGGTGGAATCCTCATTACCCCTCTTGCCGGAGCTACTCCCACAAAACCGGCTTCAGCCTCAAAACCATTCTTCGGTGTTGCCCCTGAGGTCCTGAGGAAGGATGGCACAAAGGCAGATATAAACGAAGGTGGCATGTTGGTTATCACCAAGCCCTGGCCTGGCATGATTCGTGGAGTATATGGAGAGAAGAATAATGAGACTATAAAAAAGTTCTATTTCTCTATGTTCCCTGGCAAATACTTTACTGGGGACGGGTGCCGGATAGATGAGGATGGATTCTACTGGTTGATGGGACGAATCGATGACGTCATCAATGTCTCTGCTCACAGGTTTGCCACTGCTGAGATAGAAAGCGCTCTGGTTTCCCATCCATCTGTGGCTGAGGCAGCCGTAGTTGGTTTTCCTCACGAGATCAAGGGACAGGGTATCTACTGCTATGTCATCTTAAAAGAGGGATACGAGCCATCGGATACCCTTAAAAAGACCCTGATCGGCCATGTTCGAAAGGAGATAAGCCCTATTGCCACACCAGAGAAGATACAATTTGTCCCGGCATTGCCTAAGACCCGTTCGGGCAAGATAATGCGCCGGATACTACGCAAGATAGCCGAAGGAGAGATCGAGGCCCTTGGCGACACAAGCACCTTGGCTGATCCATCGGTAGTGGATTCCTTGATTCAAGGGAGGGTATAAGCTACAATGTCATAAAATTAAGGAATCATCCTTCCCGCAAGTAATTCCTGTTAACGAAAAAGGATTTATAACTTCCAAATATGGCAAAAAAGGCTTTTCGGAGTGGGTACGTAGGTATAATCGGAAGACCAAATGTTGGTAAATCTACCCTTATGAATAATCTTCTTCATGAGAGATTGTCAATTGTTACTGAAAAACCACAAACAACAAGACATAGGATTCTTGGGATATTAAACAATAAAAATTATCAAATTATATTCTTAGATACGCCTGGAATTCTCCAACCAAAATGCAAGCTTCAAGAAGTGATGATTAAAACAGCATATAGGGTGATAAATGATGCTGATTTAATATTATTTATGGTTGAACCATTCAAAGAACCTGGAGAAAGTGAACTTACAATTATAAATAAGCTAAAAGGCTTGAAGAAAGAGGTCTTATTAATTATAAATAAAATTGACCTGATTAAAAAAGAGAGTCTTCTTCCTTTAATAGATGAATATAGTAAATTACATAAATTCCTGGAGATAGTTCCCATTTCTGCGTTAAGGGGAGAAGGAACAGACGAGCTACTTAAGATAATTATAGGATTGCTTCCTAAGGGTGAACCTTTCTATCCCCTTGATTATTTGACTGATAAAACTCACCGGTTTTTTGCCTCTGAGATAATTAGGGAAAAGATTTTTGAGCATTATAGTGAAGAGATTCCTTATTCTACCGAGGTAGTGATTGATGAATTCAAGGAAAGAGAAGGAAAGAAAGATTATATTAAAGCAATAATCTATGTGGAAAAGGAATCGCAAAAGAGGATATTGATTGGTGAAAAAGGACAGGCATTAAAAAGGATAGGACAGCTTGCCAGGATGGATATCGAATCTATCCTTGGCAAAGAGGTATATTTAGAGCTTTGGGTAAAGGATAGAAAGGCTTGGCGAGAATCTATGAAGTGTTTGAAGGAATTTGGTTATGTATGATAAGTCCAAATTAGCAGGGAGTAGTTGAAATCTTAAACAGATTTGTGAACTGGGATTTCAAATTTCATCAAATCATGAGCTATGACAATGTTTGGAAAAATTTCCTTAGCATTTTTTAATAAATCGGCATTTGCTATATTTCGATAACGGGAACTTATATGGGTCAAAACAAGTTTCTTTACCGAAGCCTCCTTTGCAATTCGAGCGGCTTGTGAATGGGTTGAATGACCCTTTAAGTGGGCATCTTCCTCTAACTCATCCGAAAACATACCATCATGGATGAGGAGATCGGCATCTTTTGCTAAATCTATTACCTTTTGGCAGGGTCTTGTATCAATCGCATAGGCAACTTTTCTACCAGGCCTTTTAGGACCTAATACATCCTTTGATCTGACCACTCTTCCATCTTTCAATGTTATGTCCCTCCCAAGTTGTAATTCTCTAAATAAAGGTCCTTCCTGTACCCCTAAACTTAAGACCTTTTTTAACATAAATTTACCCGATCTTTCTTCCTCAATCAATGCATAACCTAAGGTAAATGTATTATGGTCTACACGAGATGACTCTATCCAGTATCCATCTCCTTTATAAACTATTCCTTCTTCTATTTCATTAACCAAGATTTCATATTCACCAAAAAAACCTAAGCAACTTTTTATTGTTTCAATAAATCTTTTTAAACCTTTTGGACCCAAGATTTGTAAAGGTTCTTTCCTTCCAGATTGAGCCAAGGTCATAAGGAGTCCTGGTAATCCAGTTACATGATCCCCGTGCAAATGGGAGATAAAGATTCCTTTTATCCTACCAAATCCCAATCCAGATTTTACTATTTGGATCTGTGTCCCTTCACCACAGTCAAACAAGAAGATTTCGCCTTCCCTTTGCAAGACAACAGAAGGTAGGTTTCTAAAAAGTGTAGGTATTGTCCCACTGGTTCCCAAGGTAATCACCTTCATAATAATTCCCTTCTTCCAGACATATTATAGCAGGATATTCCGAAAAAGGCAATTTTTTTCATTTTATAGAATTGACAAATGTAGGAAAATGTGGTATACTGTAAGTAGGAAGAAAATAAATAATTTTGTGAGGCAAGATTATCTTGATAGGTTTAGATTTGCTAGGGATGAGATACGGTCGTGGGCAATTCCTAGGAAGGAGGTGAATAAGCTTTGAGAAGATTACTTTCGAGATTTCTCTTTGACGAAAAAGGTCAAGGAATGGTGGAATATGGGTTAATAATAGCTTTAATCGCTGTAGTTATAATAGCAGTTTTTATATTCCTTGGACCAACAATTAAAAGAATATTTGTGAAGGGTGCTGGTGACAAAGCTGTAGAGACAGGTATGAGTGATGTGAAAACGGCTACTGAAGCTGCACAATAAAGAATCCTTGACCTAGATCGAGCCCTGCTCGGATAAAACCGGGTGGGGCTTTTTATTATTAAGAGATGAACAGAGGAAGCGACACCTACAGATGGTCATAAATAACGTACGATTTCTTATTCTTCTTAATCCCTCAAATGTTCACTCCCAATTTTGATGAGGAACTCTTTTTATGCCATTTGTGAATCTTGTCTTCTTAAAAATGCCTCCAAATCGCCTCCCTGCCGCATATTATAAAAAAGAGTATTTCTTCGAATTTCCTAAAATCAAAATCTTATTTAAGGGGGTATTATGAGAATAAAAGAAAATATGAAGACAAAAACAGAAAAAGATGTTGAGAAAACAAAAGATTTAAAGGTATTGTTAGATGAGAAAAGGGTATTCAAGCCATCGGAAGAGTTCACGGAGCAAACGAATGTGAAGAAATGGATGGATAAACATGGAATCAAGAGTTACGATGAGCTCTTAGAGAAGGCTAAAGACTTGGAGTGGTTCTGGGGAACTGTAGCAAATGAGGTAGTAGAGTGGTTTGAACCGTATAATAAGGTCTTGGATTGGAATCCACCTTGGGTAAAATGGTATATTGGTGCAAAGTATAATATTGTCCATGATGCGTTAGACAAACATGTGAAAACATGGCGAAAGAACAAGGTTGCCTACATATTTGAAGGAGAACCCGGTGATGTAAGAAAATTAACCTATTGGGATCTTTATGTTGAGGTTAACAAACTTGCTAATGCACTGAAAAGTTTTGGAGTTTGTAAGGGAGATAGAGTAGGGATATATTTACCAATGATTCCTGAGCTCCCTATAGCTATGCTTGCCTGTGCAAAGATTGGAGCGATACATAGTGTTGTGTTCTCTGGGTTTAGTGCAACAGCCTTTAGAGAGAGGTTAAATGATTGTGAAGCAAAAGTAGCTATCACTTGTGATGGCTTTTATAGGCGTGGAAAAGTAATACCTCTGAAAAGTATGGCTGATGATGCCTTAAGGGAAGCTCCTACTGTAAAGCATATGATAGTGTACAAACGGATGACTGCTGGTAGTGAATTAGTACCCTGGAATGAAGAACGTGATCATTGGTGGCATGAGATTACAAAGGATCAGCCGCGAACATGTGAAACCGAGATATTAGATGCCAATGATATTTTATATACATCAGGCACTACAGGTAAACCGAAAGGAGTAATACATGCACATGGAGGTTATGCTGTTGGAACTGCTCATACACTCAGATGGGTATTCGATCTAAAGCCCGAAGATATTTGGTGGTGTGCAGCAGATATAGGATGGGTAACTGGTCATAGCTATATTGTATATGGTCCATTAATCTTAGGTGTAACATCCATAATATATGAAGGTGCACCAGATTATCCTAATCCAGAGAGATGGTGGTCGATTATAGAAAGGTATGGTGTAACAGTTTTCTATACATCACCTACTAGTATTAGATTGGCCATGAGGTTTGGTGAAGAATGGGTGAAAAAACATGATTTAAGCTCTTTGAGGCTACTAGGCTCAGTTGGTGAACCAATAAACCCAGAGGCTTGGATATGGTACTATACACATATTGGTGGAAAGCGTTGCCAAATCATGGATACTTGGTGGCAAACTGAGAGTGGCACATTCTGCATATCACCATTACCCATCACACCATTAAAGCCTGGTTCAGCTACTAAACCATTACCAGGTTTTACTGCAGACGTATATGATGAAGATGGTAATCCTATTCAAAATAGAGGTGGTAATTTAGTTCAACCTACACCCTGGCCTGGAATGTTAAGAGGTCTTTACAAAGCACCTGAGAGATTTAAGGAAATATATTGGAGCAAGTATCCAAATATATATTTAGCGGGTGACGTAGCAAGAAAAGATGATGATAATTATTTCTGGATACAAGGAAGGGCAGATGGTGTTCTTAATACGGCTGGACATAGAATAGGAAATTCAGAGGTAGAATCTGCACTCGTTAGTCATGAAAAGGTAGCTGAGGCAGCAGTGATTGGAGAGCCACATGAAGTAAAAGGTGAGTCAATATTAGCATTTGTAGTGCTAAAAAAGGGTGTTGAACCAAATGATGAGTTACGCTCGGAGTTAAGAGAGCATGTAGGAAAAGAAATAGGGAAAATAGCACGACCTGATAAGATTAAATTTGTTACTGATGTACCTAAGACTAGAAGTGGCAAAATCATGCGCAGGGTGATACGAGCTAAGGTATTAGGACTACCGGTGGGTGATATTGCTACGCTTTCTAATCCTGAGGCTGTGGAAGAGATAGATAAGGCTATTTAGTAATTGAGGAGGTGATTTTAAGATGGTAGAAAAAGTTGAAAAACTTGCAAACCCAGCACCATTAGGTTTAAATGCAGGACTATTCAGTTTAAGCACTATGATTCTTGCTATGGGCATCTTCTATGGTGGTCTTGCACAGATCATTGCAGGCATTTTTGTTAGCTGTTCTTTGTATTTTTGTTTGAAAAATAGTACAAGTAGTATTGTGGAGAGTGTGGGCAACCCGAATAGATAAGGTATTCAATTAACATCCTGGATTACACCAAAGACGACTAACCCAGTAAAACTTGTTATCGAGCAGTTTGATAGTCGATATTCCCTTCTTTAGAATTGCTGTGTTTTTCTACAACTGCTGTGCCTTTAAAAAGAGTCATAA
>JASEIO010000016.1 GCA_030017475.1 bacterium | reverse complement strand
ATAGAATAAAATAGCACATTTCGAAATGAAGTACAAAGGAAAATTTCGCTCTTTTACTTCCAATCCCTAACACCTCACTAGAGATCCTTCTACCTATTTTCAGCTATTGCCAAACCTCTTTCCCTTTTTCAAAATTTTCCATTGAATTACAGATACACCACTTAAGACCAGCCAAAAATTTAGTGATAGCATCGTAAACCTGCTGTTAGCCAATATGGCGACGCCATACCTTAAGAAATTAGAAACGGTAATGTGCCCCGACTCCAATCATAAAAGTGGAAAAAGGGTAGTAAACCTTTTTAAACCCCACGCTTCCTAATCCAGCTTCTAAATTCCAGCAAATGGGAGGTAAGTCGGGCGACAAAGCTTTCCAATCATATTCTATCCCTACACCAGCTCCAAAACCCATGACCGTTTCAGTAATTTTTAGATAGATAGGCCATCCATAGTAATAACTATAGCTCCACGCACCTATCATCCCATATCCATAGACGTTCCAATAGGGTTCTTTATTAAATCTATAGATACCTCTTCCTGCGTATGTTTTTAAATCCCCAAACAAGTCCAAGACCCCCTGGAGTGATAAGTTATCGGCTACATCCATCATTCCACTTATACCCCATGCAGGGAATGAACACTGGAGTCCGAGACCGAATCTTTTTGTCTTATCTTCTATTCCCTGTGCCAAAGCAACACTGGAAATGAGAAGGAGCAATAAAAATGCTCCCGTTATTACGCTAAGATGTTTCTTCATTTTTACCTCCTATTCTCTTTGATTTTAACACACCAACTAACTCAACCAATTTGCCACTGATACTATATCATAAGAATCACCTCCTTCGGATCGTAGGCGTCGCCATTTTCGGCTAACGTTTTGAGTATATCTGAAGTCCCAAGCAAAGCGAGGAATAAGGATTGCGAGAGTTCCGAACCCCACTTACTTTTACAAAATCAAGCAAACTATATTATTTCCGATTTCTACTAAAATATCGATATCACTACTTTCTGTAGCCTCGTCTCTCACCACAGAACCAAAAAGCGATGCCCTTCTCATACCATATTTTTTGAGAAATTGTCCAAGTTACTAACCCACTCCGCACTCTCAAAAATTAGTGCTGGGTTTGTGAGTTGCGAACCCGCCAAAAATTGCATTTCTCTAACTATATATAATATCCTCTTGGAGATGGTAATTTCTTATATTCCTCTTTAGATTTAATAATATCTGTGATGAGTTTAATAAGTTCTCTTAGCTTCTCAGCCTTTTTATCTTCGTTTGTTATGTTATCTTCCCACCACAACTCCTTAATTTTAGAATTGTATTCCACCTTAAAGTAGTAGCTATAATATGGGGTTACCATACAAACAATCTCTCCAGGAGGTACAGAAACAAAAAATCTGTCAGGATAACCAAAGAAATTGATTTCAATCATCTTTTGATAAATTTTATGCAACTCTTCATTAGACAAAGACAACTTTACAGTAATAGGTGGATCCACAATCATATCCTTTGTATATGTTCCTTCAAATGTATTCAAGACATTCTTTGCTCCAACACCATATTTGAATATCAGATTGAAATTGGATTCGCTGGGTGTAGTAAGCTGTTTTGATACAAATAGACCACATCCAACAATGGCTAATACGACAACTGTCAAAACCCAGAAAAGTAATTTTTTATCTTTCATCATATTTTATACGCCTCCCTCCTTCCTTAAAAACTTTTCTAAGGGCGGGTTCGCAACACGGCACCCGTTAATTTTGCTGCAAGTCCCGCTTTCTGAGCAGACTCGCAAATTTGATCTATCTCTGAGCATGAAACATCAATATCGTATTTAAGCTTAGATTGATTCGAATTTACCCACAAATGTTATCACTGAGTATTAAGAGATAACTGGGGCTTTCTATATCTTCACTTCAAGTAAATCTCCTTTGTCTGATGCAATCAATTCTCTCAATAGCTCATTTAGTGATTCCAAAGGGAACAGGAATGAAACTTAGGATTAGGATAAGTAATGCAAGCACTCCTATCATCTTTCGTTTCGTATTTAAAGGTGTTATGTCATCTAAGGGTCTTGGATGATGAAATCCGAGGAGGAGAATTAGGAATGTCCAAAAGAACCAACCAGGCCATTTCAAGCTCATTGCTAATAGAGAAAGTATTGTAATTTTAGCTATTGTCTTCTGTCTTCTCCCAAATAGGGAATAGGCAATATGTCCTCCATCAAGCTGCCCAACAGGTAAAAGGTTAAGGGATGTAACAAGCAGTCCTATCCAACCTGCAAAGGCTACCTGGTGTAAAATAATATCACTATTAGCTTGGAGAGGTCCCAATACCAATTTGCAAAGTAGCCTAAAGATAATGGAGTCACCTAAGGTTATCGCCTCCTTCATATTTGAAACCGCAACCACTTTGGATAATTTAAGACCTATTATCACTATAGGAACTGAAAGGATAAATCCAGCTAAAGGACCTGCTGCTCCAATATCCATTAAGGCCTGTTTCGTAAAAACAGGAGATCTTATTTTAATAAATGCACCAAAGGTTCCAATTAAAGGATGGGGAACAGGAAGAAAATATGGAAGAGTAGCCTTTACTCCATGGTGCTTGCACATAAAGTAATGACCTAATTCGTGAGCTAAAAGAATCAGAAGAAGGGAGAAGGAAAATGGTATCCCAAGATAGAGTTTTTTGGGGTCTTGGAACGGATTCTCACCCTGATGGAGTGTTCCAGCAAAAAGGGTGGTTAGAATGGTCAGTAAAAAAAGGATAAGGTTTACCAAAGGATTTGACTTTTTTAATCCTTGAGGAGATTTGGTCACCCTTATCAAGACTTCTTCCTTCTCCTTCCGAAGATATGGAAGAAATCCAAGCCGCTCAAGTCTACTTCGAAGGGATGAAAAAGTCTCTTCAGGAGGAAGCAGGGGTTTGCCGCGAAAGGTTATGACATACTTATCGATAGAAACATCATGTTCCTCCAGAATATCACTAAGTTCTTTCCTAAGCATAGAAACGATTTCTGGTATACTATTATCGTCCACTTTTAACTCCCAAAGTCGCTCGATATAATCCCTTCCTTTTCCTTCATTTTCTAAAACGCAAAGCCATCGCGAAGGGATTCGAGATTTACCAATCCCTCTTCAAAACTATCAGGATGGGATAGAGAAGGGTAAATACTTACGGGAAAATCATTGGCTTCGGTTATTACAAAGTGGCTTCTAATTTCTGGCTGAATACTTCAAAGCTTTGCGAATCAAATAGACAAAAGATAACTTTTTCTATCCCAGTTGTGCCTTTTAGATAATCGATAGTCGTAGAGAGCATAATCGAGGCACATCTTGCAATAGGAAAACCGAATATTCCAGTTGAAATAGCTGGAAAGGCAATACTGCGGAGTTTATGTTCATCTGCTAAGCGAAGACTATTTAAGGTAGCCCGCTTTAACTTCTCATCCTCATCTCCTTCACCCATCCTGGGTCCTACAGCATGAATTACGTATTTGGCCCTTAAGTTGCCTCCAGTAGTAATAACTGCTCCCCCAACAAAGGTACCTCCAATTTTATTGCACTCTTCTTGAATCTTAGCTCCTCCTTTACGTCTGATTGCACCTGCTACCCCTCCTCCAAGTATTAAAGAGGTGTTAGCGGCATTGACAATAGCATCGGTTGCCATCTCAGTTATATCCCCCTGAATCAACTCAATCGTAGATTGATTTACTTCCTTTTTCAAGATGCACCTTTAAAAACTGAGCAAGCTATCTATAAATGAGATGAGCGTAAGAAGGGATAATATGCCCAATACGAAGAGGGATATTCCCCCTATACATATTGGGATAACAAAGGCTAAGCATGCCTTTCCATAGGAAAGTTGATATGTCTCTTTTAGGGCAAGAACTTGTAATATGACTATCCAAATGAGTATAATTACTCCAAATAAAAGATAGATAAACACCTTTAAAGGACCAAAGATATGAGATATTAAGGCAAGTGGAGTTAGAAGTATCCCTGGTATGAATGAAAATCCAAGGGATATAAATAGAGAAGAGACCTCTCCTTCTCCTTTTAAACCCTCAGCAATAAAATGGAGGATAGATGTAAAGATTAGCCATAATAAAAAGATAGAGATGAGTTTTATAACCAATCCTAAGGTAAGTGATATTTTGGCTATATCTGGAGCTAAACCAGTAACTAATAGATTGCCAATAGTGCCACTAACTGTTGCCAAAATGACTATTGATCCAGCAAGAAGGCAAGGTCTCACCTTTTTTATTTCCCTGATACTTGATACAGGATCGAATAAAAAATGATATATCAGTTCCATCACAACAACTAGAACCCAGGGCGATAGCGATACTCTAACCTGACCTTCTCCACGTTTTCCTGTAAATATGCTAATGAGTTATGTCTTAGCATCTCCTCAAACTTTCCAAAGATCAGTTCAAATGGATGAATCTCCTCTTCAATTATTTGCGGTTTTCCTTTTATTCCACAAAGCTTAGTTATTAACCTTATTGAATCTTCGTAGTCTCCTACCTTATCTATAATTCCAGCTTCTTTTGCTTGCACCCCAGTAAAAATCCTTCCATCAGAAAGTTCCTTCACCTCATTCTCAGTTAAGACCCCCTTTCTTCCTTTGACTACTGCTTTATAAAACTGGTTGTATGCCGAATCTATAACCTCCTGGAGTAATCTCCTCTCTTTTTCTTCCATATCACGAAAGTAAGAGCCAATGTCCTTATATTCCCCACTCTTTATTATCTTAAATTCAACCCCAACCTTATCCAGTAGACTTTTTAGATTTGGTATGGCAAATATAACCCCAATATTCCCAATTATAGCCCCAGGATTAGCTACAATCTTATCCGTTGCACAGGCAATATAATAAGCACCAGAGGTTCCAATATCACCAATAGAAGCAACTACCTTCTTTCCAGCTTCTCTAATTTGTAAGACTTGTTTATATATCTCTTGGGTTGCGCCAATTGTACCACCTGGTGAATTTATACGTAATACAACCCCTTTTATCTTTTTATTCTCTCTTATCTTTTTTAATCTTTTTACAATCCAATCCGAGGAGTACAAATATCTCACTCCAAACCTTTCTCTTATCTCGATTGGCCCATAAATCTTAATCACTGCGATACCTTCTTTCTTGAGTGACTCATGTGGCAGGGCAATTGTTTTTTTGTATCCATGTTCTTTGGTAAGGACTAAATAGATTCCAATAATCATAGAAAGGATACAAATACCGAGAATTAATTTAACTATCAATCTCTCTCTCATCTAAGATCCCTCCTAATGTCCATTTACCTGATTACACAGATTTTAGAATCCTTTGTAGTCTGTGTAATCAGACATATAGGATGTCTTGTTTCTGTTACAGGAACATTTTACTTGATCTTATCAAATTTGTCAATCACAAAAATTAAAAATGCTTTGACATATAAAGGATTTTTTGTTATCATTGGTATCATTGGTAAAGATAATGACTATACTTAGAATTAGAAAATATGGGGATTTAATACTTAAGAAAAGGTGTGAAATGGTAAGAGATGAATTTAATAATATAAAAAGGTTAATTGATGATATGTTTGAAACTATGTATGCCAATTTAGGAATTGGATTAGCTGCTAATCAGGTTGGTGTATTGAAAAGGGTAATTGTGACTGATGTTGGAACCGAAGGGGCAAGAAAGCCAATATATCTGATTAATCCTGAAATAATTGAAATGGATGGAGAGGAAATACTTGAAGAAGGTTGCCTTTCCTTACCCGAAATAAAGGGAGAGGTAAAAAGGAAGAAAAGGGTATTTGTGAGAGGTCTTGATACAGAAGGGAAGGTTGTAAAGATAGATACTATTGGGATTTTAGCCAGGGCAATACAACATGAAATTGATCATTTAGACGGAATATTATTTATAGATAGAATGGATAAGAATCAAAAGAAGGCGCTCAGCTTAAGATTAAATAAGCTACGTAAGGCTACCAAAAGAGAATTGAGAAGTCTTTCCGAAGGTAAGTAAAAGAGAAGGCGATATGCGAATCTTATTTATGGGAACTCCTGAATTTGCGCTATATAGCTTAGAGAGGTTAGCAAAGACTGATTATGACTTAGTAGGAGTGATTACCAAACCTTCAAAGCCAAAGGGAAGAGGATATAAGGTTACGCCCACCCCTGTTAAATCATTAGGAGAAAGGTTAGGTTTAAAGATATGGGAATTTGAGCATCTAAATACATCGGAAGTAGTCTCTTTATTAAAAAGGCTTAGCTTAGACCTAATAGTGGTAGTGGCATTTGGAGGATTACTTGGAAAGGAGATTTTAGATATTCCTAAACTCGGGGTGATAAACCTTCACCCATCTCTACTTCCCAAATATAGAGGGGCATCACCTATTCAGTCTGTAATCTTGAATGGTGAGACCACGACTGGGGTGACTACCATCTGGATGGATGAAGGTTTAGACACAGGGGACATAATATTACAGGAAAGGGTTGAAATTTCGCCCGAAGATGATGCTGAAACCTTAACCAGAAAATTGAGTAGAATTGGAGCAGAGGTTGTTATCCGAAGTATACGCCTGATTGAAATCGGAAAGGCTCCAAGAATAAAACAAGATGAAAGACATGCTACTTACACACAGAGATTAAAAAGAGAGGATGGGTGTATCAACTGGAGAAAGTCAGCTAAAGAAATCTACAACTTAGTGCGAGGAATCCCAAAGATAGGTGCCTATACCTATCTGGATAATAAGATGTTAAAGATATGGAAAGTAAAGATAGAAGAAAGGTGTCCTAAAGATGGCGTCTTTGGTGAGATAGTTGAAGTAAATGAAAGAGGAATGGTGGTGAAAACCGCAGATGGGTTCCTTTCTATTTGGGAATTGCAGCCAGAAAATAAAAAAAGGATGAGCGTACAAGAGTACTTAAGAGGTCATAAGGTAAAGATTGGAACTGTTTTGGGGGGTCCCACTTGAGATTTATTATCAATCTTCTTTTTTCTATAGCTACTATATTTGGGAAGTTGTTCTGTATTCCCTATGAAAGAATAGCAAAAAGATTTATTGAGATAAACAATCATTTAGTAAATAGAAAGAATGGCAAGATATTCCCAAAGGACATTCTATTATTGATCCCTCACTGTTTGCAAGATTTTGATTGCGAGGTGCGAATTACTAACAGGATTAGAAATTGTAAGGGCTGTGGAAGATGTGAGATTAAAGAACTGATTGAATTGTCTTGTAAATTCCGTGTAAATATAGAGGTGGCTACAGGAGGAGGATTTGCAAGGAAAATCCTTAAAACCTATAATCCGAAAGCGGTAGTAGCCATTGCGTGCGAAAGAGAGTTAGCTACTGGAATTTGCGATACCTATCCTTTACCTGTCTTTGGCATTTTAAATGAAAGACCAGATGGTCCTTGCAAAAATACAAGGGTAAAGTTAGATAAAGTGGATCAAGCTATAAATAGATTCTTGACAAATTAAGGGGATTCTAATGATTTATGGCTTAGGGATAGATTTAGTAGAGATAAATAGGATGAGAGAGACTATAGAAAGGTTTGGAGAAAGGTTTTTGGAGAGGGTTTTTACTAAAAATGAAATAGGATATTGCCAAACCCATAAGGATAAATATGAACACCTTGCAGCGAGATTTGCTGCTAAAGAGGCATTATTAAAGGCAATATCTGTTGGTTGGCCAAAGGTTTCGTTTCGCGACGTAGAAGTGGTGAATACAAGGAGTGGGTCTCCTAAAATAGGTGTGTATGGAAGGGCTAAGGATTTATTAGACAAGCTAAATCTACAAAATATATCCCTTACTATCTCTCATACCAAAGATTATGCCACAGCAGTGGTTATTATAGAGGTGGAGTGATGAAGGTTGTAACTGGATTTGAGATGGAAGAGATTGACAAAAGGACTACCGAAGAATACGGTATTCCTTCCATAATCCTTATGGAAAATGCAGGATTAAGGTGCAGTGAAAAGATTATTGAACTTTTTCAAGATTCGATCTTCAATAAAAGAGTAGCCATCTTCTCAGGACCTGGTAATAATGGAGGTGATGGATTGGTTATAGCTAGACACCTATTTAACCAGGGGGTAAGATTAAGGGTATTTTTGGTTATTCCAAAGGATAAGGTGAGTGAATTAACCTCTATTCAGTTAAATATAGTAGAGAAATTGGGCATTCCTGTAACTCGCTTATCTTCTTCAAAGGAGCTGGATCGGGTAAGATCCGACATTTTGGCATCGGATTTAATAATAGATGCTATCTTAGGTACTGGGACAAAAGGTACGCTTAAAGGGATTATAAAAGAGGTTATAGATTTTTTAGCTACTTACAAACCCCCTATTGTCTCTATTGATATCCCTTCTGGGTTAGATGCTACGACTGGTTTTCCCTTAGGGACATGTATCTTGGCTACCCATACTTTAACATTAGGCTTGCCGAAGCTAGGATTGGTTATCTATCCAGGGAAACATTTTGTTGGTAGGTTGACATTACTTGATATTGGTTTTCCAAGGAGCTTATTAGATGATAAACGGATATCCACAAATCTATTGATCAAGGATAAAGAACTTCCACCTTTTCCAAATAGATTACCTGATGTCCACAAAGGGGGTTGTGGAAGGGTAGTGGTTATTGCTGGATCCATTGGTTTCACTGGAGCAGCAGCGCTAACGAGTGATGCGTCTTTGCGAATAGGTGCTGGTTTGGTCACATTATGTATACCACGCTCACTAAATAGTATTATGGAAATGAAACTTCAAGAGGTGATAACAAAACCTTTACCAGAAACATCGGACATTTCACTAAATATGCAAGCCTATGAAGAGATTATGGAGCTTTCGTCAGGATGTGACTGTTTAGCTATTGGCCCTGGGTTGGGAAGAAATCCAGAAACTCAAGAATTGGTTAGAAAACTCATCCAGGAGGTAGATAAACCAATTGTCTTAGATGCTGATGGTATAAATGCCTTGCAATGCCCAAAGATACTTTTAGCCACAAAGAACGTAGTAATTACTCCCCATCCTGGAGAGATGGCTCGCCTTCTCAAAAAAGGTACAGATGAAATACAGAAAGATAGAATAGGTATCTCTCGGGAATTTGCTAAGGATTATAAGGTTGTAGTAGTATTAAAAGGAGCAGGAACAGTTATTGCTGACCCAAAAGGAGATGTTTATATCAATTCCACTGGCAATCCTTCGATGGCAACAGCAGGAACAGGTGATGTATTGACTGGAATGCTTGCAGGACTGATCGCTCAAGGAATGGATGTAATCTCTGCATCCTGCCTTTCCGTTTATTTACATGGGGTGTGTGGAGATCTTGCAGCTGAGAAAAAGGGAGTAAGCCTGATTGCCTCTGATCTAATCTCAGAAATCCCTGGGGCAATTAATTCCCTTTCTTTATAATTCTTGCGAAACAAGAAAAAATGGAAATCTAGCAAAAAGAGGAAAAAGTTAAGCAGCAAAGATATTGTGCAATAAATGTTTCCGTGATGAAACCTTCTTTGTAAAAGGAGAGAACAATGCATTTAATTATTGATGGACAAGATGTGGATAAGAAAAAATTAGAAGACTTAGAATTGATTTATAGAATCTTAGATAAACTTCCAGATGAGATCCGGATGACTAAGATTATGCCGCCCTATGTATTTAAATACAAAGGTGTAGAACCTTTGGATTGGGGAATCTCTGGTTTTGTTTTAATTGCTGAATCACATATCTCGATACATACATTTCCAGAAAGGGGTTATGTAAATATCGATATCTTCTCCTGCAAATGGTTTGATACGGAGATTGTCATCTCTTACCTTAAAAATATCTTCAGTTTAAAAGATCTCACTATAAAGACCATTGAGCGAGGATTAGAGTATATCAAAAATGGATAGTAATTACTTTACCCATCCCGAAAACTTTGGAGAGATAAATTCTCAGTACAAAATGGCTAAAGTAGTTATCTTGCCAATACCTTATGACTCAACAACCTCTTATAAAAGTGGTACAAGAGAAGGACCATCTTCAATAATCTCTGCATCTAAAAATTTAGAGGACTTTGATCTCGAATTGGAAAAGGATATTTGTGAAATAGGTATATATACCTTCCCTAAAGTTACCCCAGTATTAAGCAATCCTCTATCTATGATAAAAAGGGTTTACAAGATTAGTCAAAGGATAATTCAAGATGGTAAAATAATCGTTGTCTTAGGCGGAGAGCATTCTTTAAGTTTAGGAGTGGCCAAGGCATTAAAAGAGGAATGGGATAACTTATCAGTTTTACAGTTTGATGCCCATTGTGATTTAAGGAATTCATACCTGGGCACAAAATACAATCATGCCTGTGTTGGACGAAGAATCTTAGAGTTATGTGAAGTTATCCAAGTTGGAGTTCGCTCAATAAGTCGAGAAGAATTTCTTTTTATAAAAGAGAATAAGAGACCCCTTATCATCTATATGCATGAAATGATAGAAAAGGATGATTGGATAGAGAGGATATTTTCAAATCTTGAAGACATTGTCTATATCACTATTGATTTGGATGTCTTAGACCCAGGGATTATGCCTTCAGTCGGAACTCCAGAACCAGGAGGAGTGAGCTGGCATGGGCTATTGAGAGTTTTAAAAAAGGTTTCTGAAAGAAAAAGGGTAGTTGGTTTTGATGTTATGGAGTTGTGCCCAAGAGAAGGGAACAGCTCTTCATCATATCTTGCAGCAAAATTGGTTTATAAATTGATAGGGTATATTACCTAAATTAGGAAAATTAACTACAATTTCCTAATTTTTTACCAAAGATGGAGGTGGTGAGATGAGGGTATTAATTAAATGGACATCTGTGTTTGTGGGTTTAGGGTTATTAATTGGCTGCACTGGACAAAAGATAGAAGTAAGTAAGGAGGTACCTGAGGAAGAAGTAGGAATCAAGGAGGAATTAGAAGAGGAGGTGAAAGAGGATATTGTCGGGAAGCGGGTTTTGATGATTATTGCATCCCATAATTTTAGGGATGAGGAACTTGAATTACCAAAAGAGGTTTTAGAAAAGGAAGGGGTAAAGGTCGAAATAGCATCTTCCACGTTACGTGAATCTCGAGGAATGCGTGGGATGAAAGTGAAACCAGACATCCTTATAAGTGATGTGAATGTAGAAGAATTCGATGCAGTTATCTTTATAGGCGGTATTGGGGCGAAGGAATATTGGGATTCGGAGGTAGCTCATAAAATTGCTAAAAAGGCTGTTCGCTCCAATAAGGTCTTGGGAGCAATTTGTATTGCACCAGTAACTTTGGCCCGAGCAGGGGTATTAGAGAATAAAAAGGCTACAGTATGGTCTTCGGAGGTAGGAAGACTTAAGGAAAAAGGTGCTATATATACTGGAAAGGGAGTGGAGACCGATGGCAATATCATAACTGCAAATGGACCTAGTGCAGCATCTGAATTTGGAAAGGCAATAGTTAAGGCCTTGAGGAGGTGAGGCATGTTAAGCTTAGAGGATATAAAAATAGAATGGTCAGAACAGGCAAGCTTTCGAATATCAGATAGTAGGATTATTTGTATTGATCCCTATAATGTAGGAAAATGGGAAAAGGTAGATATTATCTTAATTACTCACCCTCATTATGATCATTGTAGTATTTCAGATATTACCAAGTTAGTGAAGGATGATACTGTGATTTTGGCCCCACCTGATTGTAAAGATAAGCTAACCTTTTTTAAAGGAGAAATAAAGATTGTTAAACCAAACATGAATCTTGATATTTGTGGAGTGGAAATTGAAACTATCCCTGCTTATAATATAACGAAGTCCTTCCATCCAAAAGGAAAGGAATGGGTTGGTTATGTAATCAAGATAGATACGAAAAGGATATACCATGCAGGAGACACAGATTTAATTCAGGAGATGTATGATTTAAAAGACATTGACTTAGCTCTTCTTCCGGTCGGGGGGACATATACCATGGATGCTAATTCTGCTGCCAAGGTGGCTAATGCAATACGTCCAAAGATTGCAATCCCTATGCATTATGGTACAGTAGTGGGTAAAAGGGAAGATGCAGTAACATTTAGGGATCTATGTAAGGTTAAAGTAGAGATATTATGAAGGTTGGATATTTTGACTGTTTTTCTGGAATATCTGGAGATATGATTTTAGGAGGTTTGTTCGATCTTGGAGTAGATATAGAACAGGAACTAAAAAGGCTTCCTATATCGAATTATAGATTATCCATTCATCCGGTTAAAAAAGGGGAAATAATTGGTAAACATATCGATGTCTCTTCAAATAGGAAATTGGGTACAGAAGAGATGATTGCCCTTATTGAAAGAGGTGAATTGGATGAGGATGTTAAACTTAAATGTAAAAAGATCATTCAAAGACTTGAAGATGCAGAGGTAAAGATTCATGGAAGGAAAAAGACCCACCTCCATGAGCTATCCTGTATTGATACGCTTATTGATGTAGTAGGTGCAGTTTCTGGGATAAAAAGGCTCGGTTTGGAAAAGATACTGGCTTCCCCTCTTCATTTAGGAAAAGGGATGATTGATTCATCCCATGGGATACTTCCGGTCCCTGCCCCTGCCACCTTAGAACTTATTAAAGGTATCCCTGTTTATCAAACGGATGTCCAATCGGAATTGGTCACTCCCACTGGAGCAGCAATTATAACTACGATAGCTACTGACTTCTGTTCCTTACCCAGAATGAAGATAGAGAATATTGGCTATGGTGCTGGTACGCGTGATTTAAAGATACCTAATCTACTCAGGATTATAGTGGGAGATGAAATCCTGGAGTACGAAGAGGATGAAGTAGCACTAATTGAGACAAATATTGATGACCTGAACCCACAGATCTATGATTTGGTTTTTGAGCGTCTATTCTCCCGAGGGGCACTGGATGCATATCTAGTTCCCATTTTGATGAAGAAACAGCGCCCTGCAAATATGCTATCTGTGATTACCGAAAGGAAAGATCTTGATAAAATCATAGACATAATCTTTAAAGAGACAACAACCTTAGGAATACGAATTAAATATATCGGAAGAAAAAGGTTGCCTCGTAAGGATACATCTATCAATACCAAGTTTGGCAAGATTAAGGTAAAGATAACAGAATGGGATGGGAGAAAAAGGGCAATTCCCGAATATGAGGATTGTAAAAAGCGAGCCCTTGAAGAAGGTGTTCCATTTCAAGAGGTATATAACGAGGTACTAAAGGCATCCTTTCTAAGATGAAACAAAGATAAGGCATTATTCTAAAAATCATAACCAAGACTCACTCTTATTAAAGCTGACTTTGTCTCTTTCAAATCTGTTCTCCAAATATAATCTATCTTAAGAGGGAGGATTCCTAAAAGGGCTCTAAATCCTATTCCAAAATCGCATAACTGGACCGAATCCGAAGGATTTGTTAAGTCTTCTAACCTTGTAAAATTGCCAAGGTGTGGTTTATCATGCTCGTCCCAGCCCAATCCTAAATCTATAAATAAAATCGATCTAATATCCTTCACAGAAAAGTGGGTAGGAAAAGAGAAGTCAATCCGCCTTATTAAAGTAAATCTAGTCTCTCCGCTTACTAAAGCTATCCTTTCCTTCCAAAGGTCTTTATCCCCATAGTAATACCCACGGAGTCTTGTAATCCCTCCTAAAGGGAATTCCATCTTATCATGCCCAAAACTCCCTTCAAATAAACCCCTTAAAGCAAGATTTGAATCCCTACCGAGTTTCCAATATCTCCTTAAATCCATTTTAAGATTGGTAAAATCTAATCCATCATGAGATACAGTCTTCTCGATTGTGATCCTTCTCCTTTCTCCTGATAAAGGTCCAAATCTACCCCATAGTGTTGTATCCTTTACAAATGATGTACCGATTAAGTTATATCTTTCCTTTTCCGGATTATCAATCTCACCCAAATTTTCAACTCTATATAGATAATACAATTCTATCCGTCTAAACTTATCAATAGGATAATCTGTACCTATAGATCCTCCATAGATCTCTCTTATATATCTCTTCCCACTATATAGATAATAATCTTTCCAGTTATAAATGCCTATGTATATTGGTGTCCTTTTGGCTAAATAGTGATAGGTTAAATAAAAGTTTAAGGTGGAAGCACGGGAAACTACAGATAGATAATCTGTTAATAGAATAAATCGGTGATCTCCCAAAATATCAGACAAGGCAAGTTCAGTAGAGGCTGAAAAACCAGTAGATGTAGAATAAAGAAGTCCACCACTAATCCAATCAAAAGAGAATTTGGTTTTGTATTCTTTAACCTCTGCTTTTGGAAATTCCTGTTTCTTCTCTTTCGTCTCTTGTCTTTCGTATGTCACCTTTTCGGCTAAAATCTCTTCTTTTGATTTTGGGAAATCCATAATATAAATACTATACCCCCCTTTGTAATAGGATGTAAAGGCTATCCTTTTCCCATCATGAGAAACCTGCGGATGAAAAGCCCCACCCAAACAATTAGTGATTTTAAAAAGGTCTTTCTTCGCAAGGTTAAAGGCATAAAGGTCATATGTACCACTGCGATCTGAACTGAATAAAATGTAATCTCCATCCGGAGAAAGGGTTAGATCGATATTTCTCCCTTGATTCAAGATAAGACCTTCTATTTCTTTTGTCTTAAGATTGATAAAATATATATTTTTGAAATCATCTTCCTCCTTGACAAAAAAGATCCCTTCCCCATCATGCGAAAAAACGGGTTGGGTACAAGATAAACCACTTGTTACTCTATTCAAGTCACGTGTTTTAAGATCTAAGATGTAGATGTTACATCTTCCATTCTTACTCCCTGCTATACCTATGGTTCTTCCATCTTGAGAGAAACAGATTGATGTAATGAAATCTAATTCCTTTACATCAAGTCTTTCCGTAATGTGAGAATTAACCATATCCCAGATATAGATAATATCCCTATTCCTCTTCTTTGCGATGAATGCCAAGTATCTTCCGTCTCGTGATAGACAAAGTATTCGTTCACTTATACTTATCTCCTCAAATTCTTTGAATCTTAATCCTTTAGTTACAACCTCAATCACCTCTCCATTTTCTGCCTTTACTAATATCACATCAAAATAACCAGATTTATTGTTAAGTAGGGCAATTAATCCATCCCCTTTTGACCATACTGGATGTATGCCTTCGGTAAGTCTCCGCCCTATTGAAATAGGCAAGTCACATTCTTTTATCTTTGGATAATACCTCTTTTTAACCCAGTCTATCCATCCCTTTTCTAATTCTAAAATATCCATCTTAAGTGTTGCCTTAATCATTGAATCAGCTGATTGATATGATCTAAAGTTTTTCAAAAGAAGCCCTATCTTATCCTTACCAAAGGTATCTGCAATATATTTTATTATAGAATGGCTTTGTATATAGCATAGACCAATCCTTTCCTGGAAATTATCCAATTCACAGATAGGAATAAGACAATTGTTAATAGTGGCATCACATAATATGGCCTCCTCCATACTATCTAAATCCCCTCTCTCATATTCAGCCAATCCTTCCATTAGCCATAATGGAGGGGTACGGATGAATTGATTACTGAATATAGACCTTAAAAGGTTAGGATATAATATGTCAAATTGAAAGATGTGAGTCAATTCGTGGAAGATTACCTCTTTCATCCTTGAATAAGAACCTGAGAATGGAATAACGATTCTATTTTTAAAAACCTCTGCAAATCCCCCTACTTCTCGCTCTATTAGTTCTAAGATTATATTTGTCTGCTCAAAATCATAATGTGATTTGAAGATAATTAAAGGGATAGGAGACGAAACCTTATGTCTTAAATCATGACTGATTCTTGAATATGCATCCTCAGCAACTGAAGATGTAACACGTGCCAAATCCTTTATTTCAGGGGTGTAATAGATCTCAAAATGTGAGGTTTTTAAAATCTCCCATGTAAAACCTTTATACCTTACCTTATTTTTACCAAAAGATTGACCCTGAGCTACACCATAACCAATTAACATAAACGCTACATACAAAAACAGGACTTTTTTAAACATCTAAGATCTCCAATACCTATTCTATAACCATCTTCCTTTCCAGGTACTTGTATTGAGGAGTAATTGCCTTAATAAAATCATTGATTGGTCCTTCAACTAATCCTTTGATCAACTTTGACCTATAATCTAACCCAGAATTTCCTTCTGGATAGGTGATAGTTTCTACGCCCTTATAATTTTTACTCCAGATAGGATCATCCTTTTTTACCGTAAAAAACTTAACATCCATATCTAAATCCATATATCTTTGGATATAGAAGACCTTGTAAAAACTATATCTCTGTACATCCTTATCATAATAACTTTTCACTTCATAGTTTCTAATAATATCTTCTTTTAATTCCTTAATATCAAAGATAAGTAGGGCATCTGCCTCTAACTTTTTTGATAACTCAATTCGTCTTTCCTTATCATCGATTATATCCGCCCCAATCTTTTCTATACCTTCAGTCAATTCTTCTACTTCAAAACTTGATAGGATATAAAAAGGACTATTAAAAAGCCCTGCCTTCCATTCTTCTACAATCAAATTAGTTAAATCTTCATCTTCCCCTAAACATATGATCCCTACTCGATTTATTTCATCCACATCTATCTCTGGCAATATCTCCCTTTTAATGGTAATGGTTGTAACATGTGAACATCCAATAACAAACAAGGAGATAGATATAATTAGAGACCTTAAATCCATAGCTACTGATTACCCTCTCCGTGATCCTTGTTAAAGAGTTCTAAATTTTTTCTAAAAACCTTTTTTTTATCAAGCTCAATCGCCTTTTCATAACAGGCCTTAGCCTTTTCATTTAAATCAAGAGATTCGTACACAACTCCTAAGTTATTATATATAGTTGCAGATTCCTGATTCAATCCCTTTGCCTCTTCAAGCCAAACCTTTGCCTCATGAAAAAGTGAAAGACGAGCACATTTTACCCCATAGTTATTCAACCCAACCCATTGCTCACGAGTTGTCGCACATCCTAAAACAATGATTGATATGCAATAAACAGTAAGAAATAATAGAAACCTTTTCATATCCCTTGACATATTATATATAAAAAACTGACTAATGTCAAGAATCTGCTTCATCTACTATTGACATATTTCACCTTTTATGGTATTGTTTAGTATAACACAAATCTCATAAGGGAAGACTAAAGTGGATGAAGCAAGATTTCTTCAAATTGCTCCAATGCTCTCTTATATTGCTATTATGGTAACTATCCTTTCTACTATAACAGCATTCCTTCTCTATTTCCGAACTCTTAAGCAAAGGAAAAGGTATAAAAAGGCAAAAGAAGAGGATACAAAAGAGATTCTCTCTCTTATAAAAGAGAGGGAAGGATTGATTAGAGAAAGGGAGACATTAAAAGAGGAGATTAAAGAAAGGCTTGAAGGCCTAGCCAAAAGAGAAGGAAAGGTAATGATGGATTTGGTAGATAGATATGAAAGAACTGAATCACAACGAAGGGAAGACATAATGAATTGGTTAGAATATAAAGCAAAGATGTGGCAGGAGCAATTAGAGGAAAGGATGAATCAAAGACTTTCTTCTATCCATAAGAAAATCAATGAGCTTGAGAAAAGGATAGTTGAATTGGATGGAAAGGATGAAGTTACTAATGAATAGGTTTGTAGGAATAATCTCTATTGTCTTTTTGGTGAATTTCGTAAGGGCAGAAACTGCTCTTGATCATTATAAAAAGGGAGAAGAATTGCAGAGGGCTAAAAAATATCCCCAGGCTATTTATGAATATAAAAAGGCAATCAAGCAGAATCCCTATTATAAAGAGGCATATAATAGATTAGGGGAAGTGTATTATGCCCTTTTACTATTTTCAGAGGCTATATCTTGTTTTAATAAGTCACTTGAAATCGATAAAGATTTTTTGGCACCATACGTAAATTTAGGGAAAACCTATGAGAAAAAAGGAGATTTGGATAAGGCTAAGGGTATATTTAAAAAGGCAGAGGAAATTAATCCAGTAAGTTTTTCGGTACATTATAATTTAGCCAGGGTTTTATATAAAACAGGGGATGTAACTGGGGCTATCGATAGATATAAAAAGGCATTAAAATTACGTCCAAATCATACCTTAACCTACCTGAACATTGGTTCGATTTATAAAAAGGAAGGAAAGGGAGATCTTGCCCTCAAGTATTATAAAAAGGCGTTAGAATGCGATCCAAAAAATGAATGGGTGTATATTAGCTTAGGTTCTCTATATGAAGAGGAGAATTATAAAAATGCCATAGAGGAATATAAAAAGGCGCTAAAGATCAATCCCAAAAATATAGCGGCCTTAAATAGATTAGGGAATATCTATCTCAAAGATAATTCAGAGAAAGCCATTTCTATCTATGAAAAAGTACAAAGATTGGAACAATCGAGCTTATCTTACTATAACTTAGGATTTGTTTATGAACATTTTGGAGAGTATGATAAAGCCCGGGATGTGTATAAAAAGGCATTAGAATTAGATCCATATGATGAGCTCTCTTTATACCATTTAGAAAAGGTGCTGATACAATTAGAAGATGCCACCTCTCTCCTTCGGGGGAAATATAGTACATTCCATTATGATTTAGGTAACTATTATTTGGAAAGGGGAAATTACCCTTTGTCTATATATGAATATAAAAGGGCAATCAAGTTGAATCCTCAAGATTCTCTTGTTCGTTTTTCCCTTTCCAAAATCTATTTCCTTCAAAAGAGATATCCCCAGTCGATTGTAGGATTAAGGCATGTTATAGAGTTAAACCCACACCATTTAGAGGCAAAGGATCTATTGGAAAAGGCCTATTATATTCAAGAAGGGCTGCTGTCCACAAAAGAAGGTATTGATTTAGAAAATCTCCCACGTACTTCGGTAAAGATAGTAGTTAATTTTACGTCAAAGCGGTTTTTACATATAGGTATTGAGGATTATATAAAAGAACTCTTAGTATCTCTCTTAGACGAGTTTCCTCAAGTTGATATTGTAGAAAGAAAAACAGTAAGCTTAAAAGATATAGCTAAAATAAAAGACCTAACCGAAGCAAGGTATGTAATGTTTGGAAGCATAAAGGAAAGAGAAAAAGATATAAGTATAAAAGTAGATTTGATTGATACTACTAACTTAAAGAAGGTTATAGAATTAGATTTAAAAAGGGATGGAAAGGATAGGATGAAAGAATTGGTATCAATTTTAAAAGAGAGACTTATAGAGGAGATAAAACCCGAAGGGGTAATTGTAAAGGTTCTGGATGGAGAGGTAATTATCAATTTAGGAACCTCCCATAGAGTAGCACCTGGTCAAATCTTTGAAATCTTAGGAAGGAGAGAGGATGTAATTGGAAAGATTGAAATAAAAGAGGTAGAATCCCAAATCTCTTTGGCGAAGATCTTAGATCCCACATTGATTAGATATGTAAAGGTTAATCAAACGGTTAGACCTGTTAAAGGAAAAAAACCAAAAGAAGAAAGAGATTAGAAGCGAGATGGATAATCTTTTCTCCCTTTCTAATTTTTGCTAAAGTTATGGGGGAAATATTACGATATAATAATAAAGGGGTGTGGAATAAAAAACCTTTTTAATCAGGAAATGCTAACTTGAGAATTGGATAGGTCAGCTAACCTAATTTTAGCCGATAATATAATAGAGAGACAATTTTAAAACTTTGTTGGTTTTTTAAAGAAAAAGCCAGTGTAGTGGTTTTATATGAAGAGTAAAAAGGAATTACTGTGGGATTATATCTTTGAGTTGTATAACGTAAAGAATTACGATGAGTTAAAGAAAAAGCTGGATATAAAGATTAAGATGGATTTAAGTAAGTCTTACCGTCACTTTAGACATCGTATGAATAAATAGGACTGTAATATATTACAGTTTATATTATGCTCCATACTCACATATCTTAAATTAGGCACCGTTTTTACGGTGCCTTTTTTCTTGACAAAAGTAAGGCCTTATTGGTAAACTATTTATCATGATTTTAAGAAGTTGGGAAAAAAGTGATAGGCCAAAAATTTCGGAAATCATATGTAGATCTATTTCTCATCACATTGAAGAAAAGGTGATAGAAAAGCTTAAGGTGATCTTAAAAGAGGTGAAAGAGAAAGGAGATGAAGCAGTATTAAGGTATACTGAGGAGTTCGACCATGTTCGCTTAGAGATCAAAGATTTGCGTGTTAAACCCGAAGAGATTGAAAGGGCGCGGCATACTTGTAAAAAGGGATTTTTAAGTTCTATTAAGAAGGCATCGGAGAATATCTATAAATTTCAACAAAGAAGTGTTCCTCGTTCCTGGATAGATTCTACCAAAGATGGGGTAATGGGGGAGATATATAAACCAATCTCCCGGGTTGGGATTTATGTACCAGGTGGAAGATATCCCTATCCATCCACAGTTTTAATGACCGCAATCGTAGCAAAGATAGCAGGAGTAAAAAGGATTGTTATTTGCACACCCCCAAATAGAGATAAACAGATTAATCCATATACCTTAGTCGCAGCAGATTTGATTGGTGTTAAAGAGATATACAAGGTTGGGGGAGCACAGGCTATCTTTTCATTGACCTTTGGAACCGAAAGTATACCTAAGGTAGATAAGATTGTTGGTCCAGGAAATATCTACGTAAGTTTAGCTAAAAAGCTTGTGTATGGGTATGTAGGAATAGACATGGTAGCAGGCCCATCAGAGGTTTTGATTTTGGCAGACGAAGTGGCTAATCCTCGCTTTATTATATATAGTCTTCTCTCCCAGGCAGAACATGATCCCGAATCAAAGGCTCTCTTGGTAACCCCATCAGATAAAATAGCTGAAGAGGTAGATAAGAAACTTCCATCTTTTCCCATAATCTTAGTTAAAGGGATAGAAGAGGGGATCGATTTAATAAATACCTATTCACCTGAACATTTGGAATTACATATTGTTAACCCCTGGGACTTAATAGGTAGTATTAAGAATGCAGGGGCTATCTTTTTAGGTGGATTTTCACCAACTGTAATTGGGGATTATTTTGCTGGACCATCCCATGTTTTACCTACTGGAGGTTGGGCAAAGTTTTCCTCTGGATTAGGTGTTTCGGATTTTATGAAGAGGGTAAGTATTATATCTTACACTGAACAAGGATTACGAAAAAATGCCAAAGATATAATCAAATTAGCTGAAACTGAAGGACTCGGTCATCATGCCAATGCAATCAAGGTGAGATTGGGAAGGATAACGAATGATGGAAAGAAAGGCAACGGTAGAAAGGAAAACTGCGGAGACTGAAGTAAAACTTACGATTAATCTTGACGGCCGAGGGGAATATAAGATTTCAACAGAGGTACCTTTTTTAGATCATATGCTAAGCCTATTTGCTAAACATGGATTGTTCGATTTAGAAATCGTAGCCTCTGGTGATACACAAGTAGGAGAACATCACATTGTTGAAGATATTGGTATCTCTTTAGGAGAGGCAATAAAAAAGGGATTAGGTGATAAAAGGGGTATTAATAGGTATGGAAATATTACCTTACCTATGGATGAGGCCTTAGTTTCTTGTACCGTAGATATAAGTGGTAGACCTTTTTTAATTATTAATACTACTCGGAATGTACTTCCTTTTAGAAAATCAGGTCAAAGATTCTTGCAAGACACTACCTTATTTGGGGAAAGAATAGCGGATTTTAAAACCGAATTAGTAGATGTATTCTTTAGAGCTTTAGTTAACACCTTAGGATTGACCTTGCACATTAATCTCCTTTATGGAAATGACCCACATCATATAATAGAGGCTATATTCAAAGGGGTAGGAAAGGCCCTTTCTCAAGCAGTTGAGATTAATCCACGGGTAAGCGGTATCCCATCAACAAAAGGAATAATATAATGAAGGATAAGATAGATATGTTAAAATTTGATGGGAAAGGGTTAATTCCGGCAATAATTCAGGATTATGAAACAAATGAGGTTTTGATGTTGGCCTATATGAATAAAGAATCATTAGAAAAAACCATTGAATCAAAGAAAACTGTATTTTGGAGTCGATCACGAAAAAAGCTATGGTTAAAGGGGGAAACAAGTGGAAACTACCAGGAGGTTAAAGATATCTATTACGACTGTGACGGAGATACCCTTTTAATCAAAGTTTCCCAGATTGGGGTTGCTTGTCACACAGGAGAGAGGAGCTGTTTCTACCGGAAGCTATAACCACTTCTGGCAGAAGTCAGAGCTCATATGATTAGGGTTTAGTGTAAAACCATAAACCCTGTTTTTTGCCATCTGTCTTATGAAAGGGGTGTGCGATGTATCATCCAACTTTGGAAGAATTCAAAAGGTTATCCAAAGAGGGTAATCTAATTCCTGTATATAAAGAGATATTAGCAGATTTAGAAACACCAGTTTCTGCATTTTGGAAGATATCAAAGGATTCGGACTATGCCTATTTGTTGGAATCGGTTGAAGGAGGAGAAAAACTTGGACGATACTCTTTTCTTGGGGCAGATCCAAATGCAGTATTTAAATGTCAGGGGGAAAAAGTGACTGTTGAAAGAGATGGAGAAATAGAAGAAAGTGAGATTCGAGAAGAGGATCCGCTCACTTATCTTAAAAAACTAATGGATAATTTCCATCCTGTTCAGGTGAAAGAATTGCGTAGATTCTATGGAGGGGCAGTTGGATATATTGGTTACGATTACGTTCGTCATTTGGAAAAAATCCCCGATAAGAAGTCGGATGAGCTGGGTCTTCCAGAAATATTATTTGTTTTTACTGATACTATTCTAATCTTTGATCATGTCAACCATACAATTAAAGTGGTATCTAATGCATACATTGAGGATAGTGTAGATAAGGCATATGATGAGGCTATTCGAAAGATAGAAGGTATAATGGCTAAATTAAGAGAGCCACTATTACTTGGACCTGATACGCCAGGTATTCATGAATGGGGTGAAATGTCCGATATCAAGATAGAATCAAACCTCACTAAACATGAATATATGAAATCGGTTGAGAAAGCCAAAGAATATATTAGGGCAGGAGATATATTCCAGGTAGTGTTATCTCAGCGGTTTCGAGTTTCGGTTTCGACATCCCCTTTTTCAATCTACCGCGCCTTACGTAGAATCAACCCTTCTCCTTATATGTATTATTTGAAATATAAGGATTCGGTAATTTTAGGCTCTTCCCCTGAGATCTTAGTAAGGGTAGATGGGAATGTTGCAGAAGTACGTCCAATAGCTGGAACAAGACCAAGAGGAAAAGAAGAAGAGGAAGATGAAGCCTATATTAAAGATTTATTGGCTGATCCAAAGGAGCGGGCTGAACATATTATGTTAGTTGATTTAGGAAGAAATGATTTAGGAAGGGTATGTGAATATGGATCGATTTGTATACCAGAATTGATGATCATTGAGAAATATTCCCATGTAATGCATATTGTCTCATCTATTAAGGGAAAGGTTAAATCAAGATATTCTTCAGCCGATGTTTTGCGGGCATGCTTTCCTGCAGGAACCCTTACAGGGGCTCCAAAGATTAGGGCTATGGAGATCATCGATGAGTTGGAGCCTGTAAAAAGAGGCCCATACGGAGGTTGTGTAGGCTATTTTAGCTTTTCAGGGAATATAGATACCTGTATTACTATAAGAACCATAGTCTTTAAAGAAGGCATGGCATATATTCAAGCAGGAGCAGGAATAGTTTTGGATTCAGATCCAGCTCGAGAATATGATGAAACCCGAAATAAAGCAGAGGCACTAATTAAAGCTATTCGTATGGCAAAAAGGGACTGGAATGATTTTACTAATTGACAATTATGACTCATTTACCTATAATTTGGTTCAATACTTAGGAGAAATAGGAAAGAAGGAGGTTGATGTAGCACTCGATTTGCGCGTTTATAGAAATGATAAAATTGAGACGCGGCATATTTCACGTTTGAAACCACAAGCAATTATAATATCCCCTGGTCCTGGTTCTCCTCTGGATGCAGGGATTTCAAATGAGGTAATCTCTCATTTTGCAGGAAATGTGCCAATTTTAGGGGTGTGTTTAGGACATCAATGCATTGGACATGTATTTGGAGCCAAGATTGTTCAGGCAAAGAGACCTATGCATGGAAAGACAAGCTTAATCTATCATGATGGAAAGGTAATCTACAAAGGTATTGAAAATCCATTTATTGCCACTCGGTACCATTCACTAATTATTAAAAGAGATACCTTACCAGATTGTTTGGAAATCACAGCCTGGACCGAAGAAGAAGAGATTATGGGGGTTAGGCATAAGGAATACATGGTAGAGGGGGTGCAATTTCATCCTGAATCCATTTTGACTAAAGTAGGAAAAGAGATCTTAAGAAACTTCCTTTTATCAGCAATCCATAAACGAGGGGAGTTATGATACTTCTTAATGTACGTAATATGAGTGATCAAGACCTTTTTCAAGGATGGTTAAATGGAGAGATAAGTAGGTCAATAAGATATAATCATCCCTTCTCATTGGTTATCTTAGAAATCAATTTAAAAGAAGAAGGTTCTTTTTCAAAGGATGAGGTATTTAATGAATTTATAAGGATGCTCAAATATACTACTCGAGAATCAGATGTCATATCCCGTTTTGGAGATGTCGGTATAATGGCAATTCTTCCAGAAACAGGGAAAAAGGGAGGATGTGTTTTTGCAGAAAGGATTCGTGGATTAGCGAAAGACCTTTTTGATAGAGCATCTATTACATTGAGTGCAGGAATAGCAAGTTTTCCTGAAGATGGAAAGACTTCGAGTTTACTTTACAAAAAGGCTTGTGATGCCTTACAAAAGGCAAAAGAGAAAGGTGGAAATGAAATAATGGTAAGTAGAGATTTTAATATAGTATTAATAGGGTTTATGGGTGCAGGTAAAACCAAAGTGGGGACCCGGCTTGCAGAAAAGTTAGGAATGGGTTTTGTGGATATAGATGATTTAATTGAAACGAAGGCTGGTATGAAAATCAGTCAGATTTTTTCGGAGTTTGGTGAATCCTATTTCCGGGACTTAGAACGGAAAGAGGTGGAGCATGTGTCTAACTTAACAAATTATGTCATTTCGCCAGGTGGTGGTGCAATTTTAAATAAGGATAATATGGATGCCTTAAGAAAGAATGGAATTCTTATCTACCTAAAGGCTTCAGCAGAAGTAATCTTTGAAAGAACATGCCATACATCTCATCGTCCATTATTAGAGAATGTTTCACCTTATGAGCAAATTAAAAAGCTCCTAAGATATAGAGCCCCATTTTATGAGGCCTCGGATTATACTATTGATACATCTAACCTAAATATTGAAGAGGTAGTTACGAAGATTATTGAATACATTAAAGATAGAAAATTAACTTGCCAATAAAGGCTGGGTGTGTTATAATCAAAGACGATGGAGATATTAGTTATTCATGGACCTAATCTAAATCTTTTAGGAATAAGAGAGCGAGAGATCTATGGAGAAATGACTCTGGATGATATCAATAAGAAGCTAATAGATCGAGCCGCGGCTCATCAGGTGAGGCTTAATATTACGCAATTAAATTGTGAAGGAGAAATAGTACAGGAAATAGGGAATGCAAGAAATTATGCAGATGCCATATTAATCAATCCTGGGGCATATGCCCATACATCGATTGCAATTCGTGATGCTATAAAAGCCATTTCCATTCCTACTATTGAAGTCCATCTATCTAATATCTATAAAAGAGAAGGGTTTAGACACCGCTCTTTAGTGGCTGGAGTGTGCGTTGGACAAATTACAGGATTTGGCGTAGATAGCTATCTATTAGGCTTAGAGGCAGCAATTAACCTATTGAAAGAAAGGCTATAAGATGTACAATAATAGATTAACTCAATTAAGGGAAAGGCTTTGCCAAAACAGATTAGATGGGATACTAATCACAAATTTGGCTAATGTTCAATATCTAACTGGATTTACTGGCTCCTCAGGAACCTTAGTTATAACATTGAAGGAAGGTTTTTTTATTGTTGATGGGCGTTATTTGGAACAGACAGAATTGGAAGTTTCTGAAGGGTTTGATGTTATTAAACAATCAGGAACGATTGGCAGTACGATTTCTAAAATTTTGAAAGATAAAGGGACAAAAAGGATAGGTTTTGAAACGGATCTGTCATTTGAACAGTACAAAGCGATTTCAAAGGCCTTGCGATTTTTGAAGTTGCATCCCACAAGGAAACTAATCTCTTCCCTTCGGATGATTAAAGATAAAGAAGAGATTAGAATGATAAAGAAGGCATGTGTGATTTGTGAGAAGGCATGGAGGAAGATTACGGATTTTTTAAAGCCTGGGATAAAAGAAAGGGATGTAGCTATTGAATTGGAGTATCTTATAAGGAAACTTGGAAGTGGGACAGGACCTTTTGATATAATAGTGGCTTCAGGAAAGAGATCGTCTTTGCCCCATGGGAATGCAACAGGTAAAGACTTAGAGCCAGGAGATTTGGTAGTTATTGATTGGGGAGTAAAATCTAATGGCTATACTGCTGACCTGACAAGAACCATTGCTGTGGGAAAGATTTCGAGCGATAAGAAAGGGGTTTATAGTATAGTAAGGGAGGCCCAAGAGAAGGCATTGGAAGGGTTGAAAGAAGGCGTGGAGGCAAAGTCTGTGGATAAACGGGTCCGTGACTACATAAAGACGAAGGGCTATGAAAAGTTTTTTGTTCACAATACAGGTCATGGCATAGGACGGGAGGTTCATGAACAACCTATAATTTCAAAAAGATCTAAAACTGTCCTAAAAGAAGGGATGGTTTTTACCATTGAACCAGGGATATATATCCCGAGGAAATTTGGGGTTAGAATTGAAGATGTGGTCTTACTCCGAAAAGATGGACATGAGATATTAAGTGATGGAATACCGAGAGAATTGATAGTGATTTAAGTCCTTTAATCTCTTGTAACTATTTACCCACAAAGGAAAAAGATGGAAAGAAATTTCCTGGAGATAGAATGATGATCTCTGCAAATGAATTTAAGAATGGAATGACGATTGAGTTAGATGGGATGCTGTATGAGATTATCTCTTTTCAGCATGTGAAACCAGGAAAAGGTGGGGCCTTTGTTAGAACAAGGCTTAAAGATATTAAAGAGGAAAGGATGATAGAGAAGACATTTAGGGCTGAGGAAAAGGTTACACAGGCTATATTGGAGCAAAGAAGCATGCTTTGCCTATATAAAAATAGCAATAATTATTATTTTATGGACAATGAAACCTTTGAACATGTATCTGTACCCTTAGATATTTTAGGTAATGCAGTAAATTACTTAAAGGAGAATATGCAGGTTACCCTATCTACATATAAAGATGAGATTATAAAGGTTACTCCTCCTATATTTGTAGAGTTAGAGGTTAAAAAAACATCTCCCGGCGTAAAAGGAGATACTGTCTCTTCTGGAACAAAACCTGCTACTTTAGAGACAGGTCTTACGGTTCAAATTCCCTTATTTATATCCGAAGGAGACACTGTAAGAATTGATACAAGAACAGGAGAATATATAGAGAGGGTATAATTAGTTGTCAGTTGTTAGTTTTTAGTCTTGTATCTGACAACTGAAAACTGATAATTAAAGATTTTATGAACCTGGAGAGGGTGAAGAGACTTATCAAATTAATGGATGAGAAGGAGATTTTAGAATTGGAATTTGAGGAAAAAGGATTTAAGATTAAGTTGAAGAGAGGTCTAATCTCCTCAAAGGAAGAGCCCATTCAAGAATCCTTTAATAGTTCCACCAAAGAAGAGACAAAAAAATTAATAGAATTAAAATCAGAGATGGTGGGCACCTTTTATAGAGCATTCAAACCAGGGGATCCTCCTTGTGTAGATATAGGAGATATGGTTTCTCCAGGTGATCTTGTAGGAGGTATTGAAGCAATGAAGGTTATGAATGAAGTAAAGGCAAAGGTTTCTGGAAAGATACTGGAGATATTAGTAGAAGATGGACATCCAGTAGAATATGGACAGAAACTATTTTTAATAGAGGCAGTGTGATGTTTAAGAAGATTCTTATTGCAAACCGTGGGGAGATTGCATTAAGGATAATTAGGGCAGCTAAGGAGTTAGATATCCAGACAGTGGCAGTTTATTCTGAAGAAGATGTTGACTGTTTGCATACCAAGTTTGCTGACGAAGTAGTCTGTATTGGTCCAGCCCGTGCATCGGAGAGCTATTTGAATATCCCAAGGATAATTTCGGCAGCTGAAATAACTGGAGCAGATGCGATTCATCCAGGGTATGGGTTCTTAGCAGAATCGGCTAACTTTGCAGAGATTTGTGAAGAGCATGGGATTACGTTTATTGGGCCGAATCCTGAGGCAATGAGAAAAATGGGGGATAAAACCCGTGCTCGCCAGATGATGAAAGAGAATGGAATACCAGTCATTCCTGGCTATGAAGAATCAATCACATCCGCAGGTTCAGCCAGAAATTTAGCAAGAGAATTAGGCTATCCTGTAATTATTAAGGCCAGAGGTGGTGGTGGTGGAAAGGGAATGAGGATCGTGAAAGATAAAGATAAGTTAGAAGAGGCATTAGATATAGCAAGGACAGAGGCTGAAGAGGCATTTTCGGATGATTCTGTTTATTTAGAAAAATATATTGTTAAACCTCGACACATAGAAATTCAGATCTTAGCAGATAGGTATGGAAATATAATCCACTTAGGAGAAAGAGAATGCTCTATTCAATTTAGGCATCAAAAATTGATTGAAGAATCACCTTCTCCTATTGTGGATACTTACCTTCGAGAAAAAATGGGAGATGTAGCTATACGAGTGGCAAAGAATGCCGGATACACAAATGTTGGAACAGTAGAGTTTTTAGTGGATATGAAAAAAAAATTCTATTTTATGGAGATGAATACGAGAATTCAAGTAGAACATTTAGTCACTGAATGGGTTACTGGCATTGATTTAGTTAAAGAACAAATCAGATTGGCTGCAGGCGAAAAATTGGATTATTCACAAGCAGATGTAACTCTATCTGGTCATGCTATTGAATGTAGGATTAATGCCTGTGATCCAGACAATCACTTTTCACCATCCCCTGGTGAAATTCTTGCTCTGAACATTCCTGGTGGTTTAGGTATAAGAGTAGATACCCATATATATCAGAATTATTTCATCCCTCGACATTACGACTCTCTAATTGCTAAGTTAACCTCCTTTGGAAAGGATAGAAAAGAGGCTATATCTCGTATGAAAAGGGCATTAAATGAATTTATAATTGAGGGAGTAAAAACAACTATCCCTTTTCATCGTAAGATAATGGATAATCCTCAATTCTTAGAAGGAGATATACACACCCACTTCTTAGATAACATCATCAGCTAAAGGTCACCATTAAGTAAAATTAATGGAACACAGATTGACGCTGATTACAAATAACCAAAATTCAAAACACTACAAAAACTAGGAAATGGTGTTGAGGCTTTCAATTCAGTACCGACAGCTATCTATTCGTTTCTTGCTTCATCCTCTTAAGCATAATGTCTCTTCCATCTTATTGATGATTACCTTTTAAACGAGAAAATGATATAGTAATAGAGAAATAGATTTCAATCAGCTATAAAGATTTTTGTTTTCGAAGACTGAATAGGAGGTTTAAAAAATGAAAAAACATTTCAAAAAACTTATCTTTGTTTTTTTAATCGCTCTCTCACTTAACCTTTCAATCTCTGCCTTTTCCTGGGCATCCTGGATAAAACAGGATTTGGGTTCTGGTGGAAGTTATATGTATGGAGTAGCAGTTGGAGATGGAAGAAATGATAAAGTTTTGAGGGTTTATGGAGCAAATAGGGACGGTCATATCTATG
>JASEIO010000015.1 GCA_030017475.1 bacterium | reverse complement strand
GAAATATTGTTTGACAATTATTACAAGACTGGATACCATGTGCCTATGCCAGCCATCGGATTTATAGATTTTTCTTGACGGATAGATTGGAGGTATGGTATATTATATCGCTAAAAACAGGGGTTAGAAGATGAGACGTCCGCCATGGGATGAGTATTTTATGGAAATGGCAGATTTGGTTTCAAATAGGAGTACATGCCTCCGTAAAAAGGTAGGTGCAGTTATTGTAAAAGGAAAAAGGGTTATTGCTACAGGATATAATGGTACCTGTATTCAAGGAGCGCCTCACTGTATTGATACTGGAATTTGCGAAAGGGATAGATTGGGAGTCAAGTCTGGCACTATGTATGAAATTGGAGATTGTACTCATGGTGAGGCATCAGCAATTTTACAATGTTCTAAATTTGGTATATCTACTGAGGGTGCCACATTATATGTGAATGGTTTGGTTTGTATCCTTTGCGCTAAAATGATTGTATCAAGTGGAATAAAAAGGGTAGTTTATATCGAGGAGGATGATAGACCTCAAAACGGTATTGAATTATTAAAGAAGGCAAAGATAGAACTTGCTCAATATACTCATACTTCTTGCGAAGCAAGAGTATCTTGACAAATAATGAAATTATATGCTATAAGAGAACCTTATGGCAAAAAACGATTTTAAAGACATCTTTTGTTATTTTGGTTTGATAACTCAACTTGGATTAACTATGGTGGTTTTAGTTTTTATTGGGGTAAAGGTTGGAGGTTTCCTTGATGAAAAAATCGGGTTGAATGGGGTGTTTTTGATAATCTGTACCTTATTGGGCATAATAAGTGGCGGTGTAGCCTCTTATAGATTAATCTTTAGGAAGGATAAAAAGGATGAAGGAATTCAATAAACTTCAAGCACAGATTATAAGGCGTGCTTTAATTTTATTAAGTTTTTGTGCAGGTCCGCTTTTCTTGATGGGTGAATTAAAGATTGTTTTTGGATTGTGTTTGGGAACTGCAGTTAGTATCTTAAACTTCATATCTTTGGCTCGGGATGTCCGGCATATTACGAATATTAACCCAGAGAAGGCAAAATCTTACTTTAGAAGCCGCGCAATAGGAAGGTATGCCTTAGCAGGTGCTTCTCTATTTATTGCCCAAAACTTAGAACAAGTAGATTTCTTTGGTACTTGTATTGGATTATTTATAATAAAATTAGCCATTTTTTCAAATTTAGGGGTAAGGGAATGGAAAAGGTGTTTCAATCAATAGGACGGGCATTTGAGTTAGTAACTATAGAGAATATGGATTCGGTAAATCAGATTACATGGAGGATAGGAAAAGTAGACTTAGTAATAAATGTAACTACAATCATTATGACCTGGATAGTGATGATAATTATAATTCTATTTAGTTATCTTGGGGTACGAAAACTTAAAAAATATCCTGGTAAAGTACAGGCTTTAGTGGAACTTATAATAGATGGATTAGATAAGTTGATAAAGGACACTATGGGTGAGGTAGGAAGAAAGTACCTTCCTTTAATTGCCACTCTCTTTTTCTTTGTTGCCTTTTCCAATTGGTTAGGAGTCATCCCTTTATTAAAATCACCAACAGGGGACTTAAATACTACCTTAGGGTTAGGAATACTTGTCTTCCTTATAGTTCAAGGTTCAGGAATTGCTACCAAGGGTTTATTTAGTTACCTAAAAGGGTTTCTCGAACCCTTAGTTATCGCCCCTTTAGCAGTTGTTATAAATCTAGCTGGTGAATTTGGAAAAACTGTTTCTCACTCCTTTCGTTTGTTTGGAAACATCTTAGGCGGTGGACTGATAATTATTGTTCTATCAGACCTATTCAAATATCTATTGATTCCCCCTGTGTTACATGCCTTCTTTGGTCTATTTATTGGAGCAGTTCAAGCCTTTGTATTTGGTATGTTAGCTTTGGTTTACATTACTGTTGGAAGAGGTGAATAACTTAGTCCATAATTCATTCTTTAGACTATGGACTATTGACCGTTCGGTGGGTAAGTTTTATCTGCCTACTTCTGATACAAAGGTTAAATCAATTTAAAGAAAGGAGGGTGTTATATGGAAATTGTTGCAGGTTGTGAGTGGATTTTAGCCCTTGGACTTCTTGCTGCTGGGTTTTGTATGGGAATAGGTGCCTGGGGGCCAGCTATTGGAGAAGGAAATGTTGCATCAAAGGCAGTTGAAGGAATAGCCAGGCAGCCAGAGAGTGCTACAGTTTTAACAAGAACCATGTTAATTGGTCAAGCAGTAACCGAATCCACTGGTATCTACTCATTAGTTATTGCGTTTCTCATCCTTAACTTTATTGGAAGATTTATTATCAAGTAACAATAGGTGATGGGTATTGGGTGATAGGGAAATCCAAAACCTATAACCCATTACCTATAGCCTGATACCTTAACTTGATTGTATAGGAATTTCCTTTAATCTGTGAAAAATCTTGTGGATTTAACTTGTCAAAGATGGTCAATAGTTAAATTTATCTGAGAATGTTCCCTATTTTTGAGGAGGAAGGAGATGGAACTCAATTTTACATTGATTATGCAGATATTAAACTTTTTAATCTTAGTAGGGGTCTTAACCTGGCTTTTATATAAGCCAGTAACCAGGTTTTTAGACAAAAGGGCACAAGATATTAAGGAGTTGATTAATAAAACAGAGGAGGCGAGGGAAGAATCTTCCCGAAATTTAGAAGAATCAAAAAGGAGAATTTTAGAGGCCCAAAAAGAGGCCTTGCATATTAGAGAAACGGCACGTGCAATGGCAGAATCTGAAAGGCGGGAAATTATGGAGCATGCAAGGAAGGAGGCAGAAAGACTGATCGAAGAAGCAAAAGAGGGTATAAATAGAGAAGTTGAGCGGGCAAAGAAGGAACTCAAAAAAGAGGTAGCTATTTTATCCATTGATATTGCAGAAAAGATAATTGAACGCAACCTGGATGAGGAGATTCATAGGAGATTGATAGATGATTACATTGAAGAAACAAGGAGACTTCATTGATTGAAAAAAGGATTGTTAAGGATTTAACCTGTACCTTGATTGATATAGCAAAGGACCGAATAGATGAGATTGGAGAGGAGTTACACAGTGTAACTAAAGTTCTAACCCTTCCGAGGGTTTGGAGGCTCATTAACCATCCACGTTTAGGGATCCCTGAAAAAAAGAGATTTATAGGTGAAATAATCCCACAAGTTTCTGGAACTATCCTCACATTTTTAAATACCTTATTGGAAAGAGAGAGGTTGTGTTATCTGCCCAAAATCTATCCTTTATATGAAAGGCTTGCGGATGAAATACAAAATCGGGTGAAAGTAGAGATTGTTTCTTGTACTACACTTCGGAAAGAGGAAAAAAGTAGTCTAAAAGAAACTATGAGACAGGTTGTTGGTATGGAGATTAGGGTAGAATTAAAAGAAGATCCAAGACTTATTGGTGGTATAATAGCAAGAATCGGTGATAGGATTATTGACGGAAGCGTAAAAACAAGATTGGAAAGGCTGAGAGAGGAACTAATAAAGTGATCAGTTATTAGTTTTCAGTTGTCAGACGAGAGGAGGGATTTTAAATTGGAAATAAGGGAGGACGAAATAAGTAGTGCTTTAAGAAAGACATTGGAACGGTATGAAAAGAAATTGGATATTGCCAATACCGGCACGGTTACCAAGATTGGGGATGGAGTGGCTTTGGTTTATGGATTGTCTGATGTTATGTATTCAGAGTTGGTGGAGTTCCCAAATAGGGTTTTTGGGATTGCCCTCTCTTTAGAAGAGGATCAAGTAGGATGTGTAATCTTGGGATCTGAAAAGGCAGTCCGGGAAGGAGATGAGGTAAGGACAACAGGTCGTGTTGTTGAGGTTCCTGTTGGTGATTGTATGAAGGGTCGGGTAGTTAATGCCTTAGGTCATCCAATCGATGGGAAAGGGGAAATAAAGGCTACACGCTTCCGCCCCATTGAAGAAAGGGCTCCATCTGTTGTAGATAGAATGCCTGTTTGCGAACCATTACAGACAGGATTAAAGGCAATTGATTCTATGATTCCTATTGGTAGAGGGCAGCGGGAATTAATCATTGGTGATCGTCAAACGGGAAAGACTGCCATAGCAGTTGATACAATCTTAAATCAAAAGGGAAAAGATGTATATTGTGTTTATGTGGCTATTGGACAAAAACAATCAACTGTAGCAGGTGTTGTGGAGGTATTAGAAAGACATGGAGCTATGGAATATACTACGGTTATCTCTCAAACTGCATCAACTCCTGCCCCTTTACAATATATCGCCCCATATAGTGGATGTGCTATGGGGGAGGAATTTCGTGATGCTGGAGGTCATGCCTTAGTCATTTATGACGATTTGTCAAAACATGCTGTGGCCTATCGTCAGGTATCATTATTATTAAGAAGACCACCAGGAAGAGAGGCCTATCCTGGAGATATCTTTTACCTTCATTCAAGACTGCTTGAGAGGGCTGCTAAATGGAATGAAGAAAAGGGTGGCGGATCATTGACTGCTTTACCTATAATTGAAACTCAAGCTGGAGATGTTTCTTCGTATATCCCGACGAATGTGATATCAATTACTGATGGGCAGATCTATTTAGAAACTGGTCTATTCTATTCAGGTGTTCGCCCTGCTATAAATGTAGGGATATCGGTTTCCCGGGTTGGTTCAGCTGCTCAAATAAAGGCCATGAAAAAGGTTGCTGGAAGATTGAGATTAGATTTAGCTCAATATAGAGAGTTAGCAGCATTTACCCAGTTTGGACGGGAGGAGCTTGATAAGGTTACACAGCAGCAATTGACGAGAGGTGAACGGATGGTAGAGATATTAAAGCAGGATCAATATATGCCTATGGAGGTTTCTCGCCAGGTTATGATTATATATTGTGGAGTGAATGGGTATTTGGATGACATACCAGTTTCGGCATGTAGAAGATTTGAAGAAGAGTTTTTAAGATTTATGGATGAGAGACATCCTGAAGTAGAGAGAAGGATTGAAGAAAGGAAGGATTTGACAACGGACATAGAAGAGGATTTAAAAAATGCAATCCTTGAGTTTAAGGAGATGTTTTTAGCCAGGGAGTGAATAGTTATGGCAACTATGCGGGATATTAAAGCAAGAATTGGGTCTATTCGGTCGATTCAGCGGATAACTCGGGCTATGAAGTTAATTGCTACTGCAAAATTACAAAAGGCGGAAAAGGCAGTAAAAAGTTTTAGGGCTTATGCTGAAACCGAAGAAGAGGTTATGAAGAATTTGGCCAATCGAGTTGAAAGAGAAGGCTCTCCAATGTTTACAGAAAGGGAGGTAAAAAGAAGAGGTGTTTTAATTATTACTTCAGACAGGGGTTTGTGTGGGGCATTTAATACTAAGATCATTCAAGAGGCAGAGTTGTTTTTAAATGAAAGAGATAGATTAATTGCAGTTGGTAAAAAGGGAGAGAGGCATTTTAGTAGGCGTAATTTTGAGATAAAATCCTTTTCTATGCCAGATCCAGTTACTCCCAGTATAGTTAATGCCTTAACTTGGGAGGTTATAAGTTCATATCTTGAGGCATCTTTTGATGAGGCCTATATAATATATACTAAGTTTAAGGCTATTATGAAACAGGAGGTAGTAGTAAAAAGGCTTCTTCCAATTCCTTCTGAAGAGAAAAGGGATTTTCCAGATTACATATATGAACCAAATAGATCCGTAATCTTAGAGAGGCTTATTCCTCATTATATAAATACTCAAATATTTCATGCACTTTTAGAATCAACTGCATCTGAACATGCAGCCAGGATGGTAGCCATGGATAATGCCACTAAAAATGCAGAGGATATGGTCAGAGAACTCATCCTAGCCTTTAATAAGGCTCGCCAAGCTTCTATTACCAAGGAATTGATTGAAATGACAACTGCTATTGAAGCCATACGTGGAATATAAATAGTTGTCGGATAATTATTAACAGCTAAAAACTGACAACTAATAATTATACGGGGGCGATTGATCATGAGAAGATTGGGTAAGGTAAAACAGGTTATGGGACCAGTGGTGGATATTGAGTTTGAGACAGAGGAACTTCCACCGATCTATAATGCCATAAAGATTGATAAGGGTGGAGAATATCGAGGGGAAAGAGAGGTTATTGTGGAAGTGGCTCAGCATTTAGGAGAGGGTACGGTAAGAACAATTGCTATGGGAGCAACAGAGGGGTTAAAACGGGGAATGATTGCAGAGGATACAGGTTCACCTATTACTGTACCAGTTGGAAGAAAAAATTTAGGGCGGGTTATGAATTTAATGGGGAAGCCAATTGACTACTTAGGTGAAATAGAGGCTACAGAATATCAACCAATTCATAAGCCACCACCACCATTTGAAGAACAAGAGACTATAAAGGAGATGTATGAGACTGGATTAAAATCGATTGACCTATTAGCCCCTTTTGCTAAAGGTGGTAAGATTGGATTTTTTGGGGGAGCAGGGGTAGGAAAAACAGTCTTGGTTATGGAATTGATTCGTAATATTGCTATTGAGCACGGTGGAGTATCGGTATTTGCAGGGGTAGGAGAAAGGACAAGGGAAGGGAATGATTTGTGGTTAGAGATGAAAGAGTCAGGGGTTATAGAAAAGACTGCCTTGATTTATGGTCAGATGCAAGAGCCACCAGGTGCAAGGTTCAGGGTTGGCTTAACCGGTTTGACAGTTGCTGAATACTTTAGGGATAAGGAATCGCAAGATGTTTTGTTATTCATAGATAACATATTTAGGTTCGTACAAGCAGGAAGTGAGGTATCTGCGTTGCTTGGTAGAATTCCATCAGCAGTTGGTTATCAGTCAACCTTAGGGACAGATATGGGTGCCTTGGAGGAAAGGATAACTTCTACAAAGCAGGGATCAATAACCTCTGTCCAAGCAATCTATGTCCCAGCTGATGATCTAACTGATCCTGCACCTTCTACAACATTCGTTCATTTAGATGCTACGATTGTTTTATCCCGTCGTATCGTTGAACTTGGAATATACCCTGCAGTTGATCCCTTAGACTCAACATCCAGAATCTTAGATCCAAGAATCTTAGGAGAAGAACATTACCGAGTAGCTAGACAAGTACAAGGTATTTTACAGAGGTATAAAGAGCTCCAAGATATAATTGCTATTTTAGGGATGGAGGAATTGTCAGAAGAGGATAAGTTGACTGTTTATAGAGCAAGAAAAATACAAAAGTTTCTCTCCCAGCCCTTCTTTGTGGCAGAGGTATTTACAGGCGAAAAAGGCAAATATGTCAAATTAGAGGATACAATCCGTGGCTTCCGAGAGATTGTGGAAGGGAAGTACGATGAAATTCCAGAGCAGGCCTTTTACATGGTAGGGACGATTGATGAGGTATTAGAGAAGGCAGAAAGGATGAAGAAAGGTGAGTAGTTTGTGGGTTAAGGTTGTTACAAAGGATCGACTTGTTTTGGAAGAGGAGGCAGATTTTGTTGTAGCTCCAGGAGAGTTAGGAGAACTTGGAATTTTGCCAAATCATACCCCTCTTCTTTCCACATTAAAAATAGGGGAGTTAAGGATTAAAAAGGATGGACAGACTGTTTATCTTGCGATAAGTGGTGGATTTATGGAGGTATTTAAAAATAGGATTGCTATATTAGCTGAGACCGCAGAGCGAGCAGAGGAGATTGATATAGATAGGGCAAAAAGGACAAAGGAATGGGCTGAAGCGGAGATAAAAAGGCATCATAAAGGAGAAGAAGAGTTTCTCCGCATGGAAGGAATAATCAAAAGGGCCTTAAATAGATTGAGAATTGCTGAGAAAAGGGGACAAAATAAGGAGAAGAGATGAGAAGAAAAGGGATATGGATATGGATATCTACTTTAGTCCTAATTAATTTACTTGGTTGTTCCCAATTAAAACCTTCAATCAAGAAAAACAAGGCCTTTGCCAACTACTCATTAGGGGTGATCTTTGAGCAAAAAGGAGAGAGGGAGAAGGCTATATCTTGCTATAAAAAGGCAGCCAGATGCGATCCTACCTCTTCTACGATCCAAATAGCCTTGTCTCAAAATTATCTTGCCATAGGAAAGCTTGATAAGGCCCTTTTTCATGCTAAGCGGGCTTTAAAATTAGATAAAACAGGTATTCCTTATTTTATCTTAGGTAATATCTACTTAATAAGAAATAGATATGAGCAAGCAATCTCAGCCTTTGAAAAGGTGGTAGAATTAGATCCAGAGAATATAGAGGCTTATAATATCTTGGCTACTTTATTCATCCAAAAAAGGGATTATCTATCTTGTATTTTAACTTATAAAAGGTTGATTGAACTAACCCCTGAGGTTCCTTCTCTTTATTTCGACCTTGGATCTATTTATATAAAGTGTGAGAAGATCTTAGAGGCCATAGATACGTTTTCTAAGGCACTGACCCTTTCACCCAAAGACCCAAGGATAAATTTTATCTTGGCTTCCCTTTATGAGTATAAAGGAGAGGACGAAAAGGCTATTTCCTATTATAAAAATGGGTTAAGTATCGATCCGGAAAATCTACCAAATAGAAAGGGTCTCGGTAAATTATATCTAAAACAAGGTGAAATTGATTTAGCTATAAGGGAATTCCAAGTAATCTTAGAAGAGGATCCAAATAGTAAAGAGACACATCTTCTCTTAGGGGTGTGTTGGGAAGAAAAGAAGGAGTTTGAAAAGGCTATCCTTAGCTATAAAAAGGCCTTAGAGATTGATCCAAAGTTAGAAGAGGCCTATTATCAACTTGGGATATGTTACGATAGGTGTGGAAAGACAGATCTTGCCATAGATAGTTTCCGTAAAATAATCTCAATTAATCCAAAACACGCCGAAGCGTACAATTACATTGGTTATCTTTATGCTGAAAAAGGGATTAATCTTTCGGAATCTGTGAGATTAATAAAGAAGGCTTTGGCGATTGAACCAGAGAATGGATATTTTATTGATTCCCTCGGGTGGGCCTATTATAAACAGGGACGTATAGATGATGCCTTACGCCAATTAAAAAAGGCCGCAAGATTAGTAAAAGATGACCCTATTATCATAGAGCATTTAGGAGATGTTTATCACGCAAAGGGAATGATAAAGGAGGCAATTGGAGCTTGGAAGCACTCTTTAGAAGTTGGCAATAAGGATGATGGGGTTCGGATTAAGATAGAGGAGGCTGAAAAGAGAAATGAATAGTAAGATAACTGTTATTTCTTCAGTTCATGCAAGGGAGATATTAGACTCTCGAGGAAATCCTACGATTGAGGTGGAGGTAGGGTTAGAAGGAGAGGTAGTTGGTAGGGCATCTGTTCCATCAGGGGCTTCTGTTGGGAAATATGAGGCCTTGGAACTTCGGGATGGGAAAGATCGATATTTAGGAAAAGGGGTACAAAGGGCTGTATCTTCAGTAAATGATAAAATCTCGGATAAACTGATTGGAGAGGATGTAACTAATCAGTCATTAATTGATAATATAATGATTGAATTAGATGGTACTCCGAATAAGAGCAGATTAGGAGCAAATGCCATCTTAGGTGTTTCATTAGCTTGTGCCCGCGCAGCCTCTCTTGCTTTAAGATTACCCCTTTATAGATATATCGGAGGGGTATTTGCCAAAACCTTACCTACTCCATTTATGAATATCTTAAATGGTGGAAAACATGCTGATAATTTAGTTGATATCCAGGAGTTTATGATTGTACCATGTGGTGAAAACTTCTCTTCGAGTTTACAAATGGGCGCAGAGGTATTCCATCGGTTGAAGAGGATTTTACATGACAGAGGGTATGATACCTCTGTTGGGGACGAAGGTGGATTTGCTCCTCGGGTTAAGTCAACTGAGGAGGCAATAGAATTGATTTTAGAAGCCTGTAACCAAGCAGGCTATACTCCAGGAGAGGATATATTTTTAGCTCTGGATGTAGCTGCATCTAACTTGATTAAAGAAGAGGTATACGAATTTAAAGGAGAAGGAAAAACGAGATCTACTGGGGAATTGATTGATTATTATGACTATTTAGTGAATAGGTATCCTATTATTTCCATTGAAGATGGTTTAGCAGAAGATGATTGGGAAGGATGGCGTCATTTAACTGAAAGATTAGGAAGTAAGGTTCAAATCGTAGGAGATGATCTGTTTGTAACCAATATTTCGCGATTAAAGAAAGGGGTTACGGAACAGGCAGCAAATTCAATCCTAATAAAATTAAATCAAATCGGAACCTTAACCGAGACCATAGAAACAATTGAATATGCCAAAGGGGCTGGGTTTAATTTTATAATCTCTCACCGATCTGGTGAGACAGAAGATACCATCATTTCAGATCTTTCAGTGGCTACAAATTCCGCCCAAATAAAAACTGGTTCTATATCAAGAACGGATAGGGTAGCTAAATATAATCAATTGTTGAGGATCGAGGAGGAGTTAGGGAGGGAGGCCTACTTTTTAGGAAAGGATGCCTTCCGAGTAAGAAAATAGGTAACTATTTTTACCCAAGTGAGGTGTAATAAAGGAAATAGGAAAACAGGAATGGAAAGGGATGAAAAGAAAAAGGCATAAGAAGAAAAGAAGGAGATGGCTATTTTTGTTAATATCTTGTTTTGGTTTTTGCCTTTTTCTTTTTTCATATCTATTTATATTTAGTGAAACTGGTTATTTGGTAAGACTAAGGTTAACAAATGAAATAAAGGATTTAGAAGAGAAGGTGCAGGAGTTAGATAAGGAAAATAAGCTTCTGAAAGAGAAGGCAGAGAATTTGAGGAATAGATTCTATATTGAACAGAAGAGCCGAGAGTTTGGGATGATAAGACCAGGAGAGAAGATTATCAAATTTGTGGATAGAGAGAAATAAAGATTGGGGTGGTTCATTTCGAAGATGTGGCATAGGTTAGGCTTCCCTGATAAACCTTTCTCCAGCTTGTGCAAGTTTTTGTAATTTTTCTTCTGTATCTGTATCTATATAACATCTTACTATTTCCTCTGTATTTGATGGTCTAAAGAAAATCCAGCTACCATCTTTAAGCATAAACTTTTTACCACCTGATGCTGAAACTATCTCCCTTACTTCCAATCCCGAAAAGTCCGTTGGTGGATTAGAATCTAAGTTATCTAATAGCCTTTTTTTCCCCTCTTCATCTATAGGGATATTTATCCGCTTATATAAAAAGGACCCTATCTTGTCGTATAAATCCTGTAGAATTTCACCCAAACCTTTCCTCTCCGTAGCTACCACTTCAGCCATAAGTAGACAAGCAAGGATACCATCCTTTTCTGGAATATGTCCATGGATGGTAATTCCTCCACTTTCTTCACCACCAATCAGCACCTTTTCTCTTTTCATCACCTCACAGATATACTTAAATCCAACAGGGGTTTCTATGACCTTTATTCCTCGCCTCTTACAAATAGCATCAATAAAATGAGAGGTGGCTATATTTTTAACTACCACACCCTCATTACATCTTCTGGTTTTTAGTAAATGATGAAGTAATAGGGCGAATGTTTGATTGGGTTCGATATATCGTCCATCTCTATCCACAATACCAAACCTATCTGCATCACCATCAGTAGCTACTCCTAAATGAGCGGAACTATTTACTACTACACGAGCCATCTCCCGGAGGGTTTCATATTTCGGGTCAGGAACTTGGCCTCCAAATAACGGATCACTTTTTGTATGGAGGGAGAGAATACGACATCCCACTTCTTTGAAGATCCCTGGTAAGATCCCTTTCGAGGTTCCATACATAGGATCTACTACCACCTTCAGTCTGGCATCCCTAATAAGCGAGGTATTGATTAAGGATTTTATATGATCCAGGTAAAAAGGAACGGGATCGATAACCTGGATCAATCCATTTTTAACCCCCTCCGTATAAGAGATTTCTTTAACCTCTTCTGGCATAAGAGAATTGGCCCTTTTTCGAATCTCCCGAGTAATAGAGATTAAATCTTCCTCAAAGGAGGACTGAAAGAATTTCATTCCGCTATATTCCGGTGGGTTGTGAGATGCAGTGATCGAAATTCCTGCTCCAGCACCTCTTCGCCATATTTCATGAGCAACTACTGGGGTAGGGGTTTCTTTTTCAGTTAAAAAGACACATATTCCATTTGCAGCCAAGACACAAGATACGGCCTTCGCAAATTCCGAAGATAAGAACCTACTATCATATCCAACTACCACTCCACGCCTTGTCATCTCTTCTCCCTTCGCCTTGACCTGGGATGCGACAGCCTGGGTGAGTAATTTGACGTTTTGGAAGGTAAAATCTTCCCCTATTACAGCCCGCCAGCCAGATGAATCTGACCAATGGCTCCTTCCTTTATTGCTGAATCTTTGGGTATTCATGTCTTTATCTCCTGAACATATTTCTCTACAAGCTTCTCCGCCTTCCGTTTCCAACCATCGTTACATCACACTCTTGTTCCAAAACCTCCCTTGTCAATGAGTTGCTTAAACAAGCAAATTCTTGAATACTCAATGTTTCTGGTCTTCTTTTTGAATCTATATCTAAGGAGGAAAGTAACTTTATAAGCACACCCTTCGCAATCCCTAAATCAGTCAAACTATTCCTAATCATCTTCCGTCTTTTCTGGAAAGAAACCTCAACTACTCGAAAGAACATATCCTGGTTTGAGACGGAGACCTTAGGTTCTTGTAAAACAGTAAGTTTTATTACCATTGAATCTACTGAAGGAGGAGGGAAGAATGATTTTCGAGATACATGAGCAATCAACCTTTGATCGCTCGCATATTGGACACCAATGCTTAAAACACCATAATCTTTACTTTTAGGGGATGCCAGAATCCTCTCTCCTACCTCTTTTTGAACCATTATAATTAAACTTTTAAATCTATTCCTTTTTTTTAGTAGATGCATAATTATAGGTGTAGTTATATAATAGGGTAGATTTGTTACTACTTTAGCTTGTGTGCAATTACCTAATATCTCGTCTAAATCGATATGTAAAATATTCCCATTTATTATACAAACATTTCGGCGATTTTCAAATCTTTCCCTAAGTATTGAGACTAATTGTGGATCAATTTCTACTGCGATTACTTTATTACTGTGTAAAGCCAATTGTTCAGTTAATATACCTATTCCTGAACCAACTTCCAAAATCAAATCCTGAGAATTTATCTCTGCAGCCTCAATAATCTTATAGATTACCTCTTCGTCTATCAAAAAGTTTTGTCCTAACCTCTTGTGTAACCTGACCTTGTGACTTGAGAGGATCTTTTTTACCTCCATCAATAGATTATTCATAGATCACATTCTACCTTACTATAGAGACCTTTGTCAAGATAATTCTTTCGAAGCAAAATTATTTGGGAAAAGTTACCTATTTGGCAGTCAAAGGGTAATATTTTACTAAAGTTTTCTTCCTAATTTGTCGATAATAATACTAAAAGAAAGCCACGGAAGGAATAAACATCCAAGGATGATTCATCGCCGTGGCTTTTTGCTTTTACTTACAAGGAGGTTCCGTGGAGGGGAATTTGAGGATTTTAGTCACTGGTGGGAGAAGACTTGAAGGTCAAGTTAAGATCAGTGGGGCAAAAAACGCTGCCCTTCCTATTTTAGCTGCTACTATCCTTTCCAATGATTCAATCACTCTCCGAAATATCCCTGTATTGAGAGACGTCGATACTATGCTTTCTGTTTTAAATACCTTAGGAATAAAAGTAAAAAAAGAAAGAAATGGAGAGATCTATATTGATCCAAGCAACTTGAAGTATTTCGAGGCACCTTATGAATTAGTAAAAAGTATGAGGGCTTCGATATTGGTTATGGGGGCCTTACTTTCTAAGTTAAAAAAGGCTCGTGTTGCCCTACCTGGTGGTTGTGCTATTGGTCCTCGTCCTATTGATCTTCATTTAGAAGGACTAAAGAGGTTCGGAGCCAAAATAGATTTAGAAAAAGGATACATAGAGGCAGAAACCCATGGGTTAAAAGGATGTTATATCCATTTAGAGTATCCATCAGTTGGAGCCACAGAAAATCTGATGATGGCTGCAACCTTAGCAGAAGGTGAAACCATAATAGATGGGGCAGCAAAAGAGCCAGAGATTGTGGACTTAGCTTGCTTTTTGAACAAAATGGGGGCGCGTATTTCTGGTCATGGGACAGATAGAATCAGAATCGAAGGTGTTAAAGAGTTGCGTGGGACTATTTACAAAATTATTCCAGATCGAATTGAAGCTGGAACCTATGTTATTGCAGCCGCAATTACAAAAGGGGATGTAACTGTTTCTGAAATGAATCCAAGTCACCTTTGGGCAGTAACAACTAAATTACGAGAGGCAGGAGTTTGGATCGAAGAGGGTGAATCAGAGGTTAGGGCGCGGGTTTTGGAAAAATTAAGACCAGTGGATGTCAAAACCCTTCCTTATCCTGGATTTCCAACAGATATGCAGGCACAGTTTATGGCCTTAATGGCTATAACCCCTGGAAGGTCAATCATTACGGAAACAGTCTTTAAAAATAGATTTATGCATGTCGATGAATTGAATCGAATGGGAGCCGTAATAAAAAAGGATGGTAATTTTGCTTTGATTGATGGGGTTGAAAGTTTATCTGGGGCTGAAGTCTGCGCTACTGATCTTCGTGCATCGGCATGCCTAATCTTAGCTGGCTTAGCTGCAAAAGGCGACACCTTTGTGAGTGGTATCTGTCATTTAGATAGAGGTTATGAGCGAATGGAGAAGAAATTAGCTCAGATAGGAGCAAAGATAGAAAGGATAGAATAGATGAGGAGATAAGATGCTAAGGGGAATCTATACTGGATGTATGGGAATGCTCGCTCAGTGGTGGGATCAAAATGTTACATCAAATAACTTAGCCAATGTGAATTCAACTGGTTACAAAAAGGATGTTACAGTATTTAAATCCATTCCTCATTTTCAGGTCCATAGGATTAATGACGAGATTGTTGAAACACCTTTTGGTGAGGTAGACAAAAAACCCTGTATTGGAAATTTAGGTACAGGGGTCGTAGTAGATGATGTGGTTACTATCTTTACCCAGGGTCCAGTTAAAGAAACTGGAAATAAGCTGGATCTTGCCTTGGTTGGATCTGGTTTCTTCACAATCCAAATGATGGATAAGGAAGAAATGTATACCAGAAATGGAACCTTTACCCTGAATCGGGATGGTTTCTTGGTGACGATGCAAGGAAATTATGTATTAGGAGAAAAAGGACCTATTCAAATTAAAGGGGAACCAGTAGTTAGAGGAGATGGAGTGGTTTTAGAAAGATTAGAAAAAGGGTATAGATTGATTGATAAGTTAAAATTGGTTGATTTTCAACAAAAGATTGGATTGATAAAGAGGGGAGATAGCTTATATTCACCTACCTCCCTTTCTGGTTTGGCAGAACCTGCAAAGGATATAGAGGTAAGGCAAGGATTTTTAGAGGCATCCAATGTGAATGTGATCCATGAGATGGTGAATATGATTCAAGTTTCAAGGATTTACGAGGCAAATCAAAGGACGATTCGATCAATGGACGACACATTGCGAAGAGCTGTTACTGATGTAGGAAGAGTAGGTGGTTAATCAGCGAGGCCAATTTGTTAAGGGGGTGATAAAAATGATGCGTGCTTTATGGAGTGCGGCTTCAGGAATGACAGCTCAAATGCTAAATGTTGATGTTATTGCCAACAACTTGGCTAATGTGTCAACTACTGGATATAAAAAGGATAGGGTAGATTTCCAGGATCTATTGTACCAAATATTGAGGCTCCCTGGGACACCATTAGCAGAGGGGACCCCAGTTCCTACTGGTATACAGGTGGGATTGGGTACAAATCCCGTCTCGACCCAGAAGATGCATGATCAGGGTTCGCCTTATGAGACAGGTAATCCTTTAGACATAGCTATTATAGGAGAAGGGTTCTTTCGGGTCTTACTTCCTGATGGAACGATTGCCTACACCCGTGATGGCGCATTTAAAAGGTCTTCGGATGGAAGAATGGTTACATCTGATGGGTATATATTGGAACCAGAGATAGTCCTTCCTGATGATGCATCCGGTGGGGACATAACTATTTCTGAAGATGGGGCAGTTTCTGTTATTTTGCCAGGAGAAACTACCCACACCGAAATTGGACATATTGAATTGGCAAGGTTTATCAATCCAGCAGGTATGAAATCAATCGGTAAAAATCTCTTTCGGGAAACCGATTCATCGGGTGCTCCATTTATTGGAGAGCCGTGCTTAGATGGATTGGGATATCTAAAGCAGAGGTTCTTAGAAAGATCTAATGTGAATATAGTGGATGAAATGGTAGGTATGATTGTCGCTCAACGTGCTTACGAATTAAACGCAAGGGCTATAAGGACCGGAGATATGATGCTTGGTGAAGCTACTGGACTAAGGAGATAATATGAAGGGGTTACAGATTTTTGTGATACAATTAACAATCCTCTTCGCTTCATTTTCCTGTCAAGCTTCTACAATTGTCCTTAAGGAAAATGTAGAGGTGAATGGACCTAATATCTTTTTAGGAGAGATAGCCTGCCTAAAAGGAGGATCCTATAATCTATATAATCTTTGCATTGGAAAGGCTGCCTTACCTGGAAGGGTGAGGATTATAGATAAGAATTGTGTAAAAATGAAACTTAAACAGATTGGAAGAAGTGATCTTGTTTCAGGAGCTGAAAAGGTAAAGGTAACTACCTCTTATCAATTGTTAGATGTGGAAGGGATAATAAAGGTAGTTATGGATTATATACTTGAAAGGTTGCATGATAGTTATAATAGTATAGAAATTGTTCAACCACCAAGGCCCCGCCTTTTGCCTAAAGGTAAGGTAGAATTTACGGTTGAGCCTTTGGAGGATATAATAGGTTATCATAATGTTTCGGTAATTATAAAAATCGATGGTAAGGAATATGGAAGGTGCGAGGTAGGGATTAAGGTAAAGGAATTTAAAAGGGTGGTAGTGACAAATAATAGATTAAAACATCATCATATCTTGACCGAGGAAGATGTAATATTAGAAGAGAGGGAGATAACCAATATAGATGGAGAGCCTTTTTTTAAAATAGAAGAGGTTATTGGTAAAGAGGTCAATAGGCCTCTTTTGAAAGGTGTTGTATTGACGAGTTCATTGATTTCTCCACCTCCAATAATCGAAAAGGGGGATATAGTAAGAATCAAAAGTGAAATTGGTCTTGTTTCTGTATCTACCTTGGGAAAGGCAATCTGCTCTGGAAGAATGGATGAGAAGATAAAGGTGAAAAACTTAGATTCAAAGAAGATCATTGAAGGGATGGTAAGGGACAAGTGCACTATTATTGTTGAATAGGGGGTGGCAAGGTGTTAAGGATGATTATAATGGTATTTATATTACTCGCCTTTATCCCTGAAGGTAGAGGAGAATCACTTTGGAGTGGAGAAGGGAGTCTATTTGAAGACCATAAGGCACGGCATATTGGAGATGTAGTTACCATTGTTATTTTAGAACAAACGAATGCCTTTCATTCTACAAGTACCAAAAGGGCAAAGGATATAGAAGGAGGGGCAAAGGGAGAAAAGGGAAATTTGTTGAGTCTCCTCCCCTTTATTGGGGGAAAATCAAGTTACAAAGGAGATGGACAAACGAAGCGTAGTGGCGGTTTAACTGCTAAGGTAACTGCGGAGATAATAAGGATTCTTCCTAATGGAAATCTTGGGATAGAAGGGAGAAGGGTAATCCGAGTAAATTCAGAAGAGGAAGAGATTGTTATAACTGGAGAGGTAAGGCCAGAAGATATCTCTTCGGATAATACAGTACTTTCTACATATATCTCTAATGCCAAAATAAGATATAGAGGATGTCTAAAGTTTTCAGATAAAGAAAAGCCAGGTGTTATAAGTCGATTATTAGCTGGTATCTGTAATTTCCTCTTTTAATTGTCAGTCTTTAATCTAAAAACTAAAGAGGAGGGTTTATATGTTATTAAGATCCGCGATATTCGTCCTAATTCTTTACTTGGCAGTCCCTCAAGCGTTTTCGCAGATAGAGATGCAAATTAAGGACTTATGCAGGGTATCTACAGTAAGGGATAATCAATTGGTTGGTTATGGGTTAGTAGTTGGCTTAGATAGGACTGGAGATTCTAAGAAGACCTTTTTTACCGATCAATCTATTGTTAATATGTTAGATAGGATAGGAATAACTGTAGATAAGGAGAAAATGAATGTCAAGAATACAGCCGCAGTTATAGTTACGGGCATCCTTCCTCCATTCGCAAGATCTGGGGATAGAATTGACATTACCTGTTCATCCCTTGGGGATGCAAAAAGTTTAGAGGGAGGTGTACTTCTGCAAACTCCTTTACGGGCAGCCAATGGAAGGGTATATGCAGTGGCTCAAGGTCCAATTACTATTGGGGGTTTAAATGAATATAAAGGAAGAAGAGATATAAAGAATTTCAAGACTGTGGGAAGGATTATAAAAGGAGGCCTAATTGAACAGGAGATTTCACCTTCTTTAGTTAAAGAAGGGGCTATTTCTTTGGTACTCAATACTCCTGACTTTATAACTTGTTCTCGGATAGTTAAAGCCATCAATGAAAAATTTCCTGATTCTGCAAAGGCAAGGGATGCATCTCTCATTGATATAAAACTTCCCGTAGATTTTACAGATAACATAGTAGGATTTATTGCTGAGATAGATACCCTAACTGTTGTCCCAAATATAGAAACACGGGTTGTAGTGAATGAGCGGACCGCAACCGTAGTTATGGGAGAGAATGTTAAGATATCGCAAGTTTGTGTCTCTCATGGAAATTTATCACTTGTTGTTGGAGAAGAGAAGAAATTAATTGGAGCGCAGAGGGTTCAGGAGCTACCGCAATCTGTTTCAGTGAAAGACATAGTTGATGCATTAAATTCAATAGGAGCAGCTCCTCGTGATATAATTGCTATACTTCAAGCAATTAAAGAGGCAGGTGCCTTACATGCTGAATTACAGGTGATGTAAGATGGATATTCAAGTGATAGGTAAAACAGGTATAACCCCTATTTATGAAAAGAGATCCAATAATTCAACCACATTCCTTAAGGAATTAGAGAGAGCTAAATCCTTTCAAGATAAAAATAGGAAGAGACAACTTATGGATCTTTGTTATGATATGGAGGGAATCTTTGTCTATCAGATGCTAAAGGCAATGCGTGATACTGTTCCAAAAGATAATCTGCTTTACGGTGGTCACGCTGAAGAGATCTTCCAGGAGATGTTAGATCATGAATATGCTAAGCAAATGTCAAGGAATGCAAACTTTGGCTTAGCTTCCGAACTTTACAATCAACTGAGTAAATATCTATAATTTTTTTCTTGACAAATGGGTTTGTATATGTATAATAGAACTAAATCAAAAATGGTAAATTTTTAAGGAAGTAAGGAGGTGATATTACCTTGAGGACCTTAACTGTAGTATTCATTATCTTAGTATTATTTGGGACATTATTCCAACCGGGTTGTGCAAAAAAGAAAGAGGTCGCACCACCCGCTGAGGAAGAAGAGGTGACTACACCTGAGGAAGAGGAAGAGGTGACTCCATTAGAAGAGGAAAAAGAGGAAACTCCTTCAGAAGAAGAGGGAGCACCTCTAGAAGAAGAGGGTGGTGAAGAATAAGCTCTGAGGTTTCTGAAGGATAAATAATTTTTATCTGATTTTAAAGGTCCCTAAATGAATCAAGGAGAGGAAGTTTATTTCCTCTCCATTTTTTATAATAACACAGGAAGGTATGCCACCAAGACACTGTGTCTTCGTTGTGAGATTTACTTGATGATAATGGAAAGGGAGATTAAGGAGAGATTAAATAATAGGATTTTTTTAGCCATAAGAGATGTAAGTAGGAAGAGACGAGAATCTATTTATTTAGTAGGTGGATATATAAGGGATTGGTGGCTTAATCGAGAATCAATCGATTATGATTTTTGTGTTAAAGGGAAATGCTTAGAATTTTCTCGTTATGTGGCCAAGATATTATCAGGGAATTTTGTTTTATTAGACAAGGAAAATGAAACATCCAGAGTAATTTGTAAAATTGGTAAACAAGTTATTGAATTGGACTTTACTAAGTTGAAAGCCAAGGATATAGTCTCTGATCTTAGATTAAGGGATTTTACCATAAATAGTATTGCAATTGATTTAAATTCCTTTAAAATTATTGATCCATTAGGAGGATTAGAAGATCTAAAGGCTAAGATAATTAGGACTGTGTCGGATAAGGTGTTAGCGGACGATCCCTTAAGAATGTTAAGAGCAGTTCGCCTTTCTTGTGAGCTTGACTTTAAGATTACAAGCTCTACCTGGAATTACATCCTAAAACATAGTCAATTAATAAAAGATGTAGCAAGGGAACGGATAACCAATGAATTGTTTCTAATTTTAAGCCATAAAAATTCCTATAGATATATTATCTACTTACATAAATTAGGCCTATTAGGTAAAATTATCCCTGAAGTCAAGAAGGATTCACTTCGCCATTTAAAATGGTTAGAGGATATAATAGACAATATAGAGCAATTTGGAGCCTATTCATTACCAATTAGAGGATACTTAGAAGAGATAGCAGGTTCAAATCATACAAGACTCGCTAATTTGAAACTGATCTCCTTTCTTTACCCTTTGGGTGTCAGTAAGATAGAAGAGATATACCGTAATCTGAAATTGAGTGGGGCAGAGATCCGATTGATGAGAAGTGTGGTTAGAAATTTCTCTCTTCCAGAAGAGTTATCCGCCCTCCAGGTTGTTCCTTCTAAGAAGCAAAATAGCTTTTTTAGGAAGGCAGGCGATGAGGTATTCTCCATCCTAATCCTTTTTTTAGCCAATTCGGAAAATAAGGCTATATTTACTGAACGTTATCAATTTGTAAAAGAGATGATAAAGGGATATTTCAATCTACCAAAAATCTCTCCTCCTTTATTAAAAGGGAAGGATTTGATTGAGAATTTTGGATTGAAAGAAGGCCCTATAATTGGACACCTGCTAAAAAAGGTAAATCGTACCTTTATAGAAGGGGAAATAGATACAAAAGAGGAAGGGTTAGAGATGGTAAAAAGGCTCCTTAAGGATTAAAGTTATTTTAATTATTTGCCGATAGTAGTAATAGGAGAGGTAAAAAATGGAAAGGATTTGTTGTTATTGTCACAGAATTATCCCTGAGGGAGAATATCTTGACATTGTTTTTAAAAACGAGCTTATTGGTTATATCTGTAAGGAATGTCAAAGTGAATCAAGATAAGCCCCTACTACCGTTCGGCAAAATCCTAAATCCAAATGATCAAAACTCGTGTTAGATAATACCTTTTTTAAAGTTAGTTATAAACTCCTTAACCTTTCTCCTTAATATATCCTCTGGATTCATCTTTTTCAATCTGGCAAAGTTTACTAAGTTAAAAAGAAGTTCTCCTAATTCTTCCTCTCCTTGGTTTTGTCTAAACCTCTCCATTGATTGAAAGAACCTTTGACTTACATTTCCCCAATCAAATCCAATCCTTTCTACCTTTTCTTGTAACCTTTTTGCATATAAGAGAGAAGGGAGAGCCTTCGGAATACTATTTAGATACAAGTCCCCCTCTTCATCCTTTTTCATTCTCTCCCAATTATCTAAAACCTCTTCTGTAGTATTGAACCGAGCTTCCGAAAAGACATGTGGATGGCGAGTTACAATCTTCTCTATAGTATGATTAATCACATCCTTTATGTCAAATAACCCCTCTTCTTTAGCGAGTTGTGAGTGAAATAAGATCTGTAATAGTAAATCACCCAACTCCTTTTTTAATTTATCCGGCTCCTGCTTGTCAATTGCATCTATAACCTCATACACCTCTTCCGTTAAATCATGGGCAATTGATTGATGAGTTTGTTCCCTGTCCCAGGGGCAACCATTGGCACCTCTAAGTTCCTCCATTATTTTCACTAACTTATTAAAAGGATCATTCATTCCTTCCTCATAGATAATTTCTGACGAAGTCAGAAATTATGTTGACAGGTCTTTAGATTATATGCTATCCTATCCTTGTAGCCGGGATGGTGGAATTGGTAGACACGCTAGCTTGAGGGGCTAGTAGGAAGATTTCCTGTAGGGGTTCAAATCCCCTTCCCGGCACCACATTCTTTTGACTCTCCTTTTAACACCTCAATGGCATGAGGAATTGCAGGTAAAATAATCTCTAAACATTCTTCTACTGCCTTTGGAGAGCCAGGAAGATTTATAATCAAACTCTTTCCTCTTGTACCAGTTACTCCTCTTGAATGAATAGAATGAGGGGTTATCTTGAAACTTTCTACTCTCATAATTTCTGAGAATCCACGAACTTCTCGATCGATTACATCTATCGTTGCATCAGGTGTAACATCTCTTTTCCCTAAGCCAGTTCCACCTGTAGTTATGACTAAGTCAATTTTTGATTGATCGACCATATCTTTCAATCTCTCTACGATAATATCCTTCTCATCAGGAATTATCTCTTTTATTACTATCTCTGTATCTAACCTTTTTATTATCTCTTCAATCTTTTTCCCTGATTTATCTTCCCTTTCGCCATAAGCACCTTTATCTGAAACAATTAATATACCAACTCTAATCACTTTATCCTCCAAGTATAATATTCATTATACCTGATCAAAAAAAGTACTTGACTTTATCTTGACTTCCATTCTGTATAAATCATACAGTGAGCACATTCTGCATCTCCATGTTGCTTGCATTTTGTATCCTCTACCTCCCAACAGTTTCTATCTGACTTATAGGCAGGACAAGTCATACAGATGTCTTCTGTACACCCTTTAAACTCATAGCAAGGCTCTAAAGGCCTCTCTTTAGGAACAGATTCACGTCTTTTTTTAATGGCTGACAAAAAAACATCTACAACCTTTGGATCAAATTGTTTGCCACTTGCTTCCTTTAAACTATCTAATGCCTCTGAGAAGGATAATCCTGTTCTATAGGAACGATTGGAAATCTTGGCATTAAAAACATCTGCCACTGTCAATACCCGGGCGCCAATCGGTATATCTTCACCTTTTAGCTCATCTGGATATCCCCATCCATCATAGCGTTCATGATGATGTCTAATTATTGGAGCCAAATCTACTGGAAATTTTATGGGTGAAACTAAACAGGCACCAATTTGAGCATGGTGTTTAACTACTGAATATTCATATTCAGTAAACCTTCCTGGTTTTAAAAGAATCTGATCTGCAATACCACACATCCCTACATCATGTAAATAGGCAGCCTCCTCTATACCCTCAATTTCACTCTCCGATAAATCTAACCCTTTTGCTATCCAAACACTGAACTTAGCAATCCTTTTTGAATGTCCTATAGTGAAAGGTTCTTTAGCATCCATAGCAGCAACTAAACCCTTTAGGGTAGTCAAATATTCTTTAAACATCTCCCCAAAGAAGCTAATGTGTTTGAGAGATAAAGTAATTCTTTGGGCAAAGACATCAACTAACCTCAAATTATTCGAAGTAAAAGGCGTATCCTTTTTATTCATTAATGCAATAACTCCAAGCAATTGTTTATCTGAGCACAAAGGACAAGATAAAAGGGCGGTTACCCCTTCATCTTTAAGATAAGAGATATCCATTACCTTTTCTTTCGACAGATTCAATGGAGAAGTACCCCAAATAGACTCTGCATGCTCAAAATCTTTTATAAATCTATCAGTTACTCCTTGAGAAACCTTGATATTCCCTTCTTTAATAATTACCAATCCACCATCTGCCTCTGTACCAGTAATAGCTATTCCTAAGTTAAGTTCTAAAAAACTCTCTAAGTCTAATAAAGATCTCATCATTTCTAAATCTATAGCTCCAAAAAGTTGATAATCTGCTATCCTCTTTTTGTAATTATCTAATACTAAACTGTCATCAATAGCCAGGAACAGGGGAGTTGAAAGAGAGGATAGAAGGCGCTTTCTTTTTCTAACTAAGGATCTCTGATGAGAAAATATAGGCCCTATCTGAACAACCCCCTTTAATTCTTCATCTTTTCCCTTTAAAGGTATGGATAAAAGACGAGCCTTTCCTTGACTAATCATCTTAAGGTCCCTATGCCGCTTTTCTACTTCTATGGTCTCTAATGGCTTAAAAAAACCATCCTTATCTACAGTAGGTTCCAAAAATGACTCAGTTTTTTCTCCCACAGATTCATAACATTTAGATGCCTTTCTCACTAAAAATTTTCCCTCTTTATCCAAAAGATAGATAGATGCCCATTTAGTCTTAATAATTTGACCCAATAGCTCTATAATCTCGTGGAACTTGTCTTCCAAATCAATTGAAGATGCCATCAATCCTTGCATTCTCTTCCAGATGGTAAGTTCAAAACCCCTATAATTTAATCTTTTAATTAAGAATATAACTATCGATATCACTAAAACTGCTATTATGGTAATCGGCACAGTTAAAGTTTTAATCTGCACATCCATTTTGCTTTCCAAACTAAGGTTTCTAAATCATTTTACCATGATTTTCCCCAAAGTCAAGATAATTTTGCCTTCAGAAAATTATGTAAAATTTGATGGGTTAGTGTGATCTTTTACGTTTTTTAACTACGTTCCCTAAGTTTAGTTCAATCTTATGGATGAAGATCTGAAATACAAAATTTAGAAGATTGTAAAGCCGAATTAATCGCCTGGGTTGTGAGTAAACTTTGTATAACCATTCTAAGTATCGATTTAACATAAAGGCAGGGGGTCTTTTTACCCTCCCAGATATTACGTCTATTGCCTCTGAAATACCAATAGCTACCTTAACCTGTAAACGAGGAAGATTTCTCTTTATCCACTTTTCTCCCGTTATTTGGCCTAATCCTACAAATAGGATATCAGGAGAGCATGTATTTATCCTTTTTATTATTCTCCTTTCTTCTTCTTTATTGAAATAACCCAACTCTTCGCCTACAATCTTTAAGCCCTCAAAAGACACAGCCAAGTTTTTAGCTACGTATGCCGCGCCTCCATTCTTTCCTGAAAGTAAGTAGATCGTATATCCTTTGTCTCTTGCCAATCTACAAAGATTATTCATCAGATCTATTCCAGTTATCCTTTCAGGTAAAGGGTCCCCATAGAATTCTGCGGCCCAAATTAAGGAAAGTCCATCTGGTACTATTAAATCAGCCTGTTTCAGTATATCTCTTAATTCTTTGTCTTTTTGAACATGGGCAATGAGGTAGGAGTTCAGAGCCACAACCATATGGGGAAAATTGGTTTTTATAAACCCGTCTATCCTTTTTATAACTTTGTCCATGGTGATTTTATCCACCTCAATCCCTAATATAGAAATACGATCCGAAACTTTACAGTGACTCACTTTTTTATCTTCTATAAGAAATTTACGGCTAGATTTAAAAACCCCGCCTGAGATGAAAGAGCGGATGATTGATGAGACAACTATTAATACAGGAACACAAAGGAGGAGAATTGGTACGGAAAGGATAATGGAGGTTACAGTTTTTAGATCTTCTCCGATTACAGTTAATATACCTATCATAAATCCCAAAAAGGAGGTATTCCCCATTTTTATCTTGGCTGGATAAGGGTCATATTTTAAGATCCCAAGTAATGAACTCGTAAAGGTTATACATAATGTAGTATGGAAGATTGTATCTTCTTTCCGGAATATTGAGATGATAAAGAAGGTTGAGCAAAGAATGAGTGTGATATAAACTATTAACCCATCTATTTTGGAGATTACAGACATTACACCGATCACAAACATGAACCATAAAACAGTTATGGGAATGGAGAGTAGACCAGGATAGGTATCAAAAGGACCCGCTTTGATTTTAATTCCAAATAGGGTAATAAAGACTGAACAAAGAAGAAGTCCTAAAGATATTGTCCAGCTTGGCAACCCCCTTTTTTCCTCTATAATACCTAAAAGTACAATTCCAGCTCCTATGATAGATATCCCTAATAGACGAATATCCGGTTTTAAAAAGAGGAGAGAGGTAACAAGTGTAGCAAAATATATAGAAACATTACCGTTAAGTCTTTTTAAAAAAGGGGTTATAATATATGCTAAGCCAAAGGCTATTATAAAGGCAAACGCATAATTCATTAGTATTCCACTTTCATTAAATAAAGACCGTGAGAAGGCACAGTTTCAGAAGCCATTCTTCTATCCTTTGCCTCTACAATCTTCGAAATCTCAGAAGGTTCAAGCTTTCCTCTTCCAACATCGAGTAAAGTTCCTACAATTGTCCTTATCATACCTCGCATAAAGCCCTTCGAGGTTATACTGATATGGATAAAATCTTCCTCTTTTTTTATGTCGAGTCTATTTATAGTTCGATTTGGGTTTTTATAGATTTCGATGGATGGGGTAAAGGATGTAAAATCGTGTTCTCCAAGAAAATACTTGGCACCCTCCTTCATCCTTTCAAGCGAAAGTCTATATGGAATAAATAATGCGGAATGCAAGTGGAAAGGTGAGGGAAACTTGCGATTTAGAATTAGATATAGATAGGTTCGAGATTTTGCAGAGAATCTTGCATGGAATTCAAGCGGAACCTCTGAAGAAGAACAAACCACAATATCTTTTGGGAGCAGTGCATTTAAGGCCTTTTCGAAAACATCTACTGAAAGGGAGGAATAGGTTTTAAAATTAACCACCTGGTGATAGGCATGTGCCCCCTTATCTGTACGGGAAGCATAAATTATATGGGGATTTTCCCGAGTTAGTTTAAACAGTGCCTTCTCTAAGACACCACAAATTGTAGGAAGCTTGGGTTGCTTTTGAAAGCCATGATAATTCCTTCCATCATATTGAAGCACAAGCTTGATATTCCGCATATCATTTGACAACCGCTATCTTCCCTACCACTACCTCTTTCTTATTGTTTAATGTAACCTCTATTTTATATAGATAGATACCACTTCTCACCTTTTCACCTAAATCATTTTCTCCATTCCAAGAATATAGATAGGTGTACCCTTTAGTGGCAATCCTCTCAGGATCTACGCGGTGCACCAATTCTCCTGCAGAATCATAGATACAGATATTTATGTCTTTTGTAGGAATCCCTTTAAGATCAAATCGGATAGTAGTTCTTCCATCATAGGTTGGATTAGGGTAACTAAAAACGTTTGTAAGTTTAGGTTCCAAAGGAGGAGGTGGAGTTTCCGAAGTCAAGGTTCTATAAACATTAATCCGACCACATCCAAGCTTTCCTCTATACTTATACGGGTTTAAAGAATCGATTGGATCAGAATAATCAAGGATTTGTCTCTTTGTACGATCATTTGACCAATCTGGATGCTGAGAGATAACAAGTGCTGATAATCCAGCTACTAATGGTGTAGACATAGAGGTACCATTCATAGTCCCATATGTATCATCAAAAGATGTGCTATAGATATCGACCCCTGGGGCACAGACATCTATCCAGTTGCCATAATTGGAAAAGTAAGCCTTTTTATCATTTGAATCTGTTGCAGCAACAGCTATAACATTTTGATATGAAGCTGGATATTGTTTTTCATCTATACCATCATTACCAGATGCACCAACTAAAACACAACCTTTTTCGTAGGCATAGTTTACAGCCTCCCAAATGGTTTCTGAGTATGTGGTATCACCCCAGCTCATTGATATTACCTGAGCCCCATTATCTGCTGCGTATACTATTGCTTCTGAAGTATCTGAATCCGATAAAGCTGCTCCTTTATCCTTTCTCATGTATCCTGCCCGCAAGGCCATAATTTTGCAATACCAGGTTAAGCCAGAAACACCCTTTCCATTATTAGTAACAGCCGATGCAATACCAGCGCAGTGTGTACCATGGGAAGAAAAATTATCCGGAGTTTGTCCTTTCTCTGGTCCTGGATTATTATCCTGATCTTTATAATCCTCACCATCTGCTGCAGGATATTCACCCAAAGGTGCTCCAATATCTGGTTGATCAACGAAGTCCCAACCATAGATGTCATCTATATATCCATTATTATCATCATCCTTTCCATTATCAGGGGTTTCATCTTCATTTATCCAAATGTTTCCTTTTAAATCTTGATGATCTAAATCTACCCCTGTATCGATCACAGCTATTACAACCGATGGCTTCCCTTTTTCATACTCCCATCCTGAGTCAGCCTGGATTTTAGGTAGATGCCATTGTCTTCCATACTCTGGATCATTCGGCGTAACCTGTGCATATCGGATGTAATTTGGTTCAGCATAGGCTACATTAGGATCACCTTCATACTCCTTTACTACCTTCAAAACATCTATCTCCTTTAAGAATTTAATCCTATAGATATTAGTCAAATCTTGAATCTTTGGATCATCGGGAAATTTAGCCCCTTTAAAAACCTTATTCATTGACTTTACCTTGAATTTCTTGTTTAAACAATTTATAGATGGCAGGTTTGTAGTTAGAACCTTATTTACAAATCGGATGGACGTGATTTTACTACTCGGTTTGAACTTTACAATGATCTCCCCAGGTACAAATTTAGGTACCTTATCTAAGGTAGGTGAGGTCTTTTGGAAAGAAGGAATAAAGGATAAGGAGATAAAAGTGAATAGGATTGAGAGTGAGGCCAATATCCTTTTGTTATACATCCCTTTTTTAGAATCTTAAGCTTGTTTAAAAAAGGTGATTCCACTTGATGATATCAAAACCTAATTGCTAAACCTATCATATGGTTCCATTCAGGGATCTGTCCAGGATACATACCCAATTCCCTTCCATAGTATACATAATCAAGTTTTAGAATTGGGAAGTCTATCCCTAAACCATAGGATGGATATCCTTGATTGAATCCAAATCTTGCTAAGATAAATCTTAACACCCTTATCTCTCCACCAAAATGGAGTTGATTAAAGAAGGTTGTCCTTCCATCAAAGATATTGGTTACGTCAAAAGCGAACAAAATGTCTCTTATGTTTGAATATCTTTGAAGCCAGGCTGGTCTATAGGAAATCCCTAATCTCATTGTAGGATAGACTACTGTATCCTCCTTTTTTTCTATAATACTTCCGGTTTCAATATCATTCCATGAAAACCTTGTTCCAAATAGATCCTGTGAAACCAAGCCAATAGAAGTCCTTTGATTAACCTTATATAAAAGTCCAATATCAAGTGCAATCCCTCTCCCTTCCAAAACAGCTAGTTTATCAAATTCCGAGATAGTTAAAAGGGTATCATTTAATTCAAGTAGCCATCGAATAATCCCCTTAAGAGACACCCCAAATGATATATCTTCAGAAATAGGTATCTTCATATTTGTTAAAGGAATGGAAAGGGATAAACCCTTAGGCAAAGGAGATCTATATGCATAGGCTATAGGGAAGATTATATCTCCATAAGCCTTTAGGTTTATCCTTGCTATAGCAAAGCCAGCATCTTTCACTCTAATTGAATATGAAAGCTTAGTGAAAGGTATACCAAAACCTACTGAATGTCGTTCAGAAATTCTTCTAATATAATTTATAGGGATTGGTCCAGAAATGGTTCCTGCGGAGCGTAATCTTATTACTTTATCAATTATCTTCTTTAACAACGCTTCCCTATCCTCATTAGATAAGCCCTCGAGATCTCTCAGCTTTTCTTCGTTATCCATAAAGAAATTGAGTAGGTCTAAGCTGTCTTGATTTACTTCAAATGATAAATCAAATGGGGTGATAATACCTCCTATTTGGGTTAAACCGGCTGGATTATAAAACAATGCATTTTGATCATCTGCTATAGCAACAAATGCCCCACCTATTCCCAAAGGTCTTATCCCTGATATAAAGACAGGTTCCTCTAAAGAAAGGCAAGGATTAATCATTAGTATTAGTGGGATAATCATTAACCAAAGATACCTCATTTTCTCTCCATTTCTATAGATTACTTTCTAGCTTTTGATAGGTACCCTTTAAGCTATCTCTACCACCGGTTTCAGTTAATCTATCTATGTTCTCCGAAATCTCATCCAATAAAGACTTTCCTGTTTTAGTCTTAATAACAACATCTGCATAGTCTATAGCACCTTTTTTGTTGTTATAATCTACCCCATTAATCTTCAAATCTTCTTCCCCAACTTCCAATATCTCTCTTGTTCTATCACCTCCAACCAATTCAACCATTGCAATCTTGACCTGATCCATAGCCTTTTTTGTACCTTCTGTACCGAGCTCACTTAGTAGGTCCTCCTCGATAGTAACTGTAAAATCCTCATTGACATGGATTATATCCTCTCCCTTCTCATTTACATTTCCATCACCATCAGAATCCAAAATTGTCATTACTGCATTTATAATCTTTGCTATTGAAAGATTTGTATTAACCTCTGGATCCGTAGCTTGAATTACCCCATCAGCTTTGCCATCTGCAATCTTTTCTAAATCCCGAATCATTTGATCAACAGTCTTATTTAGATTATTGAAATCAATTGATTTAGGCAAAAGTGGATCCTCACCTGTAGCCTCTTTCTCAATTGCGTCTGTTATAAACTCTACAAAATCAAATTCTGATGTCTTTAAGGTGGTATTGGCATGTCCCAATAATGCCTCAGAATTCGTAGGATCTTTTTCTAATACCTTTTCATAATACCCCTTTGCCTTTTCATAATCTCCATTTTGCATCGAGGCCTCAGCATCAGCAATCAAGACCTCAACATCATCTGATTCCCCTTCTTTGTGTGTCCAGGAAAAGATATTTCCCCTTTCACATCCTGTAACAAAAGAGAGTAAAAAGACTAAGACTAAACTAATAAGCACTTTCTTATACATCCTCATCCCTCCTCTTTCTTTGGTGTATAAGTAAATAGGTTTTCATTCTTTAGATTAAGGCCTTTACTATCTCATCCCCAAATTTTACGGCTGAGGATGGACCATCAGCTGTTATAATATCCCCTGAAACTTCAACCCCTTTTCCTGTATAATTGGCACCTTTTGCCCTTAGTTTACTTGCCTCAGAGGGAAATGCTGTTACCCTTTTTTTGGATAAAACTCCAGCATTGGCCAAGGTAGTTGGAGCGATGCAAATAGCAGCCAGAATCTTGCCAGAGGCAATGGCATCCTTACAGATTTTATGAGCGGTTAAATTATTCCAATATTCTGAAGCACCTTGACCACCTATAAAAATGATTGCATCATAATCAGAAACCACCACATCTTGAATGAGCTTATCTGGTTTTACAGTTGTACCAAGCATCCCTCTCGAAACAGCTAAAGAGGAGGAGGCAACCGTTATCTCTACCCCTTCTCTCTCCAAAATCCTTCTTGGCTCAATATATTCTTCGTCCCTAAAGTTACGGGATGCAATAATCATCAATGCCCTTTTACCCATAATCCACCTCCCTTCTTCAATCTTCCACGTAGGATAGCATAATTAAATCCTAATTGTCAAGACAATTCTGATTTGCAATTTGGCTGGCATAGGTACATGGTATCCAGTCTTGTAATAATTGTCAAACAATA
>JASEIO010000014.1 GCA_030017475.1 bacterium | reverse complement strand
ATAGGGAAAAGTACTGTATATCGATTAATGGTAAGGCTCGTTAAAAGGGCTACAGACTTAATTACCTGCCTCGAAAAATGCATTCATTCAGGAACGATAGCTACAAAGATGTGGGTAAGTTTCAGAAAATTATCTTGACAAATTCTTAAAGATTATGTAACATATCCATCAAAATGAATGTGGAAATAAGGAGGTTTTAAGATATGTATTCGATTGTTTATCCTCTTATTATATGTGCAGTAGCGCTTGGTGCGGCTTTCCTATTTAGAAGATTGGTCATGAGAGAACCGATGGGTACTGAAAGGATGGTTGAAATTCATACCTACATCCGGGAAGGGGCTTATGCCTTTATGATAGAGGAGGCAAAGGTTTTCCTATTTGTTATGCTTGGATTATCACTTTTTCTCCTTTGGTTGTTTGGTTGGGAAGTAGGTGTGGCCTTTTTGATTGGGGCATTATTCTCAGGTACTGCGGGATTCATTGGAATGGATGCTGCAACACAGGCAAATGTTCGGACAGCAAATGCAGCAAGGAGTGGTTTTAATAAGGCACTTAAGGTAGCATTCTCTGGTGGAAGTGTTATGGGATTGGCAGTTGGTGGATTGGCTTTGGGTGGGCTTTGCTTGGTACTACTTTTCTTCCGTGATTATTTTATACCAACTAGTGGTTCAGGAAATAAGGTTTTTATTTCGAATATTCCAATTCCATTCCTTGGAAATGTAAACCTGATTAAAGGAGCAGTGATTGTCTCTGCCTATTCAATGGGGGCAAGTCTTGTAGCCTTATTTGATAGAGTAGGTGGTGGAATATATACAAAGGCAGCAGATATGGGCGCAGACCTGGTAGGAAAGGTTGAGGCAAAGATCCCAGAGGATGATCCAAGGAATCCAGCAACAATTGCTGATAATGTAGGGGATAATGTAGGAGATGTAGGGGGACTTGGTGCAGACCTATTGGAATCGTTTGTTGGGGCAATCATATCCATAATTGTAATGCTTCTTTATCTATGGGTTGGAGCAAGATATGCCATAGAAAGTAATCTATCAGATAGTGAAATACTTAAATTGCTTAGTTGTCTCGATATTCTAAATATAACGGAACCGAACATCTCCGATTTTAACCTATGGAACCTAATACTCTTATCAGTCTTTATTGCAGCAGGCGGGATAATTGCCTGTTTAATAGGGATCCTATTTATAAGGTTTAATCCAGGACAGAATCCGCAAAGGATATTGATGAATGGGAAATGGGTATCAGCAGGATTTACCATTCTATTTGCAGGTATAATTACCTACCTCTTTCCGACCAATATGGTTCCATTTTATGCTACAGCACTTGGGATCATATCTGGAATTGCCATTGGGTTTTTATCCGAATACTTTACATCAGATCACTTCTCCCCTGTTCAGCGTATTGCTAAAGGCAGTCAATCAGGACCTGCAATAACCGTAACTTCAGGTTTAGCAGTTGGTATGGAATCAACGCTTTTTCCAGTTTTAATCTTATCCGCTGCTACTATTATATCCTATCAATTAGGTGGCTTAATTGCTGTTTCGTTCTCTGCTATGGGTATGCTCTCATTTGTTGTTATGACCGTATCAATCGATTCTTATGGACCAATTGCCGATAATGCATCAGGGATTACTGAGATGTCAGGATTGGGGCAGGATGTAAGAGAAAGGACAGATAGGCTTGATTCGGTAGGAAATACAACAGCTGCAATTGGTAAGGGCTTTGCTATTGGATCAGCTGCGTTTGCTGCCTTAGGTCTATTTGCTGCATACATCTGGTCAGCTGCAGGTAGTGCCGAAGAGGTTAGGATGCCCAATATTGGCTTATTAAATGTAGATGTTGGGGCATTTGTTATAGCTGGGCTTTTTGTAGGGGCTATGATACCTTATGTATTCTCTGCCTTATTGATAAGGGCAGTATCCTCTACTGCAGATTTGATGATTGTGGAGATAAGAAGGCAATTCCGTGAAAAACCAGGGATCTTGAAAGGGAAGGATGTTCCCGATTACCGAAGATGTATCGGTATAACATCGCATGCAGGCCTGAAAAAGATGTTTCTTCCTGCTATCTTGGCAATCATAACCCCATTCCTTATTGGATTGATCTTTGGAAGATGGGCATTAGCAGGTGTCCTTGTAGGGACCTTATTGTCTTGCATACAGTTAGCGATCCAATGTGCAAATTCTGGTGGAGCAATGGATAATGCCAAAAAGTACATTGAACAAGGGCATTATGGAGGTAAAGGATCAGAGACTCATGCAGCAGGGGTGATAGGGGATACGGTTGGTGACCCATTGAAGGATACAGTAGGTCCATCCTTGGATATCTTGGTAAAACTTATGTGTGTTACCTCACTCCTTTTTGCCTCCCTATTTCCATTAAAGCCAATTTTTATCAAATAATCTCTGAGGAAAGTTAGAAATTATCTTGGGAGATGGATTTTGGGTTTTTCTTGTGGAATTGTTGGCTTGCCAAATGTAGGGAAATCAATGCTTTTTAATCTGCTTACCCATTCCTCTGTCCCTACCTCTAATTATCCCTTTTGTACTATTTCGCCAAATGTAGGTGTAGTCCCGGTTCCTGATGAAAGACTGGATGAACTCGCAAGATTGATTGATGCCCGGGATGTGGTCCCAACCACTATAGAGTTTATTGATATCGCTGGGCTGGTTAAGGGGTCCCATAAAGGGGAAGGGTTAGGGAATCGATTCCTTTCCCACATCCGAGAAGTGGATGCCATTTTGCAAGTAATTAGATGTTTTTATGATCCACAAGTTCCCTATATCGAGCAAGAACTTGATCCAAAAAGGGATATGGAGATAGTCAATTTGGAATTGATATTGAAAGACTTAGAGACAGTAGAAAGGAGACTTGAGAAGGTCACACGCCTTGCAAAATCAGGAAAAGATGTATATCAAGAAGAATTAGATTGCTTGAATACCTTAAAAGGCCTTTTGCAAAAGGGAGACCTTTCAGGTTTAATGGAGATATTTCCTACTTTTCAAGAGTTTTTAACAGAATATAACCTTTTGACCACAAAACCCATGTTTTACTTAGCAAATATTTCAGAGGGAAGTGATTTGTGGAAAGAGGTAGAAGATCTTGCAAGGAGCACAGGACAGGATGCAATAACCTTAAATGTTAAATTAGAAAAAGAGCTTGCGGAGTTAGAAGAGGAAGAAGCTGCGCAATTCAGGAAGGAGTTAGGGTTACAGGAGGCCGGTTTGAAAAAACTCGTTACAACTGGCTTCCGGGTCCTATCCTTAGTCACCTTTTTTACTATAGAAAGAAGGAAGTTATCTGCCCATACAGTTAAGAAGGGGACTAAGGTTAAGAAGGCAGCCTCGAAGGTTCATACCGATATGGAGAAGGGGTTTATTTCAAGTGAGGTCATATCATTTACCGATTTAGTTTCTTCGGGCTCTGTGTCTAAGGCTCGGGAAAAGGGTTTGCTTCGGCAAGAAGGAAAGGATTATACAGTAAAGGACGGGGATATAATTACCTTTAAATTTGCTGTATAAGGATAGTTTTTCCTTGCAAATAAAATTTTAGTATGATATAATTGACATAAGATGACGTTTTGAACGAAAAAGGAGGGATGCCTTTGAGTGAATATGAAGGTATACTAATATTTGATCCAGAACTAACAGAGGAAGAAAGGGGTAAGTTAGAGGAAAGGATTAAGGAGATAATTGAAGAAGGTAAAGGAGAAATAGAAGGTATTACGAGATGGGGAAGGAGAAAGTTGGCTTATCCAGTAAAGAAGAGTAGGGAGGGTTTCTACATCCTATTAAATTTCAAACTTGAAAGTAAAATACTTGAGGATATAACCCGGAGTTTCAGATTGACTGATTCTATCCTTAAATATCTCATAACCAAGAAGTAATGTCGCTTTTTCTTTTTTTAAAGAAAAAGGACAAGGAGGGCTAAATGGTAAATTTTAATCAGGTTGTTTTGGCAGGGAACTTAACTCGGGATCCAGAATTGCGATATGTACCTTCAGGAAAGGCAGTTGCCAAATTTGGTCTTGCTGTGAATAGGTCTTATGTTACACAAAGTGGGGAGAAAAAAGAGGAGGTTTCTTTTATTCCCATAGTTGTCTGGGGAAAACAAGCTGAGTTTTGTAATCAATATTTGCACAAAGGTAGACCAGTTCTTATAGCTGGGAGATTGCAATCTCGGAGCTGGGAGACTGAAACCGGAGATAAGAGAAGCATTTTGGAGGTAGTTGCTCAACAGGTTCAATTTCTGGATAGAAGAGAAGAGTTCTATGAACCTCAAGAAAGATTTGAAGAACCTCCAATTGATGAAAAAGAAGAGGTAGATGAGGTGCCATTTTAAGCCACAAATCTTTGTAGATGTTGAGGACGAAGATGGAAAAGAGAGATGGGAAAGGAAAAGGATGGGGTTATGAAAAGCGAAAGGTATGTAGACTCTGTGTTGACAAAGTGAAAGAGATTGATTATAAAGATGTAGGTAGATTACGAAAATTCATATCTGATCGTGGGAAGATAATGCCAAGACGGGTTAATAGGAATTGTACCAAGCATCAACGAATGGTAGCCAAAGCGATTAAGCGGGCAAGAAATATAGCTCTATTACCTTTTTGCGAAACATAATTTAGTTTTTAGTTGTTAGGTGAAGGGTATCTACTCAAAATAGTGGGGGAAGTATAGTCCTCCCCAAAATTATGAATAATTATGGAGAAGGAATGGAGGTAATCCTTAGAGAGGATGTTAAAGGAGTAGGGAAAAAGAGTGAAATAAAGCAAGTAGCGGATGGGTTTGCTCGGAACTTTTTAATTCCTAAAGGATTGGCAGTTGAAAAAAACTCTAAGAATCTTAGGATTTTAGAGGAAGAACGGCGTGTTGCGATTCTAAAAAGGGAGAAGAGAAAAAGGGATGCAGTACGCCTTAAACAGAAGATAGAAAGTTTATCTGTAACCATTTCAAGAGAAGCAGGACCAGATGAGCGATTATTTGGTGTAGTCAGGGCTTTAGATATAGCGGAGGCATTAATCGAACAAGGTATAGATGTAGATAGGCAAATGATTGAATTAGAAGAGCCATTAAAGGGTTTAGGAATCTATACTGTACCAGTTAAACTTCACGAAGAGGTAAAGGCAAGCCTTAAAGTTTGGGTAATTAAGAAATAGGCAATGGCTTTAAGCAGTAAAGATATTACATAGATTAATCAAAAACCTTTTTCTTCCTTTGTTACACCTTTCCTTTTTTCTCTATTTACACCAAGTTATGAATTACTGAACAGTCTCAAAGAGGTTTATTATGAATAATCAATCCCATAATAAGAAGATTCCTCCTCATTCATTAGAAGCAGAAATTTCTACCTTAGGGGCAATGATGATGGAAAGAGAAGCGATCTCCCGTGTTTTGGAAATATTGAATGAAGATCTTTTTTATTGGGATGCCCATAAAAGGATATGGGCTGCTATATTAAATCTATATGAAAAAAATGAACCAGTGGATCTGATCACCTTAACAGAACAGCTAAAAAAGGAGGGAAATTTAGATGAGGTTGGAGGAGCAGCTTATTTAGCCCAAATCTTAAATTCTGTTCCTACAGCTGCCAATGTAGAGCATTATGCCAGGATTGTAGCTGAAAAAGGAGTCTTACGTAAATTGATTAGTTCAGCTACAGAGATTGTAGAACTGGGATATCAAGGTGAAGGGGAGGTATCTGCTATTCTTGACAAAGCAGAAAGTCTTATCTTTGACGTAGTGCAGCGCAAAGTCTCCCGGGATTTTGTTCCTATTTCCTCAATAATACATGATTCATTTGAAGAGATTGAAAGACTTTATGCCCATAAAGAATATGTAAGAGGTGTACCTTCAGGATTTATTGATCTTGATATTAAAACATCAGGTTTTCAATCTTCTGATTTAATCATCATTGCTGGAAGGCCTTCTATGGGAAAGTCTAGCCTGTGTTTAAATATTGTTCAGCATGCAGGGATAAGGAATCGCATGCCAGTGGCAATCTTTTCACTGGAGATGTCCAAAGAGCAACTTGTGCAGAGGATGTTATGTTCAGAGGCAAGGGTTTCGGTCCATAAACTGAGAACAGGTTTTTTATCAGAATCTGATTGGCCACGCTTGACCACTGCCGCTGGTATTTTGTCAGAAGCACCTATATTTATTGATGATACCCCAGCTATTCAAATAGTAGAACTCAAGGCTAAGGCTCGAAGAATAAAGGCCCGTGAAAATGTAGGCTTGATTGTGATTGATTATTTGCAACTGATGCAGGGAAGAGGAGGGGCTGAAAACAGACAGCAAGAGATATCTGAAATATCAAGATCTCTTAAGGCATTAGCCAAGGAATTAGATATTCCTATAATTGCCCTCTCCCAGCTTTCTCGAGCAGTTGAGGTAAGAGGAGGATCCAAACGTCCACAACTTTCAGATTTGCGGGAATCAGGGGCAATTGAACAAGATGCTGATTTAGTGACCTTTATTTACAGGGAGGAGTACTATAATCCTACAGAAGAAAATGAGGGGATTGCTGAAATAATCATTGGGAAGCAAAGAAATGGTCCTACTGGAACAGTAAAATTGAGGTTCTTTAAAGAATATACCAGGTTTGAGAATTTATCTACTATGGAGGAGTAGATAACGTTTTCACAAAAAGATATGGGCAGGAAGATTGCATATTTTTTGGAAGAGGTAGGAGGGATAACTTCACTCTTTTGGCAGATAATATTACATATAGTAAGACCTCCCTTTAAAGGTAAATATATAATCTCTCAAATGTTAGAGATTGGAGTAAACACCTTACCGATTGCCTCCATTATGGCTGTTTTTACTGGAATGGTTTTAGCTGTCCAAACCTACATTAAATTAAGAGAGTTTAATGCAGAGACCGTGGTCGGGGGAGTGGTAGCTGCTTCTATGTGTAAGGAACTTGGGCCAGTGCTAACAGCTATAATTGTTGCTGGGAGAATTGGTTCTTCGACTACTGCAGAGATTGGCAGCATGAAGGTCACCGAGCAGATTGATGCCTTAGAGACTTTAGCGGTCAATCCAATCAAACAGTTGGCTTGTCCAAGATTTATTGCATCTCTCATTATGCTTCCCTGTCTAACTATCTATACAGATCTTATCGGAATTCTTGGAGGATATGCAGTAGGGGTATATAGATTTTCGATCTGTTCCAGCATCTATGTTGATAATTCAATAAGTTTTGTTTCGCCATGGGACATCTTAAGTGGTTTGATAAAGGCATTCTTCTTTGGAATGATTATAATTGTCATTGGATGTTATAAAGGTTTTACAACAATTGGGGGGGCAAAAGGCGTAGGGAAGGCGACCACTTCATCTGTAGTAATATCATCCATACTCATATTGGTATCAAACTATTTTCTAACCGTATTATTATATCAATGATGATTACTATTACCAATCTATGGAAGGGCTTTGGTGAAAATCAAGTTTTGAAAGGATTAAATCTTTCTATAAAAAAAGGAGAGATAATGGTCATAATTGGCCAATCAGGTTCAGGGAAGTCAGTATTACTGAAACTTATAATTGGATTATTGAAACCAGATAGGGGAGAGATTAATATCTCTGGATGTGATATTACAAAATTGAGTGACGTAGAATTGCAAAAGGTTCGGTTAAAATTTAGTATGCTTTTTCAAGAAGGAGCGTTATTTGATTCCATGACTGTTGGAGAAAATGTGGGTTTTTTTCTTCTGGAGCATACCAATAAACCGAGACATGAGATTTTCAAGATAGTCAAAGAGAAACTGAAGATAGTAGGCTTAGAAGGCGTGGAGGACTTAAGTCCTTCTCAATTATCTGGTGGGATGAGAAAAAGGGTTGCCTTAGCTCGGGCAATTGCCACATCCCCTGAGATTATTCTTTATGATGAGCCAACTACTGGAATAGATCCCATTATGGGGGCATCCATTAATCATTTGATTCGAGAGTTACAGAGTCACATGTCCCTGACCTCAATTGCAGTTACCCATGACATGAAATCGGCTTATCAAATCGGAGATAGGTTAGCTATGCTTTATGATGGGAAGATTATTGAAGTAGGAACACCTAAAGAGATAAAATCGACCCAAAATCCAGTTGTTCACCAATTTATTACTGGGGCAGTCCATGGTCCAATCACTGATTCTTAAAGAGGTAAAGAGATGATACGTTTAGGGGCAAAGGTGCACGTTGGATTAATGGTTAGTATTTCCTTGTTAATCCTTGGGTTTTTAGTTATTATGGCAGGAGATTTTCGCCTTTTTAAAAAGGGATATGAAGTCCGGGTTTATTTTAGTTACGTGAGTGGACTTAAAGTGGGTGCTCCGGTAAGATTAGCAGGGATGGAGGTAGGGAAGGTGAAAGATATGTCGATTACGGACTCGAAGGTGGAAGTAGTTTTATGGATAGAAGAGGGTGTTTGTTTAAGAAAAGATTCTAAGGTGACTATTGGAACACTGGGTTTAATTGGAGAAAAATACATAGAGATTTCAATGGGAAAAGGGGAGAGGATTCCTCCATCGGCAAAGATCTTAGGGGAAGATCCAGTATCTGTTGCAGAGATATTGAGTAAAGGGGAAAGTGTTGCCCATAAATTGGAAAAGGCGATGGGCACCCTCGATTCGATGCTTGGCGGAGAAGAAACAAAACAAAAAATTTCATTGATTATCGAGAACACTACAAAGGTTATCCATAACCTAAATGAAATCTTGATTGAGAACAGGAATAACTTAAAAGGCACATTAAATACCCTTAATAATACCTTGCTTACAGTCTCGAATAACGTAGATCGGATAACCAAGATTGTAGAAGGTACAGGAAAAAGGGTAGATACAATCTTTGATGAAAATAGAGAGGATATTAAGGCAACCTGTAATAAACTGCGGGATGCCTCTTCGCGCTTAGAGCATGAGATAAAGGAAATCTCGAAGGACTTAAGAGGGGTTATAAATGATTTACAAGAGATTGTGGTTACAAATAAACAAACAGTTAGTACTACAATTTCTAATCTTAAAAAGGCATCAGAGGGTTTACAGCTTATTACAAAGCGAATAGAAGACGGTAAAGGTCCGCTTGCTAAGTTATTAAATGATGAAAAGATAGGTGAAGATTTAAGTTTGGTAGTGAGTGATTTGAAGGAGTTTACTTCGGATTTAAAAAGGAATCCCTGGAAATTATTGAGAAAGAAATAATGGGTAAGCATTATTGTAAAGTTTGTGGATACGAATCCCTTAGGTGGTTAGGCAAATGTCCAACGTGTGGTGAGTGGAATAGTTTGATAGAAGAAGTAGAATTACCGAGTTTCGGATTTCCTTCTTTACCTTCATCGCATCCTGTACCTTTGCAAGAGATATCCTCTTCTGAAAAAGATAGGGTGTTAACAAAGATAGGTGAATTTGATAGGGTTTTAGGTGGAGGGGTTGTTTTAGGCAGCATAATATTAATTGGAGGAGATCCTGGAATAGGAAAATCAACCTTACTTCTTCAAGTAGGTGACGCCTTAAGTAAATCGCTTGGTAAAGTATTGTATGTATCTGGAGAGGAATCCGCCCCCCAGGTGAAACTACGGGCAGACAGATTGGGGATAGAATCTCCTTGTTTTTATATCTTACCAGAGACCAACATGCAGTATATAATTTCTACGATAGAGGAGATTGAACCGCATGCTTTAATAATTGATTCTATCCAGACAATATATATGCCAAAGATCCTCTCTTCTCCTGGATCAGTCTCTCAGGTAAGAGAGTGTACCGCAAAGCTTGTAAGTTTAGCTAAAGGCAAAGGGATACCAATCTTTATTATAGGGCATGTAACTAAAGAAGGAGCCATTGCTGGACCAAAGATCTTAGAACATATGGTTGATACAGTGCTTTATCTTGAGGGAGAGAAATATACCTCTTTCCGACTCTTGCGTGCGGTAAAGAATCGATTTGGAGAAACGCGAGAGATTGGAATATTTGAGATGAGGGATTTTGGATTAGAGGAGGTCTTGAACCCATCGTCTTTCTTCCTCCGGGAATGTCCCACAAATGTTTCTGGGTCTGTGGTTACTGCTAGTTTACAAGGGACAAGGCCTGTATTAGTGGAGATTCAGGTGTTAGTTACCGAGACCCGTTTTGGTATCCCCAAAAGAGAAACCGTAGGAGTAGATTATAATCGAGTGAACTTACTTATAGCAGTATTGGAAAAAAGGGTAGGATTACACCTATCCTCTTGCGATCTATTTGTTAATGTTGCCGGTGGGGTCAGGGTTTTAGAACCCGACATAGATTTAGCTATTACGGTTGCGATCTCCTCAAATTTCAAAGACAAAATAGTAGATGGAGATTTAGCCATACTTGGGGAAGTTGGCTTATTAGGAGAGGTTCGTTCAGTAAGTTATATAGATAAGAGAATCAGGGAAATAGAAAAGCTCGGATTCCGAGGTTGTGTTATTCCCAAGAATAATTTGGAAGGATTAAACTCCAATAAATCCTTTAAAAAGATAGGGGTGTCTACTGTAAAGGAGGCATTAGAAAGCCTATCCATATTATAGATAATTTTCCCAAAAGCAGAATTATCTTGACTCTTTAGGTCATTCAGGAAAATATATATAGGGAGAAAATGTTCTTGAGTAGGAGGGGAAAGTGTTTAGGGTTGGGGATAAGGTAGTTTATCCTTTGCACGGGGCAGGTGAAATTGAGGCAGTTGAAGAGCATGAAGTTCTTGGAGAGAGGAGAAAGTATTATGTAGTGAAACTACTTGTAACTGAAATGAAGGTTATGATTCCAGTTGAAAGTGTTTCCAAGATAGGGTTAAGAGTGGTAATTAACGAATCGGAGATTCCGAAAGTACTTAATATTTTAAGCGGAAAAAAAGGGGAATCGATTTCTGATTGGAAGGTGCGTTATACAACAAATTTAGAAAAGATAAAAAGTGGGTCAATTTACAAGGTTGCAGAGGTAGCCAGAAATTTAGCTTTTCGTAGTAAAGAGAGAGGATTGTCAAATGTGGAGAGGCGTCTTTTCGATAATGCCAAACAATTAATTATATCAGAATTGGCTTATGTCAAGAATACATCTGCGGATGAAGCAAGTTCCATGGTTGAGAAGATATTAGGAGTACCATAACAGGTCTCTGAAGATATATAAATAAGACCGTTCGGTAATTCATAACGAAGTGTAAATAAAGAAAAAGAAAAAATAAAGAGGGTTAAGGTTATAGGGGTTAAGAACTGGTCTTCACCTTTACCAACTTCTTAACCTAACTTCCATACCGGCTTCGCTTTAGCCCAACTACTTCTTTTTCCATATTTCCCCTTTTTCCTTATTTACACAATATTGTCAAATGATGCAAATTGCCGAATGTTCTCTATTTAAGAAAATGAGATTAGTTACGGGTTTTAGTTTTCAGTTGTCAGACGCAAAACAAATTTGTCTTATAACTGACAACTAACAACTAGAAAGGAGGTAAAGAAGAGGGATTGAAGATTATTTTAATTCGTAGCTTATTTATCATTTTATCAATATCTACTGGATGGTTGATAGGCCTTAAGTTAAATCATCAAATCCTTGGTTTTTTGTATGGTGCATTGGGGGGAGTAGCTCTATTTTTTCTAAGTATCTTCTTAAGGGCAGTACAAGGAAGAACATTAGCCATTGGCGCAATAGGAGCGGTTTCAGGTTTAATAATTTCAAACCTACTTTTTCGATCATTCCTTTCTATTCCTTCGGTTCAAAGCACTTTACCACCCTATTTTTACCTAATCCTAAATTTAGTATTTGGATATTTAGGAGTGCTTATTGCTGTATCAAAGGGAGAAGAGATAATGAAGGCCAGTTTTTCTCTTCCTTCTAAGTTAAGGGTGAGAGAAAAAGGGTTGCAAAGTTCCTATAAAATTTTGGATACATCTGTTGTTATTGATGGTAGGATAGCTGATATATGTGAGGCTGGGTTTATGGAAGGGATTTTACTTGTGCCCCGTTTCGTACTGCGGGAGCTCCAACACATTGCTGATTCACCTGATGTGCTGAAGAGAAATCGAGGTCGCAGGGGGTTAGAGGTTTTAAATAGGATGCAGAAAAGGGTTGGTCTAACAATAAAGATAACAGATATCGATTTCCCTGAAATAAAAGAGGTAGACGGAAAACTTGTTCAAATGGCAAAGCAAGTTTCAGCCAAAATAATAACCAATGACTATAACTTAAATAAAATAGCAGAATTAGAAGGGGCAACCGTATTAAATGTGAATGAACTGGCAGAGGCCTTAAAACCTGTTGTATTGCCAGGAGAAGAGATGGCTATCCATATTATTAAGGAAGGGAAAGAACCTGGTCAAGGAGTTGCTTACTTAGACGATGGAACAATGGTGGTGGTAGATAATGGAAAGGGTTATATTGGACAGAAGGTTACAGTATCAGTAACTAGTGTTTTACAAACTACAGCCGGAAGGATGATTTTCACCAAATTACAAAATGGAGTAAAGAGGTAAACCTATGAATAAAGGTTTGATTGTTGCTTTGGGTGTAATATCTGTTGTGTATGCAAATAACGCATTTTGTCTTACAGGGGAGGAGTTTTTTCAGATGTTAGAGAAAAGGTATAGATGGGACAAGATTCGGGATATGGATATAGTGGGGGTAGTGTATGTAACTATGGAAAAGGGACTTTCTCCCTTCCAAAAAGTAAGAGTTATGTTGAAAGGGAAGGACAAGGTACGTATTGTGACTCGCATAATGGATACGGATTTAGAGACAATAGTGATTAAAAATGGAGATCATGTTTGGATGTCTTCTCCATTTGGTGAGTTTGAGGAGATTTCGTTATCTTCGGAACAGGAGGAAGGATTCTTTTCCTATTATTATGGAATTTTGAAGAGGAGGCGGATGGAGATTGAGGAGGAGACAAATGATTTTTATATAGTACATATTGAACCTGGAATTACGGGTTGGATTGATAAGAAAGATCTCTTGTTACGAAAGTTACGAGACAAAAAGAGAAATTTTACGACCTTGCTTCTTGATTATAGAGAAAGGAATGGGTTTTGGTATCCTTGTAAGATAATAACCGAAGATGAAAATGGAGTCGTTGTTTTTAAAATTGAGGTTAAAACCATAAAGTTTAATTCGGGAATTTCTGATAAGGCATTTGGGATACCGTTTTGAGGTGTAAATAAAGATACCTAAAGTCCTAAAGTTTGGTGATTATGGTTTGGGGAATAATTGTAGCATCAGGTAAATCGAAAAGGATGGGATTCGATAAAATATATGCCTTTTTAGGTAAATATCCCATCCTTTATTATAGTTTACAGGTTTTTCAAACAAGTTCTACGATTGATAAGATAATTTTGGTAGTCGATTCTTCAAGATTAGAGTATTGTAAACGACATATTATAGAAGTTTACAAATTTTCTAAAGTCGAGTCTATAGTTAAAGGGGGGGCACATCGTCAAGATTCTGTATATAATGGGCTGAAGGTAGTAGATGCTGAAGGAGAGGGCTTTGTAGTTATTCATGATGGGGCAAGACCTTTTTTAACCCATAAAATGATTAAGGAAGTAATTGATGGAGCCCGAGATTATGGGGCCTGTATTCCAGTATTAAAGGTGAGGGATACGATTAAAGAGGTGGATTCTACATTTGTTAAGTCTACATTGGATAGGTCCAATATACGAATTATCCAAACCCCTCAAGCCTTTAGAAAAGATTTAATCATAGAAGGTTTCAAGCATGCCTATAAAGAAAATTTCTATGGGACTGATTCCGCCTCACTTGTTGAAAGATTAGGTAGACCAGTTAAGATAGTAGAAGGATCATTGAGTAATATTAAAATTACCTATCCACTTGACTTAGCTATAGCAAAGGTCATTTTGGCTGAACAGAAGACAGATGACAAATTGATATGAGAATAGGAATTGGATATGATATCCATCCATTGGTTGAAGGACGGAAGCTATGTCTTGGAGGAGTTACAATCCCTTTTTCGAAAGGATTACAGGGACATTCTGATGGGGATGCACTTACGCATGCTATTATTGATGCACTATTAGGGGCAATTGGTGAAGGCGACATTGGATCGCAGTTTGGAACTGAAAGTCCTAAGTACAAAAACATTTCAAGCTTAGTTATGTTGGAGAAGGTGTATGAGATAATTAGGAAGATGAGCTTTCAAGTGAATAATGTAGATTCAACAGTTGTGGCTGAAAAACCAAAGCTTGCTTCCTTCATCAATAAGATGAGGGAAAACATAGCAAAAATACTGAATATAGAGATAGAACGTGTGAGCATTAAGTCAACTACAGGAAAGGGGATAGGGGTTATTGGTAGGTGTGAAGGGATTGCTTCATATGCAGTGGTAAGTGTTAATAGATTAGTTCACAGTCCACGGTCCACAGCCCACGGAAAGTAAAGGGATGTACACCATATGGACTGTGGACTATTTCGTAGTTTTCCAAAATTATGAGTAATTACGAGGTAAGTATGGTGAAGAAGGTAAGGGTGAGATTTGCACCAAGCCCTACTGGTTTCCTACATATTGGTGGAGCAAGGACTGCATTGTTCAATTGGCTATTTGCCAAGCATTTTGGAGGAAGTTTCATCTTAAGGATTGAGGACACCGATTTAGAAAGAGTCACTGAAGGTTCAGAAGAGACTATTCTTCAGAGCTTGAGTTGGTTAGGATTAGATTGGGATGAGGGTCCAGATGTGGGTGGGGATTTTGGACCTTACCGTCAAAGAGATAGGATAGATATCTATAAGAAGTATGCACGTTTGTTGCTTGAAAAGGGGTATGCCTATTACTGTTATTGTACAGAGGAAGAATTAGAGAGGAGGAGAAGGGAGGCCTTGGCAAGAGAAAAACCTCCAGGATATGATGGAAGATGTAGGAATTTGACACCCTCGGAACGAGCGCGCCTTGAATCTCTTTCGCGGAAACCTACCATAAGATTCAAGGTGCCAGATGATATAGATAAGATTTCAGTAGAGGATGAGATTAGAGGGAGGGTGGAGTTTTCAAGACATGGGATTAGAGACTTTGTTATTATCCGATCTAATGGTGTAGCCTCTTTTAATTTTGCAGTAGTAATTGATGACCATTTAATGCAGATTACCCATGTTATTCGTGGAGAAGATCATCTATCAAATACCCCAAGGCAAATTTTGATATATCAAGCCTTAGGGTTTGAAATTCCCAAATTTGCTCATCTACCAATGATCCTTGGTGAGGATAAGACAAGGCTGTCCAAAAGGCAGGGTGCTACCTCTATCTCGGAATTTCGACATCTTGGCTATTTACCAGAGGCCATACTTAACTATTTAGCTCTACTTGGCTGGTCGCCAGAAGAAGAAGGAAAGGAAATCTTCACTCCCGAGGAGTTGATTAAAGGATTTAGCCTGGAAAGGGTGGCTAAATGCCCAGCGGTCTTTGACATAGAAAAGTTAGACTGGTTGGGAGGAGTTTATATCAGAAAGGGAGAGATTGATAAAATAACTCATCTTGCTATGCCATATCTTAAAGATAGTGGTTTTATTGAAGATGGATATAATCTTGAAGGTGTAAAGGCCGTAGTTTCGTTGGTTAGGGATTATCTAACGAACATGTCTCAGATTACAGAATTTGTTGATTATTTCTTCACCCCTCGCTTTACGATAGAAAAAGAGGCTAAAGAGATATTGAAAGATGAAGGCAGTATAAAGGTTATAAGTTTAATCCATTTGGGGCTTCGGAAAATGATTAAGCTTACCGAAGGCGGAGCCCATGATTTAATAAAAAAGGTAGGTCATAAGCTTTCGCTTAAAGGCAAGGACTTGTATATGCCAATACGTTGTTCTATAACTGGAAAAACCCATGGTCCAGAACTAACTAAAATAATGTCCATTTTAGGAAGGAACGAATGTCTCGAAAGGATTGAGAGATGGATTAAATAGCTTTGGATTAAGGATATATGTAATGCTACGGATATATAACACCTTGTCGAGAAGAAAAGAGGAATTTCGGCCCCTTGCGCCAAAGCAGGTTAAAATATATGTCTGCGGAATAACCCCATATGATTCCTGTCATTTAGGACATGCAAGGTGTTATGTCTTTTTTGATGTAGTTCGCAGATATTTAGAGTATAAGGGCTATAAGGTAGTCTATATTCAGAACATTACCGACATCGATGATAAGATAATAAATCGGGCTAAGGAAATGGGGGAAGATCCCAGCTCAATTGCCTCAAGATATACCACTGAGTATCTCATGTATATGGATTTACTCAATATCAAGCGGGCCTCATTCTATCCTAAGGTTACCGAGCATATCGAGAAGATTATCAAGGTCATATCTGAACTCATCAATAAGAATTATGCCTATAGGATAGATGGTGATGTCTACTTTGATGTGGAGAGGTTTTCTGATTATGGAAAGTTGAGTGGACGAGGTAAGGAGGCGAGGATAGCCGGGGCAAGGGTAGAAGTCGATCCAAGAAAAAGAAATCCGGCTGATTTTGCCATCTGGAAAGAGGCCAAGGAGGGAGAACCATCATGGGAGAGCCCATGGGGCAGGGGAAGGCCCGGTTGGCATATAGAGTGCTCGGTGATCTCAATGGAGTATTTAGGAGACTCCTTTGACATCCACGGGGGTGGAGTTGATCTTATCTTTCCCCATCATGAGAACGAGATTGCCCTGTCTGAATCCTATACAGGAGAGAAATTTGCCAGGTACTGGATTCATAATGGGTTTGTGACGATTAATCAGGAGAAAATGTCCAAATCCCTGGGTAATGTTTTCTTACTTAAGGAACTATTGGATATGTATTCTCCAGAGATAGTTCGATTCTTCCTCTTGAGAACCCATTATCGTAGTCCAATTGACTTTACATTGGAAAAATTAGAGCAGGCTAAGGTAGGACTTGAGCGGTTCTATAATGTTTTTGATAATATCAACTGGGAACTGAGGGAGGAGAGAATGGAGGGATCCTCCGAAGAATTTCCTCCAGAGATAGCCCAGATTTATAGAAGATTTGAAGAGGCAATGGATGATGACTTTAATACTGCTCTGGCTTTAGCTTCTCTTTATGAGTTAGTCCCTTGGGTGAACAATATTATTTCTAAAAAAGATAAAAATTTTGAGGATAAAGAATTGTTAAGAGCGACCAAGGGTGCTTTTTATGAATTGGGAAGTGTGTTAGGATTATTTGGGCAGATCAAGATTGCTCTTAAAGAACAGGGAGAGCAGGAAGAAATTAATCGGTTAATCAAAGAAAGAGAAGAAGCTAGGGCTTGCAAAGATTGGACAAGATCTGATATAATTCGAAATGAGCTGAAGAAGCGGGGAGTTATCCTTGAAGACACGCCACGGGGGACAAAGTGGAGGTTACAAAGATAAGATAAGAGGTGAAATCAGGTGCAGAAATTGCAAGGATCCTGGTGGAGGATACGAAGAGACAAATGATAATGCTGTGAGATTTGTGTTAGAGGCATTTGGATCAAAAAGATATTAAGTAAGAAGGAAGAAGAGCTGGCGTAGCTCAGTCGGAAGAGCAAGTGATTTGTAATCACTGGGTCGGGGGTTCAAATCCCTCCGCCAGCTGTAACTACGAAACCTTTCATAGGGGGAGATACCCAAGTGGACAAAGGGGGCAGACTGTAAATCTGTTGCAAGAATGCTTCGGAGGTTCGAATCCTCCTCTCCCCATCAAAAGAAATGGTGAAAGGTAAGGTATTGATTGTAGAGGATGAAGAAGATGTGATTACGATATTAAAGGAGGTTTTGGAGACAAAAGGATATGAGGTTATCACAATCCAAGATAGCCATCAGGCATTTGACAAGATAGTCTCAAGCTTGCCAGATATTATTTTGTTAGATGTAATGATGCCAGGTATCTCTGGGTATGAGATCTGCAAAAGATTGAAAGGGGATAAAATTACAAAAGATATACCTGTTGTTATGCTGTCAGCCAGGGCCCAAAAAGATGATGTTAAAAAAGGATTTTGGTCTGGAGCAGATGAGTATGTTACCAAGCCATTTGATGTCTTTCAATTGATAGATAGATTAGATAGGTATTAAGAGGTGATTTGAAAAATGGGAATTGTATGGACAGAAAGGGGGAAGTGTAAAAGGTGTTATGTTTGTGTTAGGAATTGTCCGGCTAAGGCAATTATGGTAAAAGAGGGGCAGGCTCAGGTCATTTCAACGAGATGTATATCCTGTGGGGTTTGTGTAAGATTGTGTAAGCAAGGGGCTAAGCGGGTAAGGGATGATGTTCGGCATGTTTTAAAATTATTGATGAAAAAGGGAAAGAAGGCAGTAATCCTTTCTCCCTCTTTTGTCGCCACCTTCAGAAATGTAGGTTCTTTTGTAACTTCATTACGTCTTCTTGGGTTTGATTATGTTGAAGAAGGAGGATATGGAGCAAACTTAGTGATTGATGAATACAAAAGATTGATTGAAGAAAGAAAAGAGGGGATAATGATTGCCTCAAATTGCTCTGCGGTTGTCGGCCTAATCGAAAGGTACTATCCAGGACTTATCAAATATTTACTTAAAGTGGTCCCTCATATGATAGCCTCTACCTTATCTATTAAAAAAAGGGTGGGGGAGGGAACGCATATTGTTTATATTGGACCCTGTGTTGCAAAGAAGGAGGAGATACGGGAGAAAGGAATTAAAACACATCCTGATGTAGTGCTTACATTTCAAGAATTAAAAGAACTATTTAGGAAAAAGGAGATCGATTTTGATTCTCAAGATGAGGGTTCATTTGATACACCCCCATTTGACCCTACCTCTTCTCTTATATCTTTAGAAGGGGGGCTCTCACGGTTGGTTGTGGCAAATAATAAATGGATAAAAGAAGAGGAATGTGTAGTAATCAATGGAAGAGAAGAATGTATAGAGGTCTTGAATGATTTAGTGAACAAAAAGGTATCCCCCCGGTTTCTTGAAATCTCCTTTTGTAAAGGATGTATTGATGGTCCAGGAGTAGATAGTGATTTATCCTTATTTGCCAGAAGGGAAAGGGTGCTAAGCTACGTAAGGTCTTGTGACAAAAAAGTGATTGAGCCTGTTAAAATAGACCTATCCACAGATTTTTCGGATAGATTCATACCTCTTCGCACCCCTACAGAGGAGGAGATTAGAGACATCTTGAAAAAGACTAATAAACTCCGTCCAGAAGATGAATTGGATTGCGGGGCTTGTGGTTACAATACCTGTAGGGAGAAGGCTATCTCGGTTTATCAGGGGCTGGCAGAGATTGAGATGTGCCTACCTTATCTGATTAATCACATAACTCAAGAGAAAAATAGTGTGATCGATACCATTGTCCGCAGTATGAATGATGCGGTATTTACAGTAGATCGAGATTTAAAGATAACCTTATTTAATGATGCCGCAGAGGAATTGACTGGTTTCAGTCGTTCGGAGGTGTTAGGAAAGCCACACAGTGAGGTATTTAGAGGCACAGAGGGGTGTCCTTTAGAGATAGTCATGCGCACTGATAAACCAATCTCCAATTATGAGATGCGAATTTTTCGAAAGGATGGAAAAGGGATTCCTATTTCAGTCTCTGCCAACATATTAAAGAATGAAGAAGGAAAGGTGATTGGTGGGGTGGCAATTTTTCGGGATATCTCGAGGATAAAGGAGATAGAACAAATGAAGTCAGATTTTGTATCGAATGTTTCTCATGAGTTGCGCACTCCATTAACATCTATTAAGGGATCAGTTGACCTATTATTGGCTGGGGTTGAAGGGGAGTTGACCCAATCGCAAAAAAGGTTTTTAGAGATTGTTAAATCAAATACAGAGAGGTTGATTAGATTAATAAGTGATCTATTAGATCTATCAAGGATAGAGGCAGGTAGAGTGGAAATGAGGAAAGTGAAGGTCGATTTAATCCCCTTTATTAAGGAAACTATTACAGAAATGAAGAGATTGGCGGAAGATAAGGGGATTAAAATACACCTCTCTTTGCCGCATGAATTGCCAAAAATCTCAGTGGATATAGATAGGATAAGACAGGTGATAGCAAATCTATTATCTAACGCCATTAAATATACAAAGGAAAAGGGAGAGATCTTTATTGAGGCATTAGCCTTAGAAAAAGATATAAAGGTAAGTGTTAAGGATACAGGGATTGGTATTTCCCCTGAGAATTTTGAGCGGATATTTGAGAAGTTCCAGCCAGTAGATAAAGAATTGGCTTCTGTTGGTAAATCGATTGGGCTTGGTTTATCCATAAGTAGATCAATAGTTGAAGCCCACAAGGGGAAGCTTTGGGTAGAGGAATCTCAAATTGGTAAGGGTTCAAGGTTTAGCTTTATATTACCCAAGGAGACAAAAGAAGAAGAGATAGTACAAAAAAGGATTACAGAGATTGAACCTGTAGAGGCTGAGGGAAGGGTATTGCATAAAATAAGAAAGGTGCTGGTGGTTGACAATGATCAGGATGTGGTCCAGGTAATAGAGACCTATCTAAAGAAAGAAGGTTATGAGGTGTTTACTGCCTATTCAGGGAAAGAGGCTATTGAAAAGGCAATTAAATTTCTACCAGATATTATAACCTTGGATCTACTTATGCCAGAGGTTGATGGATTTCAAGTGATTGAAACCCTTAAGGGCTATCCTGAAACTCATGATATCCCTATCATAATTATTTCCATAGTAGAGGATGTGGATCATGAGAAGGTTCTACGTCTTGGAATAGCAGATTATTTAGTGAAACCAATAACCTCTGACGCCCTTTATTCATCAATAAGAAATATTGAGGCATGGTTAGATCAAGCCAAGACCAAGAAGAGGATTTTAATAGTGGATGATGAACCTAGCGTAGTAGAGGTTATAAAAGATGCATTGACAAAAAAGGGTTATATGGTAGTATCTGCTTATGATGGTGAAGAGGCAGTTATATTAGCCAAAAGAAATAGGCCTGCATTAATCCTCTTAGATCTAATTATGCCAAAGATGAGCGGATTCAAGGTAATAAGGGAACTAAAGAGAGATAAGGAAACAAACGCTATTCCAATTATTGCCTTAACCGCAAGAGACTTAGAAGAGGATAAGGCACTTGCCTTAAAGTTAGGGGCATCTGAATATCTAACCAAACCCTTTTCTCAAGATGTATTGGTTGAAAAGATTATGGAACAAATTAGTAGGGCCTAAACAGACTGTTCGGTAATCTACAATTTGGTGTAAATAAAGGAAAAAAGGGAAATGGGAAAGACAAAGATTTTAGTGGTTGATGATGAGGAGGATATAGCCACTGTTTTAAGAGAGGTTTTGCATACAAAGGGATATGAGGTTATAGTTGCTAGAGAAGGTAGAGAGGCAATAGATAGGGCAATGGATGAGCGACCAGATATAATCTTATTAGATGTTATGCTACCAGGGATTTCTGGATATGAAGTATGTAAGTGTTTAAAAGAGAATAGATTAACCCATTTAATACCTATTGTGATGATAACAGCCAAACATGAAGTAAATGATAAGGTTACGGGAATAGGCGTTGGGGCAGATGATTATTTAACAAAGCCATTCATATTTGCAGAATTAGAGGCGCGTATTGAGGGTATTTTAAGAAGTACGAGGTACAAGATCTCTACCTCCCCATTAACTGGATTACCAGGAAATGTGTCGATAGAAGAGGAGATAAAAAAAAGGATGGCAAGTGGTGAAAGGTTTGCTGTATGTCAACTTGATGTAGATAATTTCAAGGCCTATAATGATAAGTATGGATATGATAAAGGAGACGAGGTTATAAGATTTATAGCCAAGGTTCTTATAAAGGTCTTAGATGAGTACGGAGATAAAAGGGATTTCATAAGTCATATCGGGGGAGATGATTTTATTTTAGTTATTTCACCCTCGAGGGTAGATAAGATTTGTAGTGAAATAATATCGGAGTTTGATAAAAGAATCCCTTTAAGATATAATGAGAAGGATAGAAAAAGGGGCTACATTGAATCCTTGGATCGTCAGGGAAATCTTCAGAAATTTCCCATTATGAGTATATCAATCTCCTGTGTTACAAATGAGAAAAGGCATTTTACCCATTATGCCCAAGTAACAGAGATTATTACGGAATTAAAGAAATATGCCAAACAACATAAAGGAAGTATTTATGTAAAAGAAAGAAGGGAATGAAGCGGAAGTAGCTCAATTGGAAGAGCATCGGCCTTCCAAGCCGAGTGTTGCGGGTTCGATCCCCGTCTTCCGCTCCAAGATTTAAAAACAAGTCAGAGTGTATTTTTAAAAGATACGAAGAACACCAATGATATAAAAATTGCTTGCTTTTTAAATTGAAATTTGATATAATAAAATATGGAGAAGATAGCCTGTTTGAATAAAAAAGCCTATCATGAATATGAGATTATAGAAACCTATGAAGCAGGGGTTTCTTTGTTAGGAACTGAAGTTAAATCCTTAAGGAATGGCAATACTGATCTAAAAGATAGCTTTGCTCGAGTGGAGGAGGGAGAGATTTTTGTTTATAATTGGCATATCTCTCCCTATAGATTTGGTAATCAGTTTAATCATCCTCCAAAAAGAAGAAAGAAATTACTCCTGACAAGGCGAGAGATCAATAGACTGTACGGAAAGGTAAAAGAGAAAGGACTTTCTATTATTCCTTTGAAGGTATACTTTAAGAAGGGAAAAGCAAAGCTTGAGATTAGTTTGGCTAAAGGGAAAAAGGTTCGAGATATACGGGAGGAATTAAAGAGAAGAGAAGCTGTACGTGAAATGAAAAAGGCAATAAAGGATTGGAAATTAGGAAGATAGAGATTAGATTTCCAATTTCTATAAAAGGGGGGCGATAGGTTTCGACGAGGGTGTACAGATGCATTGTGTGGCATACCGAGAAAGCTGTTTATCTCGTTAAAAAAACAGCAACTAAAATAACTGCCAACACTCAATTGGCTCTTGCTGCTTAAGCCAAGCGGCACATTCTGTTAGTCTTTGCCTGTGGGACTAATAAGGATGACGGGTTACAGGCTGGCTGTTCTTTACATGCTTAGGTAAAGGGTAGTGAGAATGAAATAAGCTAGCTTCATTGGTATCCTGCCTATAGGAGACCGAAGGAGCGAACTCAAAATATAGGCTATGTATGTAGAAACCTTTGTGTTTGCACGTTCGGACGTGGGTTCAATTCCCACCGCCTCCACCTAAACAAAGCCTTAAGCAATTTGCTAAAAGGCTTTTTTTAAATCATATGTCTTGGAAAAGGTTATTTGTAATTTCAGGGTTTTTGACTGCAAGTCTTTTACTTTATATATTTGGTTATAATAGATTTGGCTATTATTATAGACCTAAAACAAAACCAACTTCTCAAATTCCTTTGATTAAAGAACCGGAGAAGATAGATGTTTCGTTATATTTTTCATCTATTGATGGGGGTTATTTGGTTAAAGAGGTAAGGGAAATAGATAAGAAAGAGGATATAATTTCGCAGGCAAGACTTGCAGTCCAAGAATTGATTAAAGGCCCAAAAACTAATCTATGCCGAACTATTCCTGGAGGTACAAAGCTTCGGGCGCTATATTTCGATTCTGGAACGGCTTACCTTGATTTCAGTCCGGAATTACAAAAAAATCATTGTGGTGGTTCAAATGGAGAACTTTGTACCATTTTCTCTATAGTCAATACATTAACCCTTAACTTTAAAGAGATTAAAAAAGTTAAGTTGATGATCAATGGGCAGGAAGTAGAGACATTATGTGGACATATTGGTTTAAGCAGGCCATTTTCACAAAACCTATCCCTTATTAAGCAGTAAGGATTAAGCTTATAACTTATTATAATTTATAACTTTTTTTAATAAAGGGGTGATGAAATTTGTCTAAGGAAAAGGCAGAGGATTTGTCCAAGAAGAAAGCGGAGAGGACAACTATTTCTAAGAAAAGATTGCAGGAGTTAAAGGATAGGGAAAAGGAGGCATCGGAATATCTGGACCATTTGAAAAGACTTAAGGCAGATTTTGAAAATTACAGGAAGCGTGCAGATAAGGAAAGATTAGAACTTTTAAGATATGCCAATGAAGAATTGGTACGGGATCTATTACCTGTTTTGGATGGATTCAATCGGGCGCTTAATCACAAAGAGGTAGATTTTTCGGTATTTTTTGATGGGATTTCGTTAATAAAACGGCAGTTTTTATCTGTTTTGGAAAAAAGAGGTGTAAAGGAGATACACTCAATTGGGGACAATTTCAATCCAGTTTTTCATGAGGCGGTGATGCAGAAGGAGGTGGAGGACAAAGAAGACGATGTGGTGTTAGAGGAGGTAGAAAAGGGTTATATGTTACACGAAAAGGTTATCCGTCCTGCAAAGGTAATCGTCTCTAAAAGGAAGGAGGATTAATAAATGGCTAAGGCGGTTGGTATTGATTTAGGAACTACAAATTCCTGTATAGGTGTTATGGAAGGAGGGGAACCAAAGGTAATTCCTAATAAAGAGGGCTCAAGGACAACCCCATCTGTTGTTGCATTCACTAAGCAAGGGGAGAGATTAGTGGGACAACTCGCTAAGCGTCAAGCAATTACCAATCCAGAGAATACAATTTATTCTATCAAGAGATTTATGGGTAGGAGTTTCAGGGAAGTAACGCGAGAGATCTCTGAAGTCCCTTACCGTGTTGTGGAATCTGGAAATATTGTTAAGGTCCGAACCCCGGAGAAGGATTGTTCACCACCAGAGATATCTTCGATGATTTTGCGGAAATTGAAAGAGGACGCTGAGGCATATTTGGGAGAACCTGTTACCCAAGCTGTTATTACTGTCCCTGCATACTTCAATGATTCACAACGTCAAGCTACAAAGGATGCTGGTACGATTGCAGGACTTGAGGTATTACGAATCATCAATGAGCCTACAGCAGCAAGCTTGGCTTATGGATTGGATAAGAAAAAGGAGGAGAAGATAGCGGTTTATGATTTAGGAGGCGGGACATTTGATATTTCCATCTTAGAGATAGCGGAAGGTGTTTTTGAGGTAAAATCAACTAATGGGGATACCCATTTAGGTGGGGATGATTTTGACCAAAGAATAATCGATTGGTTGATAGAGGAATTTCGGAAGGACCAGGGGATTGATCTATCGAAGGATCTGATGGCTTTGCAGCGATTGAAAGAGGCAGCAGAAAGGGCGAAGTGTGAATTATCTACTACAACTACAACAGAGATAAATCTCCCCTTTATAACCGCAGATTCGAGTGGTCCAAAGCATTTAAATATCACCTTAACCCGAGCAAAGTTGGAGCAGCTTGTGGATGACTTGATAGAACGGACTCGAAAACCCTGTTATCTGGCATTAGAGGATGCAAAGCTAAAACCCTCTGATATTGATGAGGTAATATTAGTAGGGGGACAGACCAGAATGCCAAAGGTTCAGGAATTGGTGAGGGAACTTTTTGGTAAAGAGCCACATAAAGGGGTTAATCCAGATGAGGTTGTGGCCGTTGGTGCGACTATTCAGGCAGGGGTATTGAAAGGGGAGGTAAAGGATGTACTTTTATTGGATGTTACACCTCTATCTCTTGGGATTGAGACATTGGGTCAGGTGTTTACCAAATTAATCGAGAGAAATACAACAATCCCTACCAAAAAGACGCAGATATTCTCAACTGCAGCAGACAATCAGACAGCAGTAGAGATCCATGTCTTACAAGGAGAAAGGGGATTTGTCTATGATCCTGGAATGAAGACATTGGGTAGGTTTGAGCTTACTGGTATACCTCCAGCACCTCGGGGAGTTCCTCAGATTGAGGTTACATTCGATATTGACGCAAATGGGATAATGCACGTTAAAGCTATGGATTTAGGAACCAAAAGGGAGCAATCAATAGTTATAAAATCCTCATCAGGTTTGTCAAAAGAAGAGATAGAAAGGATGGTTAAAGAGGCAGAAGCCCATGCAGAAGAGGATAAGAGACGGAGGGAAGAGGTGGATCTGCGAAATCAAGCAGATACATTGATCTATACAACTGAGAAGAGTTTGAAAGAATATGGAGATAAGATATCAGAAGATGAGAAGCGGAATATTTCGCATGCAAAAGACGAACTCAAGAAAGCTTTAGAGGGAAAGGATATTGAATTGATTAAAAGGCGGATGGAGGACTTAACTAATGCTTCTCATAGATTAGCAGAGGCTATATATAAAAAGGCAGCAGAGGAACAGGCAGCAAAGCAGGAGGAGAAGTCTAAAGAAAGAAGAGGAGAAGAAAAGAAGGGGAAGAGAGAGGATGTGGTAGATGCAGAATTTAAGGTTGAGCCGGAGGATAAATGAGGTGTAACAAAGGAAAAATGGAATAATCCCCTTTTCCTTACTTACTTCAGTATTGGAGTTTTTAATGGCTAAGCGAGATTATTATGAGTTATTAGGTGTATCTCGGGATGCATCGATAGATGAGATAAAGAGTGCATATCGGAAGTTGGCCAAAAAGTATCACCCTGATAAAAATCCAGGAGATAAGACTGCAGGTGAAAAGTTTAAAGAGATTGCAGAGGCATATGAAGTTCTATCAGATCCAAATAAGCGGGCTCAATACGATCGATTTGGGCATGAAGGGGTTAAGTCATCCTTTGGTACAGGTGGATTCACATGGGCTGATTTTACCCATTTTGGTGATGTAGATTTGGAGGATGTCTTTGGGGATTTCTTTTCAGGTGGAGGAATCTTTGAGAGCTTCTTTGGAGGACATAAAAGAGAAAAGAGAGGAGCTGATTTAAGGTATAATTTAGAGATTGAGTTGAAGGATGCCTATTTCGGATATGAAAAAGAGATTTCAATCCCAAGAAGAGAAAGGTGTAATGCCTGTGGTGGCTCCGGAGCAGCCGTAGGAACCGGAAAAACGACTTGTTATGCATGCCAGGGAAGTGGACAGACAAGACAAAACGTGGGATTTTTCTCTGTATCACAGACCTGTCCTCAATGCAAAGGGTCTGGTCAAGTGATAAAGACCCCATGCCGCGTATGTAAAGGAGAAGGAAGAGTCCGGAAGGTTAGAAATATTACAGTGAAGATTCCCCCAGGGGTTGATTCTGGGAGTAAATTAAGGATTCAAGGGGAAGGAGAACAGGTTCCTGGAGGAGTATCAGGAGACCTATATGTAGTTATTTATGTAAAAGAGGATCCAGTCTTTAAAAGGGATGGAAATGATGTCCTATGTGAAGTACCTATAAGTTTTGTGGATGCCTGTTTAGGTGCAGAGATTGATGTACCAACCTTAGATGGAAAGGTACGGATGAAGATACCAGAAGGTACTCAGACCCATAGGATTTTTAGATTGAGAGGGAAAGGGTTTCCATCTTTACATGGTTTTGGTAGAGGGGATCAATTAGTTCAAGTAATAACAGAGACGCCCACCAATTTATCCTCCAAGGAGAAAGAGTTATTGCGCAAATTTGCTGCATTGCGCAGAGAAAAGGAGGGTAAATTCCGTAAGTTTATGTGATGGGTGATAGGTTATGGGTTGTGGGTTATGACTATACCAAGAATCTTTCTATCCCCAAATGATATTTGTAATAGCGAAGTAATTATCAGAGAGAAGGAGGATGTTCATCATATAAGTCATGTATTAAGGATGAGGAGAAATGATAAGGTAGTGGTTTTAGATAATCAAGGATTTGAATATGAGGTAATCTTGCGGGAATTTAAAAAGGATGAAATAAGGGGTTTCATTGAAGGACAAGTTTTTCATCCTCAGCCTCAAATTGAAATAGCCTTGGTGCAAGGTTTATTGAAAGTAAATAAGATGGATATGGTTATAAAATACAGTACTGAATTGGGAGTGTCAAGGATAATTGTAGTAAATACTGCCCTGTCATGCGTTACCGGATGTAGTGAAGCCCGCCAAAAAAGATGGAGGAGGATTATAAAGGAAGGCTCTTGTTTATCAGGAAGAGTGAGGTTGTCAGATATTTTCTATATTAGTGACCTATCGCATGTTTTACTTGATTTAAAAAATGATGACTTAGGATTGATATTATATGAACAGGAAAACACCAGGAACTTAAGGGATGTTCTGAATCCATATAAAGCTTGCAAAAAGATCTTTGTATTTGTTGGTCCAGAAGGAGGATTTACTCAGAGTGAAGTAAGTATGTTGCATGAGAAGGGGGTGCTTTCTGTATCCTTAGGTAAAAGAATACTTTCATCTGAGGTAGCAAGTATCTCGGCCTTAACCATAATCCTATACCAGTTAAATTTACTTGGTTGAACAATTAAGTTTTTTCTCTTGACTTTATAGGTGATTTGTTATATATACTGTAAAAGGAGTAGTGTATGGCAAAGACTGTAATTAAAGAACAGCGTCTTGGTGATCTGCTGGTAAATGCTGGGGTGATATCTGAGGCACAGTTACAAGATGCCTTAGAGGATCAGCGGAAGACCAATGATAGATTAGGTCGGGTTTTAACCAGACTGGGTTTTGTTACAGAAGAGGTTATGGTTGCATTCTTAGCCAGTCATTTGAATATCCCCTATGTTAATTTATCCGAATTAGACGAGGTTGATCCTGATATGAGAAGATTGGTTCCTGAATTCTTAGTAAGGCGCCAATTTGTTTTTCCAATATCAAAAGACGGAAATACCTTAACTGTAGCAATGGCTGATCCATTGAATGTCTTAGCCATAGATGACATTTCCTTGATTACAGGGTGTCAAGTAAAGGTTGTTGTAGCTACTGAGACAGAGATAAGAAAGGCTATTGAGAGATATTATGGAAGATTAGATATCTTAGGGGATATAATAAGGAATATTGAGGAAAAAGAGGTAGAATTGGTAAAAGAGGATGAAAATGAAGAGGAGATTGATATTGGGAAACTTATCTCAGAAGGAGGGGAGGCCCCAGTTGTTAATTTGGTCAATCATATCTTAGCAGAGGCAATAAAGGCGGGAGCATCTGATATTCATATTGAGCCGTATGAGAAGTCATTAAGAACAAGGTATAGGATAGATGGAATATTGTATGAAGTTGTCTCTCCTCCCAAACATGTTCAGGCAGCGGTTGTATCTAGAATAAAGATTATGTCTCGTCTTGATATTGCTGAGCGGCGTCTTCCTCAGGATGGAAGGTGTAAGGTAAGGTTAGAAGGAAAGGAGGTTGATTTAAGGGTATCCATTGTCCCTACCAATTTTGGGGAAAAGGTGGTTATGAGGATTCTGGATCCAGCTACCTTATGCTTAGATATGACTGCCTTAGGCTTTGAACCAGATGTTCTTTCTATCTATCAAAAAAATATCCAGGTACCATACGGTATTATACTTGATACAGGCCCAACAGGTTGTGGTAAATCAACCACCCTTTATTCCACCTTATCAAGTCTCAACTCCCCAGATAAGAATATTATGACTATTGAAGACCCTATAGAATATGTACTGCCTGGAATCAACCAGGTTCATGTAAAGCCAGATATTGGTCTAGATTTTGCATCAGGTCTGCGTGCATTTTTAAGACAGGATCCAGATATCATCTTAGTTGGCGAAATAAGAGATAGAGAAACAGCTGAAGTGGCTATTAATGCAGCTTTAACAGGACACTTGGTTTTATCTACCTTACATACAAATGATGCCCCAAGTGCGGTTACACGTCTTATCAATATGGGTATTGAACCATTTTTAATTGCCTCCACTGTAGTTATGTGTATCGCCCAGAGGTTGGTTCGGGTCATCTGTCCTAAGTGTAAGGAGCCATATGAGGTATCCAGTAAAACCTTAGAGAATGTAGGAATTCAGGTAGAAAAAGGAAGGGAAAGGGTTACCCTTTATCGTGGAACAGGTTGTAAAAATTGTACCAATATTGGATATCGTGGAAGAACTGCTATTTTTGAAGTTATGCCTATAGATGATACTATTCGTGATTTAGTATTAAACAGAAAGCCGTCTCATATTGTTAAAAAAGCAGCCAAAGAAGCAGGAATGGTTACTCTACGAGATGCAGCTATCAGAAAGGTTCTAAATGGTATTACTACAGTGGAAGAGTTATTAAGGGTAACCTTTGAAGAAGCAGCAGAATAAGATGGTAGGTGATAGGTAATAGATATTAGGTTATAGAATAAGGAAAGGAATTTTGTTCTCTTAGTCTAACACCTTAATTTTTGGAGGTAGCTATGCCTAGTATGGAGGCCTTAATTCATGTAATGGTGGAGAGGAATGCATCGGATATACATATACTTGCTGGCAGTCCTCCACAACTTAGAATAGATGGAGTCCTACAACCTCTAAAAATGGATAAATTGATGCCAAACACCTGTCAAGAACTAATCTATTCTGTATTAACTGAGGATCAAAAGAGAAGATTTGAAGAATTAGGTGAGTTAGATTTATCCTTTGGGGTAAAGGACGTAGGTAGGATAAGGATGAACGTTTTCCGACAACGTGGTACAATTGGTGCAGCGTTGCGTAATATCCCTAATGAAGTTGGTAATTTTGAAGAGTTAGGTCTGCCAGAGGCAATAAATTATGCTGCTAATCTACCCCAAGGGTTAGTTTTGGTTACTGGTCCAACTGGATGTGGAAAATCAACCACCTTGGCTTCTGTGATTAAGTATATAAATGAACATCGATCGGCTCATATAATAACAGTAGAAGATCCCATAGAATATCTACATAGACATAAAAATTGTATTGTTGCCCAAAGGGAAGTGGGGACTGATACCAAATCCTTTAAAAATGCCTTAAGATATATCCTAAGACAGGATCCAGATGTAATCATGATTGGAGAGATGAGGGATTTAGAGACCATTTCGGCTACTTTAACCATTGCCGAAACAGGTCATTTATGTTTAGCTACATTACATACCCCAGATGCAATTCAGACAATTAATAGAATTATTGATGTCTTCCCTCCTCATCAGCAGCAACAGGTAAAGGCTCAATTATCTTTAGTGTTACAAGCTGTATTTTGCCAGATGCTTTTACCTCATGCTTCTGGTAAAGGGAGGGTGTTAGCTTGTGAGGTGTTGATTGTAACCCCTGGAATCAGAAATCTTATAAGGGAAGGGAAGATTCATCAGGCATACACATTGATTCAAGCAGGAAAACAATTTGGAATGCAGACGATGAATATGTCTTTAGCTTCACGTTGTAATAGAGGGGAGATCACGAGGGATGTTGCATTAAGTCATTCCCCAGATCCAGAGAATTTGAAAGAGCTACTATCCAGGAGGGCAGGGGTATTAGAACTTGCCTAATGAGGTGAGAGAATGGCTATTTTTAGTTATAAAGCAAGATCGGCTACAGGGGAGATGGTTACAGGTAAGATAGATGCAGAAGATGAAGGTGCGGTGCGCCATGGATTGCGCCGCCAAAATCTACTTCCAGTTGCAGTAGTAAAAGAGAAAAAGGCTTGGCTTAAGATATTAAAAGGGGTACAAATTGGAGGTAAAAAGGTTGGGCTGAAGCACGTGGTTATCTTTTCCAGGCAACTTTCTACCTTGGTTAATGCAGGGGTTCCAATCTTACAATCGTTAAATATCTTGATAGAGCAAGCAACTCATAAGGGGTTTATTAAACAGATTACTGGAATAAGAGATGATATTGAAAGAGGGAAGTCTATTGCTGAGGCATTATCCAGCTATCCAGATACCTTCTCTATTCTTTATATATCGATGGTAAAAGCAGGGGAGGCAGGGGGGGCATTGGATGTTATATTAGAAAGATTAGCTATCTATTTGGAGAAATTACAGGAATTAAAAAGAAAAATTAGGGGGGCATTGATTTATCCTGCTTGCATCTCTGTTGTAGCTATGGGATTGGTGTTTTTTATGCTCATCTTTATAGTTCCTACATTTAAAAAGGTCTTTGAATCATTTGGGGCAAAACTACCTGGTTTTACATTATTTGTTATTGGAATAAGTGACTTTTTAATGGGGAGCCATTTTATCTTACCAAACGTGGTTTGGATGTTGATAATTCTTGTAATTCTATTTTTTGTTCATCGGCGTCTTGCAAAGACAGAAAGGTATGGATATAGATATGATGCATTGTTGCTGAAACTACCTATCTTTGGTGTCCTTTTTAAAAAAGCAGCTATTGCTAAGTTTTCGCGTACCTTAGGAACGCTGGTTCGGTCAGGGGTACCAATATTGGAGGCATTATCCATTGTATCTAAAACAGCTGGAAATAGAGTAGTAGAGAAGGCAGTTATGACTGCTCGGACATCCATTCGGGAAGGAGAACGCATTACGGACCCCTTACGTGTATCTGGTGTATTCCCTCCAATGGTTACTCAGATGATTGCGGTTGGCGAGGAAACAGGGGCATTAGATAGTATGTTATCAAAGATTGCAGATTTTTACGATCATGAGGTTGATGCTGCAGTGGCAGCTCTTGCTTCAGTATTCGAGCCACTCATGATCATTGTTTTAGGAGTAATTGTAGGGATCATATTAATCGCTATGTATCTCCCGATATTTACAATGGCATCTGTTGTAGGCGGGTAAGATCAGAAATCAGAGGTCAGAAACCTTTTAGATCTTCTTTTGGCATCTGTTATCTCATAGAGGGAGAGATTATGCAGAGGAAAGAAGAAGGTTTTACCTTAGTGGAACTGATGTTGGTAATAGCTATCATTGGAATCATTGCTGGGGTAGTAATAACAAAGATGATTGTATTGACTGATAGATCGAAAGAGGCATCAACAGCAGGAATGGCAGGCAGTTTAAAAACAGCTATCAATAACTATTATGCTGAACATGGGGTTTGGCCAGGGATAAATTTACAAGCGGAACTTTGTACAACCTATATCCAAAGGATACCACAAGTGGTCTTGCCAAATGAAGAGCCAACAACTGAGGTAATTTATGTAGGGGATGATAATAGGTTAGGTCCAAATTTTATCATTGTTGAAGGTCTTGGAAAGTGGGTTTATGATCCAAGGACAGGTGACCTATCAGTAGATAGTGATGAGGAACATTCAAGAAGTAAGCATGATCCAGATTTTGTGGCTGAATATGACATTGGTGATGGAAAAGGTGGTGGCGCTGATGGTAGAGTTCAGTATTGGGAGTATTACCTGAAGTAATCTCTTGCTGATGGAATAATAGACACAGTGGATTTAGCTCAAGGGGTATAAGGAAGGGAAAAAGAAACTGGTGCAAAAAGAAATACTTGACAAAGGTTGTCTTATATGCTACACTAAAGATAGAAGGAATCAACACCAGGTGGTGTTGCGGAGATATATAAATAGATTAAGATGAAAGGGGTGAATAAATTGAGACAAAAAGGGTTTACATTGATTGAGTTGATGATTGTTATTGCCATAATTGGGATATTGGCAGCAATCGCCATACCAAAATTTGTTGATCTTATTGAACGCTCAGAAGAAGGTGCAACCGCAGGGAAGATTGGTGGATTGAAGACAGCTATAACAACATATTATGCTGACCATGATGGGAAATGGCCACTCAGTGAATATCCTAACCCAGGTGATCATCCTATTACAACACAAAATGATGAGGATGCATCAGAACTAACTGCAGATCTATGCCCAACCTACATAGCAAGAATCCCATCAATTAATCTGAGACAACTATCTCAGAGGCCAGGGAATGGAGTTCGTTATATCGGGCCTGGCAGTGTCAGTGATGATAAGATTGTGGAAGGTCATGTAGAGGAGGTTGATGGCGTTGTTTGGCTGTACCATGTATTGACTGGAGAGGTTACAGTAAATTGTAAGCACGATGCAGGAGGAAAACCGAGGGATGGTATGATGACGGATAGATACCAAAAAGATGAGTATAAAGCTCAATATGATTCCAAAGATGTTGGTGGTGATGGTGATGGGAAAGTAGAATATTGGGAATACTATCTACAATAGAATGGCAATCTGATTTAGTAATCTTAAGCTGGTTAGAGATATCTCTAACTAGCTTTTTTTATAATTATTAATCTTAAAACTACAGGGATCTATAGAATAGGAATTTCGTATATCTTTATTCCCTTCTTTAAAATCCGAGAGGTTACCTCTACCTCATTGAACGTAGGGATGATTATTGACAATTTCATAATCCTCGACCCTCCCTATTAAAAAGAGGTCAATAGATAAACAGAAAGAATAGAAAGATAAAGGGTCTCATATGGTCCATTCAATCAATCCTTATGGTATCTATCATATTTAGGATTTTATGCTCCGAATTTTTATACCTAAAAAGGAGAGAGATTCGAATTGTCTTTTTATAAGGGAAGATCTCTAGTCTGAGGGATCGGTATCCTCTGCCTCTTGTTTTATAACAAAATGCATCACAATTTCCTATATCCATCTTTTTAGCCTCAACCACCTCTTCATTTCTACAAAATTGTTGTAACTCATTCTTCCGTGTCGTTGGATTAGAGAAGACCTTTCTAAACCATTTATGATCCTCTGTTGCCCCCCTCCAAAATACAATACATACCTTATCTCCATCACGCTCAAAAAGAACTGCCCTATCCTCCTGTTCACGAATCTTTTTATACCCGAGGTATATCTTGATAGAAAATCCGAACCTTTGGTTTTCATACACCTTACCTTCAAATCCAGGCAACCTTCGACATCCTATTATAATTAGAGAAGATAATAAAAATGTTGTCAGTACCTTATTCATAAACCACTTCCTTTTTTTATTTTGCACCTTTTTTAGACAAGACCTTATAAAGGTATACATTCCCTTTTACCCATATCTCTTTTAGATATCTTTTTTCAAACTCTAACATTCTCTCCTTTTCCATTTCATCCAAATTGGGATATAGATTCTCGCTTGCATAATATCTATTGATTAGAATATGGGTGATGCCTAATTCCTTAAGTTTCTTTGCAATCTCTTCCTCATTCGTAGATTGAATTATTATCCGTAATATAGTTGCTGCCTCAAACATTGTATCCGAAAGGTATTCTCTATCTAAATAAA
>JASEIO010000013.1 GCA_030017475.1 bacterium | reverse complement strand
GAAATATTGTTTGACAATTATTACAAGACTGGATACCATGTACCTATGCCAGCCACGGAGTTATAAAATTTTCATTGTGTTTTTTTGATTAATCTGCTATAATGGACGTAGGAGGGTAAAATGGATCAGAACCTGCAACCTTTACAGAAACAGCAGTTGATTTTTACACCCATCTTCCAGCAGGCAATGGAAATCTTACAACTTGGAACCCTACAATTAGTAGAAAAGATAAAGGAGGAATTGCTGGAAAATCCAGTCTTAGAAGAGGTACCTAATTTAGAAAAGACAGAGTCTTTTGCGGAAGAAAAAAACTTAGAGATAGATTGGGAGAGATATGTTGAGGAGGAAGGAGAATCTTATAACTTAGATGGTATCGAGGAAAGGGGTTCGCCAGATTTTGAAAAATTTGTTTGTAAAAAACCAACCCTCCGCAAATTTCTTCTTCAGCAACTTTATATGACTCATCTATCTGAAAAAGAACTCGAAATAGGTGAATTAATAATTGATAAAATTGATGATAATGGGTATCTGATGAAAGACTCTATTCAAGAGATATCAAATTTTATTGACGTAAAACCTGAGGCCATAGAAAAGCTACTTTTTGTAATCCAAAATTTTGAACCGATAGGAGTTGGAGCAAGAGACCTAAAAGAGAGTTTATTAATCCAAATCAAATGGCTTGGTTTAGAAAACACCTTGCTTAAAAGGCTTGTTACACACCACCTCCATGATGTGCAGTTAAAGAATTATACGCAAATATCCAGAAATTTGGGGATTAGTGTTTCTGAGGTTAAAAAGCTAATAAAAGGCCTGCAATCCTTAGAGCCTAAGCCAGGTAGGCTTTATGATTATGGGGAAACAAATTATATCATTCCTGATATAATTGTAGAAAAAGGAGATACGGGATTTATGGTTTCATTAAACGATAGCTTTATTCCACGCCTACGAATTAGCCCTTATTATAAAGGTTTGATAACCAAAAAACTTAAAGATGATGTAAGTGTGTATATAAAAGAAAGGATGGGAAGGGCATTATGGTTTTTGAGGTGTTTACAACAAAGGAGGGATAATCTGCTCAAGGTATCAGAGGAAATCTTCTCCTTTCAAAAAGGCTTCTTGATGGATGGTCCAACCGCACTTTTGCCTTTAAGGTTAAAGGATGTGGCTGAAAAGGTACACCTGCATGAGGGAACTGTGTCTCGAATTGTATCCTCCAAATATGCCCAAACTCCTTTTGGGGTATTTAAGTTGAAATATTTCTTTAGCTCTTCATTAAAAGGGAGAAACGGCAGGATATCATCTCGAGCAGTAAAGGAAGAGATAAAAGATTTGATAACAAAAGAGCTCTCCCCATTGTCTGATCAAGCGATCTGTAAGATTCTGAGATCCTGTGGAATAACTATATCCCGTAGAACAGTTACTAAATATCGGGAGGATTTAGGAATCCTTCCCTCTAATCTGAGAAAGCAATAGGAATGTATCGGAAAAGAAAGAGAAGAATAGATAAAGATAAAAGGATTAAGGTATTCTCTCCTTATAAGCCCAGAAAAGAGAAGGGATTTAAAAAGGGAATAATCTATGCCTTCCTTCTTTGCCTGACTATTGGGATAGGAGCTGGAGCAGGAGTGATTCTGGCTTTGTTACAAGAATTGCCTTCCCTCTCTTCCTTAGAGGAATATACAGGTAAAAGCTGGGCAATCCCCACAAAGATCTATTCTATAGATAACCAAATTATAGCTAAATTTGGAACAGAAGAAAGAGAAATCATTGGTTTAGAGGACTGCCCTAAAGATCTAATAAATGCCATAATATCTATTGAAGATGCCAATTTCTATAAACATAAGGGGATTTCGCTAAAGGGTATTTTACGTGCATTCTGGGTGAATCTGAAAGCCTTGCGAATAAAAGAGGGTGGGTCAACTATTACACAGCAGCTTTCAAAGATATTATTTTTAACCCGAGAACGAACCTTCTCCAGGAAAATTCAAGAGATGATCCTGGCCTTAAAGATTGAACTGGGATATACAAAGGATGAAATCTTAGAGAGATACTTGAATAAGATATATTTTGGACATGGTATTTATGGAATTGAAGCAGCCAGTAACTTCTATTTTAATAAATCCACAAAGGAATTAAACTTGGCAGAGTGTGCACTCCTTGCAGGTATACCAAGGGCTCCAAATAGATACTCTCCAATTCTCCATCCAGAATCTGCAATTGCTCGACAGTCTGATGTTTTAAACAGGATGTACGCCCTCGGGTACATCAATTCTCTCCAGAAAGAAGAGGCAAAAAAGGCAATGCAAAAAGCCATCAAGAAGATAAAAGGGCACAAAATCTCCATCAATAAAGCCCCTTACTTTGTAGAATACATAAGGCAAAGATTAGAAGAGAAATACGGAGAAAATGCCATTTACAAGGGAGGACTTAAGGTTTATACAACCCTGGATTTAAAAATGCAGCATCATGCCCAACAGGCTTTAAAAGAGGGGCTTGAAAGATTAAATAGGGGTAGAAAGAAGAAGGTAGAAGGAGCCTTTATTGCCATTTCACCAAAAACTGGTTACATTAAAGCTATGGTAGGGGGATCTGGTTTCCGGAAAGAGAACCAACTAAATAGAACTGTCCAGGCAAAAAGACAACCTGGTTCGGCCTTTAAACCTTTCTTATATGCTGCTGCTATTGAGGAAGGATTTACCGCTGCAAGTACTATTATGGATTCCCCTGTTGTCTATAAATGTCAGGGAGGCACCTGGGCTCCTCATAATTACTCTGGGGGTTTTTATGGAAGGGTCAGGTTAAGAAAGGCCTTAGAGAAATCAATAAATGTTGCTTCTGTCAAACTAATGAATAAGGTTACGCCTAAAAAGGTAGTTGATTATGCGAGGAACATGGGAATAAAAAGTGTGTTAAGGCCTAACCTATCTTTGGCTTTAGGAACCTCAGAAGTTACACCACTTGAACTGGTAGTGGCATATTCAACCTTTGCCAATTTAGGGATTAGAGTAGAACCAATTGCCATAAGATATATCGAAGATAGAGAAGGAAATTCATTGATGAAGAATGTCCCAAAGAGATGCCGGGTTTTGTCAGAAGAGACTGCTTATATCATTACCAGTCTATTGCAAGGGGTAGTAAAAAGAGGAACTGCCGCTAAAACAGTAGGAGCACGAATCCCTTATCCAATCGCAGGAAAAACTGGAACCTCAGATAATTTTGTTGATGCCTGGTTCATTGGTTATACTCCGGATCTGTGCGCTGGGGTTTGGATTGGGCATGATGAAGGAAGGATATCTTTAGGAAAAGGGCAGGTAGGAGGGGTAGTAGCAGCTCCAATATTCACGGATTTCTTTTTAAGGTCCAATATCCCCTTCCATAATTTCCGGGTCCCTCAAAATATATGTTACGCTAGAGTTTGTGAAGAGACTGGCTTATTAGCCACACCATTCTGTCCTAAAACAATAAATGAGGTATTTATTAAAGGCATAGAGCCAGTCTCTTATTGTATTAAACATTATAAACATTCTAATACTAATTATAATACCCATACTATCGATTGGGATTCAATCTCGAAGCCAGAAGAGGAGGAAGAGGACTCGTTTGACAAGGTAGACCTTGAGGAATAGCTAATGAAGCAATAGAAGGGAGTACTATCATGAACTCATTGGTTTTGGCTTCCATTATGATGGTAGGCTATATTATTGCCTATCATACCTATGGAAAGTTTTTGGCCCGCAAGATTTTCAAGTTAGACCCAGAGGCCATTTGTCCTAGCCGCGCACTTCAGGACAACCATGATTTTGTACCTACCAACAAACATATCCTTTTCGGACATCACTTCACATCTATTGCCGGCTTAGGCCCTATTGTGGGACCGGCAATTGGCATTATCTGGGGTTGGGTGCCAGCCGCTATGTGGATCTTTTTCGGTTCAATCTTTTTTGGGGCTGTCCATGATTTTGGCGCCATGGTAGTTTCTCTAAGAGGACAGGGGCGCTCCATTGGCGATTTGGCTTCGGATATCGTAAATAAGAGGGTTCGAACCCTTTTCCTGTTAATCATCTTCTTTGAACTCTTGATAGTAATCGCTATATTCGCCCTTATCATTGCCATTCTCTTTACCAAGTATCCTCAAGCCGTAATCCCGATCTGGTTTGAGATTCCCATTGCCATTTATCTTGGTTACCTGATTTACAAAAAGGGCAAAGATGCCTTTTGGCTCAGTATTGCTGCTGTACTTATTATGTATATTACAGTGGTTATCGGGGCATATCTTCCGATTGACTTTAAGGTTATGTTCGGTATGAGTGAAAAATCGGCCCTGATTACCTGGATGCTTATTGTTATTGTCCTTGACGCCTGGTTAGCCTCGATTCTTCCTGTCCAAACCTTGTTGCAACCACGGGACTTCATTAACTCCCATCAGTTAATAATTGCCATGGTACTACTTACCCTTGGCGTAATTGTTGCCCATCCGCCTATGGTGGCTCCGGCATTTAATCTTTCCGCCAAGGGAGCCCCATCTATTTGGCCTTTTATTTTTGTGGTTATTGCCTGTGGGGCGATCTCAGGGTTTCACAGCCTGGTCAGTTCAGGAACTTCATCTAAGCAGTGTGATTCCGAACCCAGCTCTCTGTTTATTGGCTATGGTGGTATGTTGATGGAAGGGGCCTTGGCTACCCTGGCCATTGTTGCAGTTGCTGCTGGAATTGGACTTGGATTGGCTGGTTTTACCGGCGCAGCCGCCTTCAATCACCACTATGCAAGCTGGATTGGAGATAAAGGGCTGGTTTACAAACTTGCGGCCTTTATCGAGGGTTCGGCCAACCTGGTTCAGAGCTACGGCATTCCTGCCAAGATTTCCATGTCCGTTATGGCCGTCTTCATTGTCTCCTTCGCAGCCACTACTATAGATACGGCCACAAGAATCCAGCGGTATGTTGTTATGGAGTTATCCAATGCCTACAACTTCAAACCGTTAACCAGACGACAAGTAGCTACCCTCTTTGCTATTATCACAGCTGGCATCTTGGCCTTTTACGATGGTAGCGGTGCAGGTGCCATGAGGCTTTGGCCCCTGTTTGGGTCGGTCAATCAGTTGTTGGCAGGGTTAGCGCTCTTGGTAATCACCATCTACCTGGCACGCCACAAGATCAAGATCTGGTACACGGCTATCCCTATGGTCTTTATGATTTTTATGACCGGATGGGCCATGGTCCTCAATATCCAGAAATTCTATGCCACCTCCAACTGGCTCCTCTTCTCCATCGGAATATCTGTATTTGTGCTGGAAATCTGGGTGATTATTGAAAGTGTGGTAATCTTGAAAATGGTCTATGGCAAGCATTGCTGAAGCCGATAAACGTTCGTTATATAACTAGAGTGCCTTTTAAATTCTCCTTTGTGAACCACCAAACTTTCAAAGACCCCATATCTATAATCAAAAATAGGTACTAATGCCTCCTCCTTCCTAAAAAATCTTTCATTTATACAAACAATCATATGTCTAAATTCCTCACTTCCTTAGCATGTCTTTGTATAAACTCACGTCTTGGTTCTACCCTATCTCCCATTAAAACTGTAAATATCTCATCCGCCTCTACTGCATCTTCTAAAGACACCTTTAAGATAATCCTTCTTTCTGGATCCATGGTAGTTTTCCAAAGTTGTTCTGGATTCATCTCTCCTAATCCTTTGTATCTTTGGATAGTTACCCCTTTTCCCAATTTCTCTAAAACATTATTCCTTTCTTCATCCGAATACACATAATATTCCTCTTTCCCTTTTTTTAAACAGTATAATGGTGGTTGGGCAATGAATATGTAACCTTTTTCAAATAATTCTTGCATATATCTATAGAAAAAGGTTAAGAGAAGGGTTCTAATGTGTGATCCATCCACATCAGCATCTGTCATGATGATTATTTTATGGTAACGAGCACGCTCTGCATTAAATTCCTCTTTACCAATCCCTGTACCCAAAGCAGTTATTAGTGATCTTATCTCTTCCGATGTCAACACTTTATCAATCCTTGCCTTCTCTACGTTTAATATTTTACCTCGCAAAGGCAAGATGGCTTGAAACCTCCTATCCCTTCCCTGCTTTGCTGAACCACCTGCAGAATCACCCTCCACAATGTAAATCTCTGAAAACCTTGGATCCTTTTCTTGACAATCAGACAATTTTCCAGGAAGAGAACCTACATCGAGAGAAGATTTCTTTCTAGTCAATTCTTTTGCCTTCCGGGCTGCCTCTCTTGCCCTAGCTGCAGTTATTGATTTCTCTACAATCTTTCTGGCTATCTGGGGATTTTCCTCTAAAAATTGATTCATCTGTTCAGTCACAATTGAATCTACAATCCCTTTTACCTCAGAATTGCCAAGCTTTGTCTTTGTTTGTCCCTCAAATTGTGGCTCCTTTAACTTAATATTTATTACTGCGGTTAATCCTTCCCGAACATCCTCCCCTGTTAACAAATCATCTATTAAATTATTTCTTTTACCATAATCGTTTATTACCCTGGTTAAAGCAGTTTTGAATCCAACCAAATGTGTCCCACCTTCTTCAGTATTTATAGTATTTACATAGGAAAATATGACCTCTTTATATGTGTCGTTGTACTGCATAGCGACCTCTACTATAACATCTTCTTTTTGCTTTAAAAAGTAGATTGGTTTTTTGTGTAATACATCCTTTGCCTTATTTAAATAAGTAACAAATTGACTAATCCCCCCTTTATATTGAAAGATATGTTCCTTATCTGTTCTTTCGTCTACTACCTTAATCCTTATTCCTCGGTTTAAAAAGGCAAGCTCTCTCAGTCTTTGAGAAAGTAAATCAAATGAGAAGTTACGATCTTTAAATATTCTCTTATCTGGTAAAAAGGTTATCTTTGTTCCTGTTGTTTTTGTCTCTCCAACCTTTTTTATTTCAGTTATAGGCTTTCCATATGCATACTCCTGAGTATAAATTGCATCTCCCCATTTCACCCTTACACACAAATATTCTGACAAGGCATTTACTACCGATAAACCAACTCCGTGAAGACCTCCTGATATGGCATATGCCTTATGATCAAACTTACCCCCAGCATGCAGCTTAGTCATAACAATCTCTAACGCCTCTTTTTTATAAATTGGATGCATATCAACTGGAATCCCCCGTCCATCATCCTCTACCGTAACCATCCCATCTTTATGTATAACTACCCATATCCTTTCACATTTTCCAACCAAGGCCTCATCAATTGAATTGTCTACTACCTCAAAAACTAAATGGTGAAGCCCTCGTATCCCCGTGTCTCCTATATACATACTCGGTCTTTTTTGAACCCCTTCTAAGTCTTTTAACACTTGGATTTTTGAAGCATTATACTCTTCCATATGAGCCTCTATTTTAATTATAAGGAGATAAAACTCTGAATCATCCTGTCTTTATGTAGATATTTTTTACTATCTTTTCCTCTACCTTCTTATTTAAAACATCTATTATTTCCCATTTTAAGAAATTTAGTTCGTTTGCCCATATAGCATCATCAACCTTTATGAATAAAACACCACTTTTTATACCAATTGGGCGAGTGTGTATAGCTATCTCTTTTCCTACCAGATTATCCCATTCTTTTAAGATTATCCCTTCGTTAATCCTTCTATCTATTCCTATCTTTTTTAAAACCCTTTTTAGTACTGAATCTATCCTTTCCATATCTATATTCTCATAGGCATAACAACAAAAAAATAATCTTCTAAGGTACTGGGTCTTAACAATATAGGATTTAAACTATCGTTTAACTCAATTATAACCTCTCTACTCTCTATATTTTTTAAAACATCGATTAGATATTTTGGGTTAAAACCGATATCTATTGGGGGACTATTAAATAAAATACCTATCTCTTCTTTTACACCACCAATCTCTGAATTGGCAGTAATTATTAAATTATCTTTCTGAAGACTAAACTTAAGGATATCTTGGTTTATAATAGATACCCTCCTACAGGCATCCAACAGATCCTCTTTTTTAACCTCAATCTTATTCTGATTTTTAGGAATTACCTTTTTATAATCTGGAAAATTACCTTCTATCAACCTAGAGATTAAGATGGTGTTGTTTATAAAAAAACCAATCTGTTTTTTATTTATCACCACCTCAATCTCATCTCTATTTAAGGTTTTATTTAATTCATTCAAGACTTTTGTAGGGATAATTATAGAAAGGTTTAATCCTTGTTCTATATCTTCTAAATTATATTTAACAAAAGAAAGTCTATATCCATCTGTAGCCACCATCGTTATACAACCTTTGTTTAAAATAAATAAGATTCCATTCAAGGTATAACGTATTTTATCGGTGGATGTAGCAAAGATAGTTTTTTTAATCATATTTTTGAATGAAATAAAAGGGAGGGTAAAAGATATATCCCTTTGAAGTATAGGAAATTTAGGAAATTCTGTGGGGTCTAATTTAGGGATATTAAAGATAGATCTCCCACAAGAAATGATAGCATCATCTTTATCTATTTCTATAATGACATCTTGGTCCTGTAATCCATTTATAATTTCATAAAATTTTCTTGCTGGAATAATTATCCTTCCAGACCTTATCACTTCTACATCTACCTCTTTTCTTACAAACATCTCTAAATCTGAAGCAATGAGATTTAAGTTACTATCCTCTGCCTCTAAGAGAATGTTTGAGAGTATAGGTAGATTTATTCTGGTTGAGACAACTGATTGAACGGTTTGGATTCCATTTAATATCTCATTCCTTTTTCCAACTATTTTCATTTTTCTATCCTTTAAAGATATCTAATTTTTTATAGTAATAAAAGTAGTTATTGTAGATAAGGTTTATATTTTTATAAATATTATTAATTATACCTATTTATAAAAGTAATCTTGTTGATAATTCTGTGAAAAAGATATGGATAATCTTTATATAGATTTGAGGTTTAAATTATTAACAGATTATACACATATAATCCAAGGTTTTATTCATAAGATCTCCACAATTAAACAATATCCCTTAACTCATTAATTATTTTATCAATCTCTTTATTAAAATCAGGGTCATCTTTAATCCTATTTTTTATTTTCTCATACGCATACATAACTGTGGTATGATCCCTTCCTCCAAATTCTCTTCCAATTTCTGGTAAAGAACAATTAGTTAATTCTCTTGATAAATACATAGCGATTTGTCGAGGAAATGAAACCGATACATTTCTTTTTTTAACCTTCATATCGTTAGGGGATAGCTTAAAATATTTAGCCACCTTTCTTTGAATTAAATCAATAGAGATATGTTTTAATCCCTCCTTTTCTTCAACTAAAACATCTTTTAAGATATCTCTTGCCAAAGGTAGATCTATCGGTCTATTTTTAAGGGAGGAATAGGCAACTACTCTAATTAAAGCACCTTCTAATTCTCTAATATTGTATTTTATTCTTGAGGCGATAAAATAGATTACATCATCCTGAATCTTTATGTTTCCTGACTCAGCCTTCTTTTTTAAGATTGCATACCTTGTTTCAAAATCTGGTGGCTGGATATCTGTAATCAATCCACACTCAAAGCGAGACCTTAACCTCTCTTCTAAAGTTGGAATTTCCTTCGGTGGCCTATCACTTGATATAACTATTTGACGGTGAGATTCATATAGGGTATTAAAGGTATGAAAAAATTCCATTTGTGTCGATTCCTTACCTGCTAAAAAATGGATATCATCGATCAACAAGATATCAATATTTCTATATTTGTTTCTAAAACCTGTTAACGGTTTTCCTTGGGTGATAGAATCAATAAATTCGTTAGTAAATTGTTCTGTAGAGGTATAAAAAATCTTTAATCCTTTTTTATTTTTATCTTTTTCAACTGCCTGTCCAATGGCGTGCATCAAATGTGTTTTTCCCAAACCAACCCCACCATAGATAAATAAAGGATTGTAGGTTTTGGAAGGATTTTTTGATACCGCTAAGCAGGCGGCGTGGGCAAACCTGTTTGATTCCCCTACTACAAAATTTTCAAAGGTGTATTTTGGATTCCCTCTAAAACCATTTTTGGGGGTAGTTTTAATTGTTGTATCTTCAATATTATTATCTAAAGAAATCTCTTTAGAAACCACAAATCGGATTTTGGTAGGTTTCTGATTTAACCTTTCTAACACCTCCTCAAACAACCCTTTATATTGACTTAATCTTTCTATAAGAAAATTGTTTAGTACCCCAATCACTATTTCATCCTGTGAGTAATCTAAAAATTTCGTTAGTTTAAGCCAAGCTTCAACACCTTGATTCTTTAATTCCTTTTGAATAATTGAAATTGTCTTTTCCCATATACCACTATCCATACCTACCCCTTATTCACATTTATTCACAGGTTATTCACAACTATCTATTAAACTATTTAAAGTCAGATTCTTGTATTTAAATAACCAAATTCATGTCTTACTCACAAACATACACTCACTTGTGGATAAACTCTAATTGTTTGTAATTAATATATTTACAGATATTTTTCCTTAACAAAGGGGGCGAGAAAGAGGTTTTTATGAGGGTATCTAAACATAGATAATATAGGAAGATGAAAATCGATAATCTTTAATTTATCCACATATTATCCACAGGCAATATCTATATTTTCCAGACCACCAACTATCATTATAAGCATTACCGATTAAAAAAGCAACCAAAAAAGATCTATATATAAAAAAAGTCAGAATCACTTGGTTGTCAATATGTTTCAGGGTAGAAAGATTTATAAAAACACCCCCTTTTTGACCCAATTTAAAAAGTTTGGTCTTCAAATTTTTAAAACGGTTAATGAACAGGGGGTTATGAATATTTCCTCCTACTACACATCCTTTCCAAGTAACTCCTTGATTTTTCTCCCTGGATCTTTGCTCCGTAGTAGTGCTTCACCGACCAATACAGCATCAACCCCTTTTTCTTCCAATAATTCTACATACTCCCTTTGCTTTACCCCACTCATTCCAATAATTGTTTTATCTCTTGGTATCTGAGGCTTAAGCCGTAATGTTGTATTTAAGTCGACCAAAAATGTATAAAGGCTACGGTTATTTACACCAATTATTTCAGGGGATGCAGAGAGCGCCTTGTCTAAATCCTGATCAGAATGAACCTCTACAACACAACTCATTCCCAAATCCCGGGCCAAACATAAGAAATTCTTGAGCTCTTTTGCATTTAGTATGGAAGCAATTAAGAGAATCGAATCAGCTTGAAAGCACCTTGATTCATAAATCTGGTATGGGTCTATTATAAAGTCCTTGCTTAAAACAGGGATATTTGTTATTTGTTTAACCTCTCGCAATATATCCAAAGAACCTTTAAAAAACTTATTATCTGTGACTACAGAGATTGCTGAAGCCCCAGATAATTCGTAGTTTACAGCTAAGCCTTTAGGATCTAAATCTTCTATTGGATCCATTGAAGGGGATTTTCCCTTTATTTCAGCTATTAATTTTATAGGGTTATACTCATTTCTAGTTACAGCCCTTTTAAAATCCAAAGGAGAGGGTGCATCCTTAACACGTGACTTCAATTCTTCCAATGAGATTCTTCTCTTTTTCTCTTCAATCTCTTTTCTTTTATTTTTTACAATATCATCTAAGATCATATACCCACCTTATTGGTGTATTCCTTAAGCCTTTCTAATTTCTCTAAGGCACGGCCTTCGTCAATGGATTGAGTAGCCAATTCTATTCCTTCTTCTATATCTTTCGCCTTACCGGATGCCAAAATGGCAAAGGCAGAGTTTAGTAGAACGATATCTCTTTTTGAACCAGATTTACCATTTAATATATCCAGGGTAATCTTTACATTCGTAGATTCATCTCCGCCTTTTATGTCCGATAACGCACATCTTTCAAATCCAAAATCCTCTGGAGAGATAAAATAGGTCGTAACCTTACCATCTTTTAATTCACTCACCTTTGTGCGGGCAGTCAAGGATATTTCATCCAAACCATCCTCGCCATGAATAACAAATACTCGGCTGGACCCAAGATTTTTGAGGACCTCTGCCAATTTATGGGTTAAATCCCCATCATAAACTCCTAATAATTGGTATCTTGCTGAAGCTGGATTGGTTAGAGGACCTAAGATATTGAAAATGCTTCTTATTCCAATTTCTCTTCGAACCGGTGTGGCATACTTCATTGCCCCATGTAATAATGGAGCGAAAAGGAATCCAATCCCGATATCCCGGATGCACCTTTCTACCACCTCCTTTGTAACCTCTAATTTTACCCCTAATGCCTCAAGTAGATCAGCAGAACCGCATTTACTTGATACAGACCTATTTCCATGTTTAGCTACCTTTACGCCCGCTCCTGCTACTACAAGGGACGAAATAGTAGATATATTGAATGTATGCAAGCCATCTCCACCTGTTCCACAGGTATCCACCACATCCCCTTCAACCTCTATCTTTAATGCCTTCTCTCTCATAACCCTTGCACAACCAGTAATCTCTTGGACTGTCTCCCCTTTCATCCTTAATGCAGTTATGAATGAGGCAATCTGCGAAGGGGTAGCAACCCCTGTCATTATCTCACGCATGCACTCCGTAGCTTCATGTTCAGTCAAATCCTCTCTCTCTACCACTTTACTAATCGCCTCTCTAATCATTCTCCCTCTCCCTCTTCTTCCTTGCTCCTCGGTGATGTAGCAATTCCCAGTCTTTCAACCCCAACCATTTTTGAGATATCCAATACCTCTACTACCTTCCCATGTCGGGTATCTTTATCTGCTTTTATAATCACAAATCTCTGTTTATCTTCTAAGATAAGTTTTTTTAGTTGGGAAGATAATGTTTCCATATCCGTGATCTTACCATTTAAGTAAAGTGCCTCATCTTTCGTAATAGTAATAAATATATCCTTTTTTGGTTTGATCTCTGATGTCGTAGCTTCAGGCAACTTAACCTTAATTCCAGGTTGAAAGATAAAGGATGAAGAAAGCAAAAAGAAGATCAATAGCAAGAACACCACATCAATCAATGGAGCAATCTCCAAACCAAGTCTTGGCTTTTCCCTTTCTCTAAACCTCATCTTTTCTCCTATTCAAGAAGGATGTTCACGAATTCCTGAGAATGGGCCTCTAACTCATTAACAAAATTCGATACCTTGTTTACAAAATAGTGGTAGAAGATAATTGCTGGAATAGCTACCACCAATCCAGAGGCAGTAGTAATCAGGGCCTCCCAAATTCCTCCTGCTAAAGAAGAGACATTTACCGCCCCACCTAACCTTTCTACTTCCATAAATGCCCTAATCATTCCTACAACTGTACCAAGTAGACCAAGTAATGGAGATATGTGAGCAATTATGGCTAAACCATTCAAGTTCCTTTCCAAAGAAAGAACTGCATTTCTTCCAGCCATCTCCATTGCTTCTTTAACCTCTTCCTTCCCTTTATCTAAAAGTAGGACTCCTGCTTTTAGAATCTTCGCAAGTGGAGATTGGGTTGCGTCGCACAAAGAAATAACCTCTATTCTTCGATCCTTTTTTAAAACCCTTTTTACCCTTTCAATGAAATCTCTTGTAACAACCCGAGCCCTATAAAGGACAATAGATCTTTCTATAATAATAGTTAAGGCAAAGATTGAACAAAATAGGATAGGAATCATTAAAACCCCGCCCTTAATAAGTATCTGTATCATATTCCGAAACCTCCTCTCTTATGTCAGAAGTCAGAAATCAGATTTTAAAGGATTATCTTTATAATTCTGTTTTCTGGCCTCTGACATCAAAAGGATGCCTTTGCCCCTATGGCAAGTTTTCCAGGATGTCCTGGATATTCTGGAGATACCTTTCCTTCTGCGGTTTCTCCTTGTAAAAAGATGGTAAAATGTGAAGATACATTACGCGAGACTTCAGCACCTACTATAATATAATCCGATAAGGCCTCCCGTTTTCCAATATATGTGGTGATTAATCTAAGATATGCTATTCTATGGGCATAATTTAAGGCAAGGCCCAATTCCAATTTTGGTTTTAATGGGATGTATTTATCGACATAAGATAGATTTAAGTCTGCGGATAAATCCTTAATGATTTTATAGCCGAGAGTCGAATCCATTCCAAAGATTTCTTTATCAATCTGGCTTATCTCGAAAAGAGAGGCCTTTTCTTCCCAAGTCACTAAATCATCCATATCTTTATAGAACACCGAACCCGTAAATTTTAGATAGGGATATGGCTTGTAATCAAAACCTATCCTTAATATCCAACCCTTTGTTTCAGAAATATCCTCTCTAACCCTTACATAATCCCTTTTCAAATATAATCTATTAAAATCTGGGAAAGAGATCTCCCTTTCCATTAAGACATTAAGGATTATATCTTTTATTCCGTAGGAAAAAGAGACAAATCCCTCTACAAAAAAATCTTTGGGACGCTTACTCCACTTATCTAATCCAAGTCTTAGATTTAGCAATAAAGGATCAAGTTTAATATGGTCTCCCTTACCCCAAACCTTAAAGTAATCACCCAATCTGTCCCGGAACGATTCTACGCCAAAGGTTAAATCATATCCTTTCCATATAGTGTTAAATTTAACCTCTGGATTAAAGGTTTGACTTTCTAAATCCTTTTTTTTGCTCGTATCTCCATACAGATTTAGATATAGGTTAGATACCACTCCGGCTTTAATTTTACTCCTCAGATCAATATCTATACACATACCCTTTTCTTTATCATTATAAGGCAGATCCAAATTTTTTCTATAATATCCTAATCTTGCAGATAGATTCCATTTATCAAAGTAGAGATTTGTCTTGGCATATAGATCATCCTGGCTAAAATCGTTAAAGACTTTTTCATATTCCTTAAACCCCGAGGAGAGCCTTCTTAGGATGCCTACCGAATAACCAAATTGCCTTCTTTCTTGTTTTCCCTGGAGTTCATAAGAAAGGGAATCATAGGTTCCATAAGAGATTTTAAAATCAAATTTCGGAGAAGGGGTTTCTTCCACCACTATCTCCTCTTTCTCTCCCTCGTAAGGAGATCCCTTTCTTTCATCCATTAGGACTTCGTCAGTGGCCTCCCTCTTTTCTCCCTCGAATTTCGATTCAAACTCAATTGGTGTCTCCTCTTCCTCTCTTTCGATATGAGATTTATCTTCCCCTTCAATAAGCACTTCAGGAACTTTAATCTCTTGAGAAAGACAGAAGACAGAAGAGAGAAGATAGAAGACAAAAGAGGGAAGAACTATTCGTTTCATACATTACTCCTTTTCCAAATCAGCAAGCCTCTTTTTGGCCAAGTCAAATATCTTCCCTTTTTTATATTTGTCAATTATAGATTGGTAGACTTTTCGCGCCTTATCAATCTCTCCCTTTTTTTCATAAAGGGAACCCACCTTTAATTCACTTTTTCCTACCCATTCCGAGCACTCGGGATAGAAGTAGCTTACCTTCAAATATTCTACTATAGCCTGATCCAGATCATCCTCTTTTAAACTGCATTCACCAATCATATATTGAGCTTGTGAAGCTAAGGGTTTAGACAAATTGTTTTGTACAATCTTTTGAAAAAAAAGCCTTGCCTCCTTGAATCTTCCTCGTTTAAAATAAAATGAACCGATCGCTAAGCGAGCCTTATCAGCATTTATGGTGCGCGGGAATTCAGCAATGATTCTTTTATAGATGTCCATTGCCAAAGAATCGTCTTTATAATCTTTATAACAAGAAGCGATAAAGGATAAGGCATCTACCACCAAGTCCTTCCTCTCTGGATAATTATTGACCAGCTTTTCAAATTCTAATCTGGCTTGATGTAACTTCCCTTGATTGTAAAGAGAAAGCCCAATCTTGAATTGGGCCTCGGATGAAAATTCTCCCTTTGGATACTTCTTTAATAGCATGCTAAAGTTAGAGAGGGCATTTTCATAATCCTTAAGTTTTAGATATCCTTCTCCTATCGCGTAAAGGGCTCGCTCTGCCTCTTTTGACTGAGGGTAGTTTCTGATTAGGGTTTGGTACTCTTTTATAGCCAAGTCTATCTTTCCTTGTTCATAATAGATCTCTCCTATATTAAGTAAAAGGGAGGCATTTAATTCTACCTCCTCTGGATATCTCTTTATTAATCCTCTATATTCCTTTATGCAAGACGAGTAATCTTTCATTTTATAAAGGCAATATCCGATTTGATAAGATGCATCTCTTACCAAATCATGCTCTTTAGGATAATCCTCGATAACATGACGGTAGGCATCTATTGCCTGTTTATATTCATACTGGTTATATAAACAATCCCCAATTCTATATTGGGCATGGGCAGAAAATCTTGAATCAGGAAAGTTTTCAATAACACGAGAGTAAGAGATTTTAGCCAATTTATAATCTTTAAGTTGGAAATAGCACCAGGCAAGCCAAAACTGTGCTTCTGCGTTTTCTTTTGAGGTTTCAATTCCTGCTACCCTTTTAAAGTATTCAATGGCCTCCTTGAAAAGTTCTAATTTCAGGTAGCACCACCCAATTTGATATAATGCAGATTCATAATTTTCGCTCCCAGGGTACCCCTCCACTATCTTATTATAGAAATTGATTGCGGTATTATAATCCTTCAGATTATAATAGCAATCTCCTATTGCATAAAATATCTCCCCGAGTTTTTGAGAGTTGTCTATGAGCCTTTCATAGCATTTTATTGCTTGAAGATAGTCTTCCTGCTTATAATAACACAAAGCTAATCTATTTAGGGCCATTAAAGAAAGTTCTTTAAACCTCTCTAATACTATATTGTAATAAACTGCTGCCTCTTTATAATCTCCCTCTTTATAATATACATCTCCCAAATATAGATAACTCTCCCCTTGTCGCGAAAACCGAGGATATTCATTTACTAACCTATGCCATGTTTGTAGTGCTTGATTGAAGGACTTCGTTTTATAGAAACATGCACCAAGTCTAAAAAGGGTATCTGGAAGGTAGGGGAATGATGGATATTTCTCCAAGATCTCTTGATAAAAGGATATAGAGGCCGAGTAGTCACCTTCTTCATATAAAATCTCTCCTAAGTTGAATAAGGCCAAAGCCCTTTTTTCTGACTCGCCTTTTTCAATGACATTAAGGTAATAATTGACAGAGTTGGAATTGTCCCCTATCTTTCTAAAACACTCCCCGATTTGGAAGAAGGCATCTATTAATAAATCGCTCTCTGGATAATCCTCTATAAATTTCTTAAATGCCTGAACAGCTAAATCAAAGTGCATAAGTTTATAATAGCAAAACCCTATACTATATTGAGCGGAAGGGGCTAATTTGTGGGAAGGGTTATAGGTAACCATTCTGTAGGCATCTATAGCATGTTGGAAGTCTTCTAAATGGTAGAGACATTCCCCTATCCAGTATTGAGCCGTAATATAATTTCTGTTTTTCTCATCTATCATGCGAAGACTATCCAAGGCACGCTGAAACTCCTTTTCTTTAAAAAGACATTTGCCTATCATTAAGGCGGCATCTTGAGCCCTTTTATGATCTTGAAAATTTCTGATTAGATTCTTATATTCAACCATTGCATGTTCAAAATTTTCCATTTTATACCAGGATGTAGCAATATAGTATTGGGCCTCCCCTCTTAACTCCTGGCTTTTAGAAGATTCTACTACTTTGGAGAAAGGAGGGATGGCATTTATAAAATCTTTCTCCTCAAGATATGTCCAGGCAATGGAATAATAGGCATAATCCGTATATTTCCCATTCGGGTAATTTTTAATTAATTCCTGGTAGGCAAGGCGCGCCTTAGCATAATCTTTAAGTTCAAGGAGACACTCCCCAACTTTGTATCGAGCCTCTTCCACCTCTTCAGAACCTGTAAAATGGGTAATTACCCTTTGATAACCCAAAATCGCCTCTTCATATGCGCCCATTTTATATAAACAATCCCCTATCCTTAAAGCTGCCTTTGGTGCCTCCTCATGTGTTTTATAACTTTCTATAAAATCTTCGTAGCCTTTCTTTGCCTTCGTAAACTCTCCTTGTTTAAATAGACACTCAGAGATAAGAAATCTTGCCGCAGGTACCAATGGATGGTTTGGGTAGGTCTCTAAAAACATGCGGGCTTCCCTTATGGCAAACTCAACGTGAGAATCCTTAAATAACCTTTCAGAGAATTCATATTGTTCTTCTGGGGTTATGGCTAAGGTAACAGAACAACCAAAGGATATGGATATAATTCCACTAATAATAAACCTCTTCATAAATACCCCAAATGGAATCAGAAAGGCTTTGCTATATCTTATCAAATCCATCATTTAAAGTCAAGATAAAATTATATTTATATAGCTTCAATCCGTTTGATCTCAGGGATTTGAGATTTAATGACCTTTTCAACCATACCTGTTAAGGTCATTTGAGCTAATGGACATCCTCCACATGCCCCAGTCAATCGCACCTTAACTATATTCTCATCATCCACCTCCACTAATTCCACGTCTCCTCCATGTGTAGCCAAAAACGGTCTTACTTCTGTCTCGAGAATATGCTCAACCCTTTCTTGGATCATCTTTTTCCCTCCTTTCCAATCTTTCTTGTTTGAAAAACCTTCTGTCTTAATGGTTGTCAATTATCATCTGTCTAACATATACAACCATATTTGTCAAATATTTTTATGCCATAAAAATTTTGCGAAGCAAAATGGCTTGACACATCTAATGTGCTGTGTTAGTATTAAAATGTAGTAAATTTATTGGGGTTAGGAAATGCCTTTTAGAAAATGGTTATTTACATCAATTTTGTTAACATTAATTCTTCCTGGATGCACGAGGAATGTTACTATAAAGCGTACTGAATTTATTATGGGAACATGGGTAGATGTAACCGTGGTAGCACCCAATAAAAAGGTAGGGGAAGAGGTAGTTGAAAGTGCCTTTCATGAATTTAAAAGGATCGAGTCTCTTATGAGCAATTATAAGGCTACGTCAGAAATTTCGAGGTTAAATCGTATAGGTTCTGCCAGGGTTTCTAAGGAGACCTTGGAGGTTATAAATAAGGCCATTGCCTTTTCTATCCAAAGTCGTGGGGCATTTGATATTACCTGTAAACCATTACTTGATTTATGGAGAGAGGCAAGGTTTCGGAAAAGGATTCCAACAAAGGATGAGATAAAAGAGAAGCTTGCCTTGGTTGGTTACGAGAACTTAGATATAGAAGGAAACAAGGTTACATTTAAAATCAAAGGGATGGGAGTTGACTTGGGAGGGATTGCTAAAGGCTATGCAGTGGACAAGGCAATAAAGATTTTAAAGGAAAAAGGGATAAAACAGGCTTTGGTCAATGCTGGAGGAGATATATATGTCTTAGGAAGGGCACCGAAAAGAGAGAAATGGAGAATAGGTATTCAGCATCCTCGTAAAGAAAAGGGAATATTAGAGGTGATAAAAATAAGAGATAGGGCTATAGCTACATCTGGTGATTATGAGAGATACTTCACATTAGGGGGAAAAAGATATTCCCATATAGTCAATCCAAAAACAGGGTATACAGTGGCCTCGGTTCCTATGAGTGTAACTATTATTGCTTCAGATTGTACAGAAGCCGATGCCTTGGCTACTACCTGTTTTGTTTTAGGTGATAAAGAGGGAATAGAGTTAATAGATAGCCTTTTAGGGGTTGAAGGTATGATCGTATCCGAAGGTATGAAGGTATTCACCTCCAAAGGATGGGATTCAATTACTGGAGGCTAATGGTTTTTCTTCCAAAAATCTTCTAATATCTTCCTTATATCATTTGGGGCTGATTTGACCATCAGGTTTGCTACATAGATAAGTATGGAAAACTGCCAACAGTCTTCAGGTCCCACAATTAGACCGGAATGTACATCTTCCTTCTTTTCTAACTCCAAAGAGAAGTAGTCCGTAGCCTTAGTTAAGGATCCTTCAAATATATCTAAGCTGCAGGTCTCATTACTGTATTTTAAAGATGGAAACGAAACCCCGCGCATTAATAAAAAAGACCTAATCGTATCTGGATTGACCTGATAATCCTTTTCAAATTCAAATCCTTCAAATTGAGGATAATTTGGTGGCAAGATGAGTAAGGGTTTGTGAGCCAAAACCTTACCTTTTCGCACTACAGTATCTCCTACATTCACTTTAGACTTAGCTAAGAATGTATATGGCAGCTCAGTATCCTTAAAAGATAAAAGCGTACTTAGATAAGATCTTATTATCTTGGTTTCTCTAACAGCCCTATTCCATTCTTCCTCTAATCCCATAATCTTTACACCCCTTATTCCATTTTAGCATTATTTTCCAAATCTTACAACCAAAAATTATTTGAAATGCAAAGATTATTGATTTTTATACACCAAAGGATCAAAAATCATTCCATCTTTAGCAAGGCATCAAGTTTATCTATCAAAACCTGTTTTGGTTGATAACCAACCAGGGATTCTGTAACCTTTCCATCTCTGAAGATCAATAGGGTTGGGATGCTCCTTATTTTATATTCCCCTGACTTCTTTGGATTAGAGTCAACATCGAGTTTACATACCTTGATCTTACCTTTGTATTCTGAAGCTACCTCTTCAATCACTGGCGCCATCATCCCACATGGGCTGCACCAACTTGCCCAAAAATCAACCAATACTGGGACATTTGACTCAATAACCTCTCGATCAAAGTTCTCATCAGTAAGGACTATAGCCACTTTCTGACCACCTCCTTTTTCTATACCACCCTTACATCCTCCAAGTAAAGATAAGGCAATCACTATTATTCAAGTCACCCACTTAATCATGTGTTTATCCCCTCAGGTATCATATCACAAAACCACTTCCATGTCAATCCATTTGAAACCCATCAATGACCTTTTGTTGACAACCTCCGCAAGATATTTTGATAACTGATACATGAACCCCGTAACTTGCGAACCTTGAGTAGTTACAATTTTCTTGCATTCGAGATAAAATAGGCTATATAATATATTGGAACAGGAGATTGCGGAGTTTTGAAGATTTTACAGCGATATGTTTTGCATGAACTGTTTTTTCCGTTCTTATTTGGGATTGCTATATTTACCTTTATCTTCACTATGGATATAATCTTGCAGTTAAATGATCTGTATTTTACCAAAAAGGTAGAGATTGGATTAATATTTCGGCTTTTTGTATATCACTTACCAGCTACATTTGCTATTACTATTCCGATGGCTGTCCTATTATCCAATCTAATCTCATTCTCGAGGCTAAAACAGGAGAATGAGATTACTGCTATGTTGGGAAGTGGGATAAACCTAAATCCTTTAATATTTACAATAGTAATCGCAAGCCTTTTATTAAGTGGTGGGATGGCGATTTTTAACAATACAATTCTTCCTGCAGCCAATCATTTGTTTAAGAAAGGCTATAATAGAATTCCTAATCTATTCTTAAATGAACAGAAATTTATAGGTGATGGGAATAGGGTCTTTTTTATTGATAGGTTAAGAAAAAGGGGAAATAACCTTTGGCAGGGAAAAGGGATATATATTTATGAAAAGGAAGGGAATAAGAATATATTTGCTAAGCAAGCGATATTCAATTTTGATCGCGCACTTCTAACCCTTGAAGATGGGGTTACTCATCAAATGGAGGGGAAGAGTTACAGAACCTTGAATTTTGAAAGGCAAGAGATAAAATTAGATTTAGGTGATTCCGGGAGAGAGGCTACTCGGGGTTTAAGCGAGATGACTGGAGGGGAGTTAAAGAAAAGGATAAAGGAGTGGAAAGGGACAAAGGGCGCGCCAAATTTTCTACTGATAGAATTACATAAGAGATCATCTATTGCCTTTTCCTGTGTAGCCTTTACCCTTATTGGAATTCCTATAGGATTATTAACCAAAAAAGGAAAAGGTGTCGGTTTTGGAATAAGTGTCTTACTTATCTTTATCTACTACCTTCTCTATATAATAGGAGAAACATTGGGAAGGCGAGGAACGATCCATCCCATTTTATCTATGTGGATGCCAAATATGATTGTAGGCGGAATAGGTGTATTTCTTATTGCTAAAACTATAAGGAGGTGAAAAGACGTTGAACGTTTAATGTTTGAACGTTTAGCTCTGCCCATGTCTATCCTTTCACGTTATATAATACGTCAATTCTTACGGCCATTAATTTATGCTCTAATTTTATTTACGGGAATAATCTTGATCACTGAGGCATTTGAGATGGTCAATACCTTTATTACCAGAGATATCCCTTTGTTTATCATTATAAAGTATTTTATATTTAAAATCCCATTATATCTTTTCTTGGTCACTCCCTTATCCGTTCTGCTTGCCACCCTGTTTTCCCTCAATGAATTGTTTAAACGGAATGAGATTACTGCTATGAAGTCCGTAGGGATAAATTTATATAGGATTATTTTACCAGTATTATGTATGGGGGTTTTATTAAGCATCTCTTCCTTACTATGGAATGAATTTGTGGCTGTAAGGGCTAATTGTAAGGTAGAGGAGATAAAAAGGAGATGTATCCATAAAATAGGGCATGGGCATAAGAAGGCACATGATATCCATTTTAAGACCTCAAATAAGATCCTGGAGGTCAAATATTTTGATGGGGGAAATGGATGGATGGAAGATGTTAATATATTTACATTAAAGAATAGCTCTCCAAAACAAAGGCTTAATGCAAAGCGAGGAGAGTGGAAACAAAATAGATGGTTTTTCTATGAGGTGGAAGTAAGAGGGTTTAATGAAAGAGGGGAAGAAAGAGAGGTAATGTCGTTTGCCTCGATAGAGGCAAATATAGGAAAGTCGCCAGATGAAATCTGGGAAATTATTGAGCTTCAAGGGATGAAGGCAGAGAGCTTAAGTAGTATAAAGACCATTTCTCAACTAAAAAGATGTATTGAAATGTTAAAGGGAAGCGGATGTGAAGTAAAGGACAAATTGGTAGAATTATATTTTAAGGTTTCATTCCCCTTTTGTTGTTTGATTATGGCCTTTTTTTCAGCCCCTTTGGCCCTCCAGGGATTTGGTAGAGGACGAGCCGCCTCATTTGGATTGAGTATATTAATAGGATTCATCTACTGGGGTGTAATGGCGATTGGTAGATCCTTAGGTAAAAATGGGATTTTACCCCCTCTTCTTTCCTCATGGCTTGGAAATATAACCTTTTTTGCTGTTGGGATAATATTAATGATTAAGTCAAAAAAATAGTTTGACATCTATTTAAGAGGAGATTATAATAACTTCAAAAAAGATAGGGCTGAAAAGTATTTAGAAGGGGCAATAAGGTTTTATAAGAAGACTTGGGATGAGTTTAAGAAGGCACAAAAAAGAGCTGATGGTGTAGTCTTAAACCTATGCATCCAAAAGATTGAAGGAGGGAGAAGATGAGAAGATTGGTTAGTATTGGAGTGGTTATTTTCTGTTTATTTCTGGCTTTTCCAGGAAGCGCAAAGGAAAGGAGGCATACCAAACTGTTCCCATTTTTAGAAAAAGGGATGCATAGAAGAGAAGAAGTTATGCGGATGAAGAGTGCACCTCCCCGTAAGGCACGCACCTTAAGAGGCATTATGAAAGCCCAACAGGTATTAGAGGCAGAGGCTCAGAAATTGACCGAGCACGAGATAAATATGTTGCATGATTGGTCATCGAATGATGAGATTCTATTCTTATCTGATAGAGAAGGGAATCCTGACCTTTACAAGATGGATAAAACAGGTGGAAGGGTTGTTCGATTGACCCAGGATTCTCGATTAGAAATAGAAGCCTGTTTTTCACCTGATGGTTCAAAGATTGCCTATATAACATCTGTAGGACTTGAAGAGGAAGAGGAGGAGCTTTGGGTGATGAATAAAGATGGCTCTTTGAAGATGCGACTATTGGAGATAGAGGATGGTTGGGTTAGCGACCTTACCTTTTCACCTGATGGTTCAAAGATTGCCTATTCCGTGTGGACCAAAGAAGAGCGGGATAATATCTGGATAATAAACTCGAATGGATCAAAAAATACACGCTTGACCGATGAAGGAGGATGGATTCCTTCCTTTTCACCAGATGGCAAAAGGATTGTTTATAATGGAAGATTTTTAGGACGATATGGAATCATAACAATGGATTCGGATGGTGGGAATAAGACATTTCTGACTGAAGGAAGTGATCCAGCTTGGTCACCAGATGGTAATTGGATTGCATTCCATAGATGGGGAGAACCTGGTGGTATTTTCATTATAAGGCCAGATGGAACAGAAGAGATACAATTGACTACTGATAATGGAAGGGAACCAATCTGGTCACCTGATTCAAGCCTGATTGCCTATTCAGTTTGGGGAGAAGATGAAGGGCTATGGATAGTTCGAGCTAGTGGGACAGGGAATTGGAAGTTATTTGAAGGAATGGGAATGCTGAAGTGTGACGTTAAACCATCTTTTTCACCTGGTTCGAGTAAGATCGCCTATTCCAATCTTAAGGATATTTATACAATAGATGTTACAGGTGGCACTCCCACTAATTTGACAAATAACCAAAAAGTAGTATTTAACATAGGTCCAAGATGGTCACCAGATGGTTCAAAGATTGCCTACATTACTCTACCTAATCTTGGGGCAACTGGCTTTTCCTTGCAAGCTTTCGGTCTTTCTATAATGAATAAGGATGGATCAGAAAAGAAGGAGATACTTCAGGGTGATTGGTGGATTGATGAGGATATAGTATGGTCACCAGATGGTTCAAAGATTGCCTATTCCAGGAGGACCAAAGAAGAGATGGAGAATATCTGGATAATAAACTCGGACGGATCAAAAAATACACGCTTGACCGATGAAGGAGGATGGATTCCTTCCTTTTCACCAGATGGCAAAAGGATTGTTTATAATGGAAGATTTTTAGGACGATATGGAATCATAACAATGGATTCAGATGGTGGGAATAAGACATTTTTGACTGAAGGAAGTGATCCAGCTTGGTCACCAGATGGTAATTGGATTGCATTCCATAGATGGGGAGAACCTGGTGGTATTTTCATTATAAGGCCAGATGGAACAGAAGAGACACAATTGACTACTGATAATGGAAGGGTACCAATCTGGTCACCTGATTCAAGCCTGATTGCCTATTCAGTTTGGGGAGAAGATGAAGGGCTATGGATAGTTCGAGCTAGTGGGACAGGGAATTGGAAAGTATGTGATTGTTATGGTCGGAATCATGTCTTTTCACCAGACGGAAGAAAGATTGCCTTTTGTGGAGAAAGAGATGTCTACATAATAGATATCGACGGAACTGGATTGGTGAAGGTAAATGAGGAAGGTACTTTTGTATTTCCAGGAGGAATTGATTGGTCATCAAAAAATCTATTAACCTATTCCCAGAATTTTGATATCTTCGTAAAGGAGCCGCCTTCGCCTTCATCAATCTCTGGAAAGGTTTTTTACACGGGAGATAAAACAGGTGAATTGTGTGTAGCTGTTTGGAAGGATTTAGAGGATCTTAAAGCCTTAAAGGAACCAGATTATTATACACATATTTCAGATCCATCCTTTCCACAATCTTATACAATCTATTTACCGCCAGGGAGTTATTATATAGGAGCTGGGTTATTATCTGATATAGAGAAGGGGCCTTCCCCTGGTGATCCGCTCGGAATTTATGACCTAAATGGGGATTTGGAGCTAGATCCAGTTATGGTTTTAAAGGGAGAGGATAAGGAAGGAATAAACATGACTCTGGTTGAAAAGGGTTCTGTATCTGGTACGGTCTATTACGCAGGAGAAAAACAGGGTAAGGTTTATGTAAGATTGTGGTTTAAAGAAATGGAAGGGGAGCCAGATCATATTATAAATATAGAAAGTCCTGGTTCATACCAATTTCCTAATATTCCTACAGGTTTTTATTTCGTGCAAGCATATTTAGATGCAGATGGAAGCGGAGATTCAACTGGACCAACTTCTGGGGATCCAACGGGTTTTTATGATCCAGATAAGGATAAGAAACCTGATCCAGTTTTGGTTGTAGGAGATCTATCCGAAATAGATATATTCCTCTTTGAGCCAATCTGCGATTTAGTGATTTTAAAGATTGGACAAGCAAAGGTTTCACCTGGAGAGATTATAAACTATGAAATAAAATATGGAAATTGTGGTGGGATTTCAGGAGAAGGTGTAAAGATTAAGGATACATTGCCCGATGGATGTGAATATGTAAGTGATACATCCGGTATTCTACCCAGCATAGAGAATTCCACATTAACCTGGGATATTGGAATATTAGATGCTTATGAATCCAGCTATTTTGAATTAGCGATTAAGGTGAAGGAAGATACAGCGATTGGTACAATCCTAAGAAATGATATTGAGATTACAACCACATCGACTGATTCTAATTTAGCTAATAATGTCTCCTACTTCACAACCCAGGTCTTTGAAGAGACGGTAGATGTAGAGATATATCAGTGGGGATCTATAAAGACATCACCTGGAGAGGAGATTAGCTACTTTGTATCCGTTAGTAATTTCCGTGGCTCAACATCTGCAAAAGGTGTAAAGATTAAGTATATATTACCAGAGGGGTTGGAATATCTGAGTGATACACTTGGAATACCACCAGATATATCTGACTCTACTTTAACGTGGGATATAGGAGATTTACCACAAGGGAAGTGGTTTGATTTTGAATTAAGGGCTAAGGTGAAGGATGATGCCCCACCGACATTAGTGAATGAGATTGAGATTACGACTACATCCACTGATCAAAACTTAGATAACAATAAATTTTCCTTCCAGACAGAGGTAACCGACCCATTTGTTGATATTGTAATCTGGAAATGGTTTGAATCTGACCAGCCTGACAGGATATTTAGGCCCGGAAGCAAGATAATCTATCACCTTAACTACGCAAATATTGGGATGAAGACCGCAGAAGGAGTCAAGATAAGAGACACCTTACCACCTGAGGTAGAGTATCTATCGAGTTCAAATGGCGGAACTTATGATGGATGTACGCATTCAGTTTCATGGGATTTGGGTAGAATAGATCCTCATGGATATGGAGAACGGAGGATTGTAGTTAAGATCCCATCCGAAACCCCTCTTGGAATCCTATTATCTAATTTGGCTTCGATTTTAACTACATCGGATGATGTGGATTTGGGAAATAATGAATCTATTGTTATAGTAAGTGTTGGTGGCTCCTATGATCCAAACGATAAATTGGTTTTTCAATCGGAGTGGATAAAAGGGGATCAGTATTTGGATTACGAGGTTAGGTATGAAAATGTGGGAAACGCACCAACCAAGGAGGTCAGGATTACTGATGAGTTATCAGAAGATTTGGACGAGAATTCCTTAATCGTTTTATCGGGAACCTATGCCTATAATTCAGGAAATAGGACAATCACCTGGACTGACACTTTCCCATTAAAACCAGGTGAATGTAGGTCAGTAAGCTTCAAGATAAAGCCAAAACAGGGCTTAGAATCTGGTACTAAAATAAAGAATAAGGCTATGATCTACTTTGATATGAATCCAGAGATTGAGACCCAAGAGGTTGTGAATAAAATCGATGTTTCGCCACCTACGTCAGAGATTACAGAGATTACTCAAACAGGAAGTGCAAGCTTTTTGGTTAAGTGGAGGGGAGAGGACTTGCATTCTGGTATAAAGGATTATACAATCTATGTATCACAGAATCAGGGGCCTTATACCCCTTGGCTTAAAAATACTAAAACCTTAGAGGGGACATTCACGGGAGAGATTGGAAATTCATACGCCTTCTATTCAATTGCAAAAGACAACGCCGGAAATGAAGAGGCTGCACCCATTACACCTGATGTTAAAATCTCTACAGCCTCTTCACACCTTAAAGATGTAGTGGTCTATCCAAATCCATTCAAACCTAATTCAGGTTTGGGACATACCGTAATCCGATTTGGACATCCAAATGAGGCAGGTAAGAGATTAACCAGGCATGCCGAAATAAAAATCTATACCATTACTGGGGAGCTTGTAAAGACCATAAAGGAGCCAGATGATGATGGGGTACCCGATGGAGTGGCTACCTGGAATGCTCAAAATGAGAGTGGCAAAGATGTAGCATCAGGAATCTATATCTATTATATCACCAATCCTCAAGGAGAGAAGTGTGTTGGTAAGATAGGGATAATTAGATAAGGCTTGTTGAAAATATTTTCCTTAAAGTTTCTTTTTGTGTCGCTTTTTCTTTTCTAAAGAAAAAGGACAAGGGAGGTTTGAGATGAGAAAGGGTATGATAATTATTATGTTAATTGGGATATCTCTTTTTTGCCAAAGCTTACAGGTTTCAGGTGAAGAAGCGGATGTAGGTACAACTTCAGCACAATTTTTGAAGATTTCGAAAGGAGCAAGAGCAATCGGAATGGGAGGAGCCTTTAATGCTATAGCAGATGATGTAAGTACCTTATATTGGAATCCTGCAGGATTAGGGCAGATTAAAGGTCTTGAGGCTACTTTTTCATACATATCCCATTTCCAGGATATAAACTTTGGTAGTATAGGACTTGTTCAGCCAACTCGTATTGGTGCATTTGGGATAGGGGTTGTCTATTTGGGACATAAGGATATACCTGGGTATGATGTAAGGGCTGTATCTATAGGTGACTATTCAGCTAATAGTATGTGTGTAAGTTTGGCTTATGGAAAAAGGTTTGGGAAGGTGATCCTTTTTGGAGGAAGTTTTAATTATATCTCCGAGAAGATTGAAAATGAAGATGCTTCTGGGTTTGCTGTTGATTTAGGGTTGTTTTGTAAGGTACCTATAAAAGATCTGAGCTTAGGGTTAGTAATTAAGAACTTAGGTCAAGATATAAAATTTGTTAAGGAGGACAATCCTTTACCTCTAAATTTTAAACTAGGGTTGTCCTTCAAGCCGCTAACGAGTCTCATTTTGGCCGCAGACTTTACCATTCCACAGGATAACGAATTCTATGGAGGAATTGGTGTGGAGTACTGGATTAAGAATATAATGGCTTTAAGATGTGGATATACAACAGGTCCGCAGGATGAAGGTCCTGGGGTATCAGGTGGTATAGGATTTAATATATCACGCTTTGTAGTAGATTATGCCTTCTCTCCTTATGGAAATTTAGGGGAAAATCACGCCCTTTCGCTTTTAGTCAGGTTTAATCTTATTTAAAAAAGACCTGCCTTTAATTCCCCTCGGTTTCTAACCCAATTTTTCATTGACATAATCATTCAATTGTTGTAGAATTTGATTATGTTAATATATACCATTTTTAAGACAAGATATGGATTTGTGGGAGTGGCTGCAACATCCGCTGGCCTATCCAGATTGATCTTGCCACAGGGGAGTAAATCCTCCATTTTATCAAGCATTAAGAATGGGTTTGAAGGGAGGAGGGATGATGAGTACTTTAAGTCCTTGCGGGATGAGCTCACTTCTTACTTCCAAGGTAGGAGGTGTCTTTTTGATTACCCATTAGATCTTGAAAAGGCTACCTCTTATCAAAAGAAGATATGGGAGGTTACAAGATCTATACCCTGGGGTGAAACACACTCTTATAAATGGGTAGCAGAGCGAATTGGCTGTCCTGTTTCCTATCGGGCAGTAGGACAGGCATTAAAGCGGAATCCATTGCCAATTATAATCCCTTGTCATAGAGTGATAGGATTTAATGGTAGTCTAAGTGGATTTTCTGGAGGAATAATTTGGAAGGAGAGATTACTTGAGATAGAAAGGGTGGGGAACAACTGCCACGCATAGATAGAGGTGGGCATGAAATCTAAAGATGAGACTTTAGAAAATGGTGGTTAATTATGATTAGTACTGTATTGAAGAAGATATTTGGAACCAAACAAGAAAGGGATTTAAAAAGATTGCAGCCCGTAGTGGAGAGAATCAATCGATTGGAGCATGACGTTAGTAAGTTAAGCGATTCTCAATTGAAAGATAAGACGCCTGAGTTTAAGGAAAGGTTACGCAAAGGAGAGACATTAGATGATATCTTAGAAGAGGCATTTTCTGTAGTAAGGGAAGTGGCAAAAAGGACTATAAATATGCGGCATTTTGATGTGCAGATTATGGGTGGGGTGGTTTTACATCAGGGTAAGATTGCAGAGATGAAAACAGGGGAAGGCAAGACATTGGTAGCTACTCTGCCACTTTATCTTAATGCCTTGAGTGGAAAGGGGGTTCACTTAGTTACAGTTAATGATTATTTGGCTAAAAGAGACCGGTATTGGATGGGACCTATATATGAATTTTTGGGATTGACAGTAGGATTGATTCAACATGATATGGGGACCTCGGAACGGCAAATTGCATATCAAGCTGATATCACCTATGGAACAAATAATGAATTTGGTTTTGATTATTTAAGGGATAATATGGTTCAAGATAAGAGATTAAAGGTACAAAGGGGGCATAATTTTGCAATTGTTGATGAGGTAGACTCAATCCTAATTGATGAGGCAAGAACCCCTTTGATAATCTCTGGACCCGTAGATGAATCAACCTCTAAATACTATAAGGCAGATAGAATCGTCCATAGATTAAAAAAGGATCGTGATTATCAGGTTGATGAAAAGGCTCGGACTTGTGCCTTAACCGAGGAAGGAGTAAAAAGGGTAGAGGGCTTATTAGGTGTTGGGAATCTTTTTAAGCCACATAACATGGATTGGGTACACCATATCAACCAGGCCTTAAAGGCCTATAACCTATTCAAATTAGATGTTGATTATGTAGTGAAAGAAGGACAGGTGGTAATTGTAGATGAATTTACAGGAAGACTAATGCCTGGTAGAAGATACTCAGAAGGGCTTCATCAGGCTTTAGAGGCAAAAGAAGGGGTAAAAATAGCTTCTGAAAGTCAAACCTTGGCTACTATCACCTTCCAAAACTATTTTCGGATGTATAAAAAATTAGCTGGAATGACAGGTACAGCAGATACCGAGGCAGAGGAATTTGACAAGATATATGGATTGGATGTAGTGGTAATCCCTACCAATAAGCCAATGATAAGGAATGATTTCGAGGATGTAATCTATCGGACAGAAAGGGAAAAGTTTGAGGCTGTGGTTTCGGAGATTGAGGAGCTATACCGAGTTGGCAGACCTTGCTTGGTAGGAACTCTCTCTGTAGAAAAGTCAGAGAGATTGAGTAAGATGCTGCGGAAAAAAGGTATTCCCCATCAGGTTTTAAACGCCAAGCATCATGAAAAAGAGGCGCAAATTGTAGCTCGAGCAGGGCAAAAGAAGGCAGTGACTATTGCTACAAACATGGCAGGGCGGGGTACAGATATTGTCTTAGGTGATGGGGTGAGAGATTTGGGAGGTTTACATATCATTGGAACAGAACGTCATGAGGCACGGCGTATTGATAATCAATTACGTGGAAGATCTGGTCGACAAGGAGATCCAGGGTCATCGAGATTTTACCTATCCTTAGAAGACGATTTGCTAAGGATCTTTGGTGGAGATAGGCTTAAGGGTTTAGCGGATAGGTTAAATATAGAAAAAGGAAAGCCGATTGTTGAACATCCATGGATCACACGCTCGATTGAAAGGGCTCAAAAACAGGTAGAGGCTTATAATTTTGATATAAGAAAGAATCTCCTCGAGTACGATGATGTAATGAATACCCAAAGAGAGATTATTTATAAGGAAAGGGATTTGATCTTAAAAGAGGAAGATTTAAAAGGAAGAATCCAGGAGATGATTGAAGATGTAGTAGATAATTTGGTTACGACTTATGTCAACTCATCCGAAGAACCTGATTTAGAATCTTTGGAAAGAAGGGTGGCTCAACTCTTTGGTTTCAATCTTAGGGTAGATCAAAATGATTTGAAAGGTTCTATAATTAGTGAAATAAACCGGGTTTACACTATAAGGGAGAAGGAGATGGGGGAAGAGAATATTCGTCAATTAGAACGTTTAATTATGCTACAGGTATTGGATAAATCATGGAAAGATCACCTGTATGCAATGGATTCATTGAAGGAAGGAATAGGCTTGCGTGCTTATGGACAAAGGGATCCATTGGTTGAATATAAACACGAAGCATTTTCTATGTTTGAGGCGCTTATTACTCGGATTAAGGAAGAGGTAGTAGAATATATCTTTAAGGTAAGATTAGTAGAAGATAGAAAACATGAAAGGCACTCACCAAGAGAAATAGAAGGTCCTATGAAGAAAAAGATTGGAAGGAATGCACCTTGTCCCTGTGGATCAGGAAGGAAGTATAAATACTGTTGTTTGAATAAGTAAACCCCGTTAGAGAGCTCAGGTGGGTCATTAAACCTTGCCATTACTATAAAATTTGTAGGAATGTCATCCCTGCTCAAAGGGTGGGATTTCTAATGGGTAAATCAGTCACTACTTTTCTCGGATTTCGTAGTACTTCAAATCTTTATTCGAAAGTCGTCCAGTATTTCATAGGGCTTTTTTTAAACTCTTTTATGCTATATATAATCTTATAGTCCTTTATCTTTATCTTTTCAGAGATATCCCTTATAATTCCTTCACACACCCTTTTTGACCTGGCATGGATCATGGTGAACAGATTATAATTCCAGCAAGATGTTGTAGCCCTTTCATAACAGTGACTGACTTCGTTAATCGATGCCATAAGGCTTCCAATTGCTTGAATCCTTTCCTTGGGAACTCGCCAAACCACTAAGGCATTTGCCTTAAAGCCTAATAATCTATGATTAAGTGTAGCACCAAATCTTCTAATTATCCCTTCTTTTATATACCCATTAATCTTTGTCAATAACCTCTCTTCATCTACTTTCAGATTCTTGGCTATCTCTTTAAAGGGCTCCTTCACTACGGGTAGATCCTCTTGCAAACACTGGATGACCTTTCGGTCTAAATCATTTAACATTATACAACCCCAATATTTATTTATAGTATTAAATTCACATCAATCTTAAAAACCCGAAGTGAAGGTAGATTTAGGATTTGATCTATCCCGGTCTTTTCTTTTATCCCATTTATAATCTCTTCCAGCCTTTCATTTGACTCACTTATCAACGTAAACCAGAGATTATATTCATATTGCCTCTCATAGTTATGGGTAACCCCATCGTAGCGATTGACAATATTGGCTACATCCTCTATTTTCTCTTTAGGTACCTTCATAGCTATTAAGGTGGAGACAAAACCAAGTCGCCTTGAATCAAATGATGGAGAGATTCTTCGGATAAACCCTTTTCTTTTCAAACGCCTTATTTTACAAAGCACCTCTTCTTCAGTTATACCAAATCTATCTGCAAGTACCTTAAATGGTCTTTTACATAAAGGAAAGTTTATCTGAGTTTCGATTAAGATTCTTTTATCAATCTCATCCATTGTATAAGCAGAAAGGATCTTCTCCCATATAGTCTTCGCTGTAAAAATAGGCCCGAGCTCGACATCCGCCGCAAGATTCCTTATAGTCACATCTACCGCATTTTCCTTTATAGTTCCTACTCCTTAATTTCAAAAGGATATCTGCCTCCTCCCAGATTTCCTTAAAGCCTTTTTCTCTTATATTTCCTGCATTTATTGGTAAATAGGGACAGGGATGGACATCCCCATTAGGCAATATACAGCAGTAGCTGATTCCAGCTAAACAGCCCTTTTTAAATCGTATAGGGATATTCATCTGCAAAGCCTGTCGCACAAATTGTGGAGCACATGTTGGTTTTAATTCAATATCTATCTCTTTTTGTTTGATCAAGATCCTTTGTAATAAACTCTCATACATTTTTGCCCACTGCTGAACGCCTCTCTTTGAATATTGATAGTCTCTTGCTCTCCCAGTTGGGATTAAGAAAAAGATGTGATATGCCTCTGCCCCAATCCTTTCTGAAAAGTTAGATATCTCTTCTATCTCATCGTAATTAAATTCCATCACAGTGGTATGGATCTGGAATTCTAAACCTACCATCTTACAACTCTTCATCCCAGAGATTGCCTTTCTATATGCCCCCTTAACCTGCCTAAAGTCATCATGAATATTTTCACGGAGGGAATCAAGGCTTATCCCAATCCTTGTTGCACCAGCTAATTTCAACATGCGAGCCACTTCGGGTGAAATCAAGGTTCCATTTGTACCAAACACTGAATCTAATCCTAAATCCTTGGCATATCTCACCAGTTCATATATATCTTTTCTTAGAAGTGGCTCGCCACCTGAAAAGACTATTCTTTTAAATCCAGACCCCCCAATCTCTTCAAGTAACAGTTTTCCTTCTGAGGTAGACAATTCATCCTTTGCCTTTTTTCCTGCATCTCTGTAACAATGCCTACACCTTAGATTACACACCCAAGTGGTATTCCAAGAGATAAGCATAATTACACCTATCTTAACCATTTGGCTACTTGTTTAGCAAAATAAGTTAGGATCATATCAGCGCCTGCCCTTTTTATTGAGGTTAATATCTCTAACGTAACCTTTTTCCCATCAATCCAACCCATTTTATCCGCAGCCTTAATCATTGAGTATTCACCACTTACGTTATATGCTGCTACTGGATAGGAAAACTCCTTTTTCACCCTATAGATAACATCAAGATATGCTAAAGCTGGTTTTACCATCACTATATCTGCCCCTTCCGAAATATCCTGCCTAACCTCCCGTAATCCTTCGTCTGAATTTGCGGGATCCATTTGGTAAGAGCTTCTGTCTCCAAAGGCAGGGGTTGAGAAAACCGCCTCTCTAAATGGACCATAAAATGAAGAGGCATATTTTGCAGAATATGCCATAATTGGGATATGCGAAAACCCATTCTCATCAAGAACCCTACGAATTGCACGAACCCTTCCATCCATCATATCTGATGGAGCCACCATATCTGCTCCAGCCTCTACATGGGATAGCGCTGTCTTAGCTAATAATTCTAAGGTAGGGTCATTAAGAATCTCTCCATTCTCAACTATTCCACAATGACCATGACTCATATATCCACAAAGGCAGACATCAGTAATTACGATTATATCAGGTACACTATCCTTAATTGCAGATATAGCCTGTTGAATTATACCATCTTTGGCATAAGCCTCTCGTGCCTTCTCGTCTTTTTTATTAGGTATGCCAAATAGGAGGATAGCAGGTATACCCAATTGTTTAACCTCCTTGATCTCCTTAACTAACTCATCTACTGAAAAGCGGAAATTTCCTGGCATGGAGTGGATCTCTTCCTTGACTTCCTTACCATGAACCACAAAATAAGGCATGATTAAATCATCAATGGATACCCTTGTCTCTCTAATCAATCTTCTTAAATCCTCTGATCTACGGAGCCTTCTTGGTCGATAAAAAGGAAAATCCATTTTATCTCATCCTTATCCTAACCTCAATTTCGCCTTTTTTAATGATGGAGAAAGGCAAGATTAAAGCCTGGGTTTATATTATCATAACAAAAACTATCCTGTCAATAGTTTTGTGATTAGCACTTGTCAAAGGATTTTGTTAATGGAATCATCTTGCCATTTTTTTGATTTTGTGGTACCCTTATAAGAAAGGGTGTAGAATATGTTTCAATTGGTTACAGATTTATCGCCAAAGGGAGATCAGCCAAAGGCAATTGAGCGCTTAGTCGCAGGAATAAACAAGGGATATAAAGAGCAGACCTTGTTAGGGGTTACTGGGAGTGGAAAGACATTTACTATTGCTAATGTGATTTCAAGGGTAAATAGACCTACATTAGTTATATCACACAATAAAACCTTGGCTGCTCAATTGTATAATGAATTCCGGGAGTTTTTTCCGAATAATCGGGTTGAGTACTTTGTCTCATTCTATGATTATTATCAACCAGAGGCATATATCCCTCAAACAGATACCTACATTGAGAAGGATTCATCCATTAATCAGGAGATTGATAGATTGAGACTTTCTACCACCCGCTCTCTTTTGACCTCTACGGATGTTATTGTGGTTGCATCTGTCTCTTGTATCTACGGGATTGGGGCACCAAAGAATTACCGTGAGTTAGTGTTATTGCTTGAGAAAGGAAAGGTGATGGAGAGAGAGGATATATTACGAAGGCTAATTGAGCTTCAATATGAGAGATCGGATTACGATTTCTATCGCGGAAGATTTAGGGTTAGGGGGGATGTAATAGAGATCTTTCCTGCATATGAGGAGAGGCCTATAAGAGTGGAGCTATTTGGGGATGAGATAGAAAGGATAAGGGGATTTGATCACACAACAGGAGAGGTATTATTGGAATTAGACAGGGTTGTTATCTATCCGGCAAGACATTTTGTTACTACCACCCCAAGGATTGAACATGCCCTTTTGACCATTGAGGAGGAGCTAAAAGAGAGATTAATAGAATTACGCTCTAAGGGTAAGTTACTCGAAGCGCAAAGGTTAGAAAGTCGAACAAGGTATGATATGGAGCTAATGAGGGAAACTGGCTATTGTCCAGGGATTGAGAATTATTCAAGACATTTAGACGGAAGGCTTCCAGGGGAGCGGCCTGGGGTCTTACTTGATTATTTTCCAGAGCATTATTTAATGGTGATTGATGAGTCTCATGTAACTATCCCACAGTTGCAAGGGATGTATGAGGGCAATCTTTCAAGAAAAAGAAGCCTGATTGAGCATGGATTTAGATTGCCATCGGCTTATGACCATAGACCGCTGAAATTCTCTGAATTCCAGCGCCTTATGCCTCAAACGATTTACGTTTCTGCTACCCCTTCGCCATTTGAGATAAGAAGAAGTCGTCAGGTTGTAGAACAGATAATAAGACCAACGGGATTGGTTGATCCAGTGATTCGAGTAAAGGAAACTACGTCTCAGATTGATGACCTTATTCATAGAATCAATAGTCGGGTAAAGAAAAAGGAGAGGGTCTTAGTCACTACCTTGACCAAAAGGATGGCTGAGGATTTAGCTGATTATTTGTATGAAAAGGGGATAAATGTAAAATATCTTCATTCTGAGATAAATACATTAGAAAGGGTAGAGATCTTGCGGGATTTAAGACTTGGTGAATTTGATGTATTGGTAGGGGTAAATCTACTAAGGGAAGGATTAGATCTTCCAGAGGTATCATTAGTAGCTATCTTAGATGCAGATAAAGAGGGGTTTTTAAGGTCAGAGAGGTCTTTGATTCAGGTAATTGGAAGGACTGCGAGAAATATATCTGGAGAGGTTATAATGTATGCAGATGACGTAACCCATTCTATGAAAAGGGCAATTGAGGAGACCGAAAGGCGGAGAAAGATCCAGCTGGCGTATAATGAAAGGCATCACATCACACCGAAGGGCATCAAAAAAGAGGTGAAAGAGGCACTTGTTTCCCATCCTCATTTAAGGGAGAAAAAGGTAGGATATAAAGTGGAAGGTGATTTAAGGGAAATGATCTTAGAGCTTGAGCATGAAATGAAAAGGGCCGCAGATGCCTTAGAATTTGAAAAGGCAGCAAGCCTAAGGGATGAGATTATTAAATTAAGATCCCAAGAATCGAACGAATCTAAACACAAATGAAGACAAAGATAATACATAGATAAGTGAAATCTGTGTATATCCGTGTCTATAGGTGGTTACAAAGTGATTCTTGAC
>JASEIO010000012.1:26709-38071 GCA_030017475.1 bacterium | reverse complement strand
AAACAGCACCTGGGTCTCACCAACTACTTTGGTAGAAGTCTGGCGGGCACCTATGCCCATGTGAGTGTGGTCTTCTTGACCGCAGTGATAATGGATCATCTTAGAACCGGTACAAATCTGAGTCTTGGTGAAGTCAAATCTATCGTCCAGAAGTTGGTTTTCATAAAGATCCACTCTGGACAGTATCGATTGGCTATGCTTCAGCCTACACCGGCTGAGGATCTTGAAGGTCTTGATGCCGCTAAAGAAGTAGTGCGTCAGCAATTGTTTCAAGTTTCTCAAGTTAAACTCCATGAGGATCTATTTGACAAGATTGCGTAAGTCGTACCTGTTAATCAATGTCAATCTGCGTCCTATCAACTTGACCTTTCCCTCCAGTCTTTTTAACCAAATGGATATCTGATATAACGATAGATTTATCATAAGGTTTACACATGTCATAAATACTTAAGGCTGAAAGGGATACAGCAGTTAATGCCTCCATTTCTACTCCTGTTTTATAACTTGTGTGCACCTCTCCTTCTATCTCTACACAATTCTCCTTTTCATCTATTCGAAACCTAACATCTACCCAGCTTACATTCAAAGGATGACATAAAGGAATTAACTCGAAGGTTCTCTTCGCTCCCATGATACCTGCTATCTTCGATACCTTCAGTACATCCCCTTTTTCTATTTTCCCCTCTTTTATCAATAGGATAGTCTCTTTCTTCATCCGGACTTTCCCCTTTGCTATAGCAATCCTCTTTGTAATCTCTTTATGGGTCACATCAACCATCCTTATATCTTCCATAGTCACCTAAATAGATATTATCCTTCCTGTTTCTTTTATATCATAACCACCTAAAGACCTAATCTTTTGCTTGAATTCTGAACTATTCACTACCTCAATCAAGCGATTTATCCTATAATCATCATAATACTTCGAAGATATAGCTAAATCATATCTTTCTTTAGTAATTGGAATAAAATCAAGACCGAAGGCTTGGGCTGCGGCCTTTATCCCAAGTCCACAGTCAACCGCACCTTCCTCAACCGATGAGGCTACGACCATATGAGTAAATACCTCATTTTCATAACCATTGATTAAATTCGGATCTATCTTTAATTTCCCTAATTCATAATCTAAAAGGATTCGAGTTCCAGAACCTTTTTGTCTATTTATAAACTTAATGCCATCTTTTGTTAAATCCTTTAGTCCTTTTATGCTTTTCGGGTTACCCCTCTTTATTATCAATCCCTGTTCTCTATAAACGAGATTTACTAAGATAGGTGGATTGACTGGGAATAGGCGTGTAACATAAGGTAGGTTGTATTTACCTGTAGATTCATCAAGTAGATGGATTCCAGATAGATGAGCTTCCCCTCTTTTTAGACTTACCAAACCTCCTAAAGAACCAATAGGTATGATACAAAGATTAATCTCTGGATATCTTTCCTTAATCATATCCTGCAATATATCCAAGGTAATGTCATGACTTCCAACAAATATAATGTTATTTTTAATCCCATCTTTCAGCAATTCAATCTCTACCTTTTCACCTGCCATTAAGCCTTCAACCTCTTCTTCAATCCTCAAGATTCCATCCCCTTTAACCAAAGAGGTAATCAATCCTGCACCCCTTTTTTCTGGTATAGCAATAAACCTATCTTTAAACCATCCGACATTTACCCTTAAAAATTCAACTACTCCAGATTTAGAAGGGATTTTTTGCAAAATCTGTGCCGTAACCTTCTGTCTTTCCCTCTCCTTTAAACCCAACATCTTTAAAATTAGTGGCTTTAAAAACTCCTCTGCTGCTATAATTGAAGAAACAGGAAAGCCTGGAATTCCTATTACAGGTTTATTTTCAACAATCCCTAAAGCCAAAGGTTTCCCTGGCATAATAGACACCCCATGGACAAGAAGTCTTCCTAAATCTTCCAATATCCTCGGAACGTAATCCTTATCTCCACTCGATGTCCCTGCATTTATAACTATTATATCACTATCCCTAAATATCTGAAGTATCTTTTTTCTTATCATTTCATAATCATCTGGAATAATTTCACATCTTACACCTTCTCCACCCCATTCCTTTACTAACTCCTTTAATACAACTGTATTATATTCAATTATCTTTCCCTTTTTTAATTCTTCTCCTGGATAGATCAATTCACTCCCAGTTGGAATTATAGAAACATGGGGCCTTTTTCTAACAAATACCGAAGTTATTCCACCCCCAATTAAGGCACCTAAATCTTGCGCCCTTATCTTATGATTGGTAGGTAGAATCTGTTCTCCCTTCGTAATATCCTCTCCTACCATTCTTATGTTTTGAAAAGGGGTAGCTGCCTTCCTAATCTCAACGAAATTTCCTTTTACATAAACATCTTCTATCTTTATCACTGAATCATAATTATCTAAGATTGGATCACCTGTATTGATAAAAAATGCCTCCTTATCTAACTCAAGTAATCTTGGGTTTGTTTCAGTGGCCCCAAAGGTAGATGAGGCCTTAAGAACTATCCCATCCATAGCACTGGAATGATAAGAGGGAGATGAGACTTGTGCAATACAAGAAGAGGCAGTAACTCTACCTATAGAATCCTCTGTATTTATCCATTCTCCTTCCATAAGGGGAAAAGATCTCCCCAAAAATATCTCTTTGGCTTCATCTAATGTCTTCATTTTAAAATAGGTCCTTCTTTTCATAGTGGTATCACCTCAACCATTTCACCTTCATCCAGTCCTTCTGTATCCTTTCCAATCTTCACTAAGCCATCTGCAACGACCATAGGCATAATCAACCCTGACTTTCCAAATAAGGGAGAAGCAAGGTATTCTCCATTTCTTTTCTCTAATATTACACGGATATAGTCTTCTCTACCAATTGGAGACGGTATATTTCTTTTCATCCTGGCATGGATAATCTTGTCCCGCCTTTCAATATCTTGAATCTTATCTAAAAGGGGTCTTACAATTGTAATAAATACAACCATTGTAGAAGCTGGATGTCCTGGAAGACCAAATACAGGTTTGTTATTTATCTTCCCAATAAGCGTTGGTTTTCCTGGTCTTATATGGATTCCATGAACAAGAACTTCCCCTAACGAAGACACAACATCCAAGGTTTTATCCCTTGTTCCAACAGATGATCCACCAGAAATGAGTACTATATCACTCGCTTCCACACCATTTAAAACTGCCTCCTTCAATTTTGCAAAATCATCCTTAATTATTCCTGAATATGTTACCTCCCCTCCATACTCTTTTATCAAATTAGATAAGAGATAGGAGTTTATATCCCTTACTTCTCCTAACTTTGGCTCTATATCTATATCAACTATCTCATCTCCAGTGGGGATTATAGATACCTTTATTCTTTTATATACCTCTACCGAAATTACACCAATTCCAGCTAAGACTCCAATATATTGGGGTTTTATCACCTCCCCTTTCTTTAAAATCAAATCTCCCTTTTTTACATCCTCTCCGATTCTAATAATATTCTCAAAATTAGCCACCGATCTTTTAACCTCAATTAACTTATCATCAATATATTCTGTATTTTCTATCATAACTACTGCATCTCCATCTTTTGGAATCATTCCCCCAGTTGAAATCTTTATAGCTTCTCCACTCCTTAATGAAAGCCTTGCCTCTTCTCCCATCTTTATCTCTCCGATTACTTTTAGATATATAGGAGAGCCCTCTCTTGCAGAATACGTATCTTGCGACCTAACTGCAAATCCATCCATGGTAGACCTTGGAAACGTAGGGAGATCTACTTCCGAGACTACATCACGAGCCAAAATCCTTCCAAGGGCATGATTAATAGAGACTACTTCCTTCCCTAAGGTAAAATCACTAAAACATTTATCGTAGATCTCTTTAACCTCATCAATTGTCTTTAATCTGAGAAACTCAGTCATATCTCCTATCTAATTCCCAATACATCTCCCATGTCATAAAGACCAGGGGATGCATCGGATATGAATCTTGCTGCCTGTATTGCACCTTTTGCAAAACAATTACGAGATGTGACACGGTGAGTGATCTCCAATCTTTCTCCATCTCCACCAAAGAGAACCGTGTGTTCTCCTACTATATCACCTGCTCTAACAGATAATATCCCAATCTCCTCCCTTTTTCTTTCTCCAACAAAACCCTTCCTTCCATAAACTCCAACTTCATCTAAAGAGCGATTTAAGGCCGTAGCCAAGATATGTGCCAGCCGATCAGCTGTACCAGATGGAGAATCTTTTTTATGGTGATGATGGGCCTCAATGATCTCAATATCATATCCATTTAGAATTAAGGCTGCCTCTTTTACCAACTTAAACATTAGATTTGTTCCCATACTCATATTAGGAGAAAGAACAATTGGAGTATCTTCGGAAATCTTCTTTATTCCTTCTAACTGTTTAGGAGTAAAGCCTGTAGTACCAATAACCATTCTTTTTTTGTGCGAAGAAACTATGGAAAGATGGTGTAATGTAACACGAGGTTCGATAAATTCAATTATTACATCACCCTTATCAATACTCACCTCTAAATCACCTAATAGAGGGATTCCTATCTCCTTTCTTAAACCAAGTAATAACCCAATATCCGATCCAATTCCAGGATGATCCTTTCTTTCCACCGCAGAAACTAATTCCATATCCGTTTGTTCCACAACTAATCTTATGATTGCTGACCCCATCCTACCTAAGGCGCCAGTCACTATAACCTTAATCATCTTTATATTAAACCATATTCTATTAAGGCCTTCTTTATCTTTTCTCGAGTGTCCTCTCGTACCTTTACTAAGGGTAGTCTTATCTCTTCTGAAATCTTACCCATCATAGATAAAGCTGCCTTTACAGGTCCTGGATTTGTTTCTATAAACATAGCCTTACATAAAGGAAGGAGTTTATAATGGAGTCTTCTTGCCTCCGAGATGTTACCTTTATTAAATTCTTTTATCATATTAGTCATATCCCTTGGTGCCACATTAGCAGTTGCTGAGATTACACCTTTGCCACCAACAGCCATTAAAGGAAGGATAATAAAATCGTCTCCCGATAAAACAGTAAAATCTTCTCCGCATAGTCTTATTATTTCTGAAACCTGTTTTAGATCTCCACTGGCCTCTTTCACTCCCACCACATTTTCTATCTCAGAAATCTTTTTGATGGTTTCTGGAGACATGTTTATACCTGTTCGAGAAGGGATATTATAAAGAATTATGGGAATATCAACCTCACTTGATATAGTTCTATAATGTTCATACAACCCAGAAGGTGTAGGTTTATTATAATAAGGGGTAATTGATAAAACAGCCGAAGCACCAGCTTTTTTAGCAAACCTTGTTAACTCCAAGGCCTCCAAAGTATTATTGGATCCTGCTCCAGCAATAACAGGTATTCTTCCACCAACATATTCTATTACCAACTCCACTACCTCTTTATGCTCATCCATGGATAAAGTAGCTGATTCGCCTGTTGTTCCACAAGGGACAATCCCATCTATTCCCTCTTTAATATGGAATTCCACTAAGCTCTTCAATCCCTCCTTATCCACCTTTCCATTTGAAAATGGAGTAACTAACGCCACAAAACATCCAGAAAACATAATCTACCTCCATCATCTTAAAGTAATAATTCTCCTTTATATATAATTTTTACTTCTCCTTCAAGAAGAAGATCAGTTATTTTATCATTTGATCCAGAAAAGTGTACCTTCAGTACCTCCCCTCCCCTTGTTTCTATATCTATTGGTGGAGAGGTTAGGTTGAGTAAGTAAGTAATGCAGGCTGCGGCACAGGCTCCTGTACCGCAAGCTAAAGTCTCATCCTCAACCCCTCTTTCATATGTTCTTATCTTGAGAGTTTTCTTGTCCAAGACCTTTACCCAGGTAACATTTGTTCCATCTGGATAGAAATCTAAATGATAACGGATCTGTGGACCCAATTTAACCACATCGATTTTATCAATATCCCTTTCTATAAGAACACTATGAGGAACCCCTGTATTTATAAAATGGATTGTAAGCACCTCTCCATCCAAATCCAATCTTCTGTATAGTTCAATCCTTTTTGGATCCTCCAATTTAATCTTAACCATCTCTTCACTAACTTCAGCTTGAATAAACCCTGCCTTTGTTTCAAAGATCGTTTTTTTCTCAACAATACCAAGGAGATTGGCAAACCTTGCTATACATCTTGCTCCATTCCCACACATCTCAGGCTCTGTTCCATCAGGGTTAAATATCCTCATCTTAAAATCCACATTGCGAGACACCTCTAATAATAATATCCCATCAGCCCCAACACCTAATTTTCGAGCACAAGTTTTTTGAATTAAAGAAGGTAAGGGATTAAAAATACCTCTTCGATTATCGATCAAGATAAAATCATTTCCTCCAGCACTCATCTTTACAAATGGAATCATTCCATCTCCTCTGGTATGATCTCCTTGGCGATCAAATCTTCATATGTCTCACTTTCCCTAATAGTATAATACCTATCTTTAATAACCATCACTTCTGAGACTCTTAACCTCAGATTGTAATTTGAACTCATTGCATATCCGTATGCCCCTGTATCTAATATAGCTAAAAGGTCTCCTGGTCTTAGGGCAGGTAATCTTCTGTCCTTCCCTAAAAAATCTCCATCTTCACATATAGGACCTACTATATCAACTAAAAAAGTTTTATCTTTCTCACTCCCTTTATTATTAACTGGCAAGATTCTATGAAAACTATTGTATAAGGCAGGCCTAATCAAATCATTCATCGCACAATCGACCACAATAAATGTCTTTGAAGGGGTATTCTTTACATAGAGAACCTTTGTTACCAATATTCCAGCGTTTCCTACAATTGCTCGACCAGGTTCTAAAATAAGCCTATAGTCTCTGTTAATGTATGGTGAAAGCATCGTAGCGAACTCCTGAGGGGAAGGGACTGTTTCTTCTCTATAGGCTATTCCAAATCCACCTCCAAGATTAAGGTATCTTATCTCAATCCCAGTTTTTTCTAACCTCGAGATTATCTCATTGAGCATTTTTAGGGTTTCAAGATATGGTCCTGTTTTTGTAATTTGAGATCCAATATGGGTATGTATGCCCAAAATATGTATATTTTTCAATTCCGTTGCTAACCTATAGACCTCCTCTGCTTGATGGAAAGATAAGCCGAATTTACTATTTGCCAACCCAGTAGCCACATACGGATGGGTCTTTGGATCAATCTGTGGATTGACCCTTACAGAGATTCGAGCAACTTTCTCTTTCTTCTTTGCCAATTCATTGAGGAGAAGAAGTTCATCCCTTTGATCCACATTAAACATTAAGATGTTCTCCTCCAGTGCATATTCAATCTCTTGCCTTGTTTTTCCATTTCCATTAAAAACAATTTTATCTGGTGGAACTCCCGCCTTCCGTGCCTTAAATAGTTCACCCCCTGAGAAGATATCTGCTCCGCATCCCTTAGAAGCCAAGACCTTACAGATGGCTAAATTGGAATTGGCTTTATAGGCATAACAGATTAATGGCGAAAATTCCTTAAAGGCTTCTATAAATCTTTGATAATTCCCCACTATGATATCATAGTTGTATAAATAAAATGGTGTCCCTATATCCTCTGCAATCTCTTGAATCTTTACCTCTTCACAAAACAACTCATGATTTCTATAAGAAAACCCACCCATATTATTTTTTCTCCATTCTTTCTACAAGCTTCTCAATCCTTTTCTTCATTTTATCAGCCCATTTACTCTTTTTATGTTCCTCTAATAACCTATCTGTCTCTTCTTTTCCCTTTTCTCCCCATTCTGTCCAGTAATATCTTTTGATAATTTCAAGATAGGTTTTAATTGACTCTTTCCATTCTCCCTGTCTTTTATAACAATCCCCGATTCTAAAAAGGACTTCTGGAATTATAGCGGAATGTTTATATCTTTTTAAGATCGTACTATAAGATAAGATAGCCTGCTCTATCTGACCGAGTTCCTCAAAACAATTAGCAATTTTAAATAATGCCTCATCTCCATAATAGATATCTCCATACTCATCCAGATAATTTCTGAATTCAACGATTGCTGATTCATAATCACCATTCTTTCTGAACGCCTCTGCCCTATTAAATATAAATAATGCCCGCTGATTCTCCTGATATGCATCTTTCCTAATCCCGAGTTTTTGTCCACAACCAAGGAGGAATAGGTAATAGGTAGTAAGCAATAAATAGAATAACCTTTTAATCATATTGCCTATACGGAAGCCCCCATATTTTAATAAATCCTTCTGCTGCCTTATGATCAAAAACATCTTCTTTATCATAAGTAGCCAATTCGTGTTTGTATAGTGAGTGGGGAGATCTCCTTCCTATAACCTGTACATTTCCTTTGTAGAGTTTTAGTTTAACCCGACCCGTAACCCTTTTTTGAGTATGTTGAACAAAGGCATCCAATGATTCTCTTAATGTGGAGTACCATAGTCCATAGTAGATCAATTCACTATATTTAATGGAAATCAATTCTTTAAAATGGGCTGTTTCTCGGTCTAGTACTAAACTTTCTAAAGCCCTATGTGCTTTGTAGAGGATAGTTGCTGCTGGCATTTCATAAATCTCCCTTGATTTAATCCCTATAAGTCTATTCTCAACCATATCCACCCTTCCAATTCCATTTAATCCTCCGATTTTCGTCAATCTATTTATTAACTCCACAGGTCTTAAACCTTTCCCATCAAGTTCTTTGGGAATACCTCCTTCAAAATATATCTCTATATAGGTTGGAGTATCAGGTGTATCTTTTAAAGCCTTGGTTATTTGATAGACATCCTCTGGGGGTTCAATCCATGGATCTTCTAAAACCCCACATTCAATCGAGACACCCCATAAATTGCGGTCAATTGAATAAGGAGATTCTTTACTCACATCTATCCCAATACTATTCTCTTTGGCATATTCAATCTCATCCTCCCTCGATTTAAATTCCCAAATTCTGGCTGGAGCAATTATTTCAAGCTCCGGATCTATCGCTCCTATACTCACCTCAAACCTAACCTGATCATTTCCTTTTCCAGTACAACCATGAGCAATCTTTTTAGCCCCTTCCTTCCTTGCTACCTCAATTAGTTTTTTAGCAATCAAAGGACGAGATAATGCAGTAGCGAGCAAATACCCTTCTTCATAGATAGCATTTATCCGTAACGAGGGGAAAACATAATCTCTCACAAACTCATCTTTTAAGTCTTCAACGATTGCCTTTTTTGCTCCTAACTTCAGTGCCTTATCTTTAACCTTGTCTAAATCTATATCTTGTCCTAAATCAGAGGTATAAGTAATAACATCTACTTTTAACCTATCTTGTAACCATTTTATCATACACGATGTATCCAATCCACCAGAATAGGCCAAAACAATCTTATCCATCATCTCCTCATTCACCAAAATTTTCCTCTATTAATTTTAGACTATCCTCTACTTTCGATTTGGGAACTAATATCTTGATCTCCTCCTTTTTATTTTGTTTCACGTGAAACATTGAATACCTTCTCTAATGTATCTATTACCTTATCTATATCCTCTTTGGTGATATTTAATGGAGGTAAGAACCTTAGAACATTTCCTTGGATGCAATTTATAAGCACACCCCTATTTAGACATTCATTAACAATCCCTTCTCCTTTAAAAGTAAGTTCTACTCCAATCAGTAATCCCTTTCCTCGAACATCCTTTATGAAATTATACCTTTCCCTCAAGGCATTAAGCCTCTCCAAGAAATAATAACCTAAGTTTTCAGAATTCTTAACCAAGTTTTCTTCACTTATTGTATTAATTGAAGCCAAGGCTGCACTACATACTAAAGGATTCCCTCCAAATGTAGAGGCATGAGATCCTGCATCCAAGAAATCAGCTACATCCTTTTTGGCTAACATTGCGCCAATAGCCACCCCTCCACCTAAAGCCTTAGCTAAAGTCATAATATCTGGCTCTACCTCATAATGTTCATAGCAAAACATCTTCCCTGTCCTTCCAAATCCAGTAGCAACTTCATCAAAGATTAGTAAAAGGTTATTTTCATCACAGAATTTCCTTAAATCCTGTAAATATTCTTTCTCAGCTATCCATACCCCACCTTCCGATTGGATTGGCTCAAGCATTACACCAACGGTTTCTTTCGATATACTCCTTTTGATAGCTTCTAAGTCATTAAAGGGAACACATTTAAATCCTGGTACAAGAGGAAAAAAGTCCTTTTGTACCTTCTCTTGGCAAGTTGCAGTCAGAGTAGCCAAGGTCCTTCCATGGAATGAGTTCTGCATACATATTATTTCAAACCTTCCCTTCCCAAACCTTCTTGCCAATTTTATTGCTGCCTCATTTGCCTCAGCGCCAGAATTACAAAAGAAGGCCTTTCCTGGGAAACACAATTCTACAATCCTTTTTGCCAGTTCAACCTGGGGTAGGGTATAATAAAGATTAGATGTATGGATAAGTTTTTCAGCCTGTCCTTTTATAGCATTAACAACCAATGGATGACAATGTCCTAAGCTATTAACAGCTATCCCTCCAACAAAATCAAGATATTCCTTTCCCTCTATATCCCATACTCGACTCCCTTTTCCCTTTACAATAACAACTGGAAATCTTTTATAGGTAGGGATTATGTACTCATTTTCGTCTTTTATGACCATATTAATATCCATCTTCTCAACCTAAATCCTCTCTATTATTTCCTTTAGCCTATCATAAGGATGGAAAAAACACTATGCCATCTTTTATCATTCTATTGATAGTTTCCTTTCTTTCTTCATATTCCCTTTCTGTATATACATGGGGTTCAAGATGAGGTATATCAAAGATCCTTTTTGTAATCACATAGGCATCCTTTTCCTTTTCCTCCTTGTAGATGATAAGAATATCTATATCACTTCCAACTGTATAGTTCCCTTTTGAATAAGAACCAAAGAGTACAACCAGACGGAGAGAGATTTCTCCATTAAGCTTCTTGATTCTTTCAGTTATCACCTGAATAATTCTCTCTTTATCATATCTTGGATAGAAGACCTTTACAGAATTTGACGATTTCTTCAGCATATCCGATAAGCCTCCTGGCTTCTTCCCTCGTATATCTATTTCGCGGAGAACCTGAGGGATGAACATTGGGATACCTTGCAGGTATATAAACCTTATCCAGTTCTAAGGCAGCATTTAGAAGTCCTTCAGAAATTTTGTGCTTCCCAGATAACTCCTTTAGTAAATCCGCTACGGAATGTCCCCATGCTTCAGCACCCATCTTCTGAAAAACCGCTTTAGCTCCCTTTTCTGCTGCCTGCTGAGCAGAAAAGCATGCCCAGTTGCAAAAACCCCTCTCTTTATCTAACAATC
>JASEIO010000012.1:21368-26618 GCA_030017475.1 bacterium | reverse complement strand
AAACAACTCAAGTAGAATAGAGTGCCTTACCCTTCCATCAATTATATGTGCCTTCTCCACACCCTCTTCAACTGCCTTTTTAGCGGCTTTTACCTTTGGGATCATACCCTCTTTGATTACACCATCTTTGATCAAACCTTCGATCTCTGAAACCCGCAAAGTTGAGATAACCTCTGCATCTTTTAAAATACCCTTTGTATTGGTTAGGATCACCAATCTATAGGCTGATAGCCCAATGGCTAACTCTGAAGCTGACAAATCGGCATTAATATTGAAACGTTCCCCTTCATCTCCAATGGCTATTGGAGAGATAACTGGTATAAAACCCTTTTCATCCAAGGTATGGATTATCTCTGGATTTATTTTTTTCACCCTTCCAATGTAGTCTTTTTCAGACTCAGCTTGAATCAATTTTCCATCCAACCCACTTAATCCGACTGCCTTTCCCCCTTGCTGATTAATTAAGGATACGATCTCCTTACTAACCTTACCTCCCAAAACCATCTCCACAATCTCCATAGTATCTTTATCTGTGATTCTTTGTCCTTCTATAAACTGTACCTTTTTCCCCATTCTTTCCATAATACGGGTAATTTGTTGGCCGCCACCATGAACAATGACTGGTTTCATACCTACATATCTTAATAAAACGCAATCTTTAGAAAAGGAGGTCTTTAAACTTTCATCTGCCATTGCCCTTCCGCCATACTTTATGACTATTGTCTTTCCAAAAAAGGTTCTTATATAAGGTAAAGCTTCAATTAGGACATCTGCCTTATTCATCTTTTCCATTCTGAATAGCGATCTTTAAAAATCTCCTTTTGCCAACCTGTAAGATGCAAGGATTTTCTATCTTTATGGCGTAATCTTCCGCTAATATCCTCTTTCCGTCTATCCTCACTCCACCTTGAGAAATTAGCCTCTTTGCCTCTAGTTTACTCTCAACCAATTTGCCTTCTTTCATCAATTCCACGAGGTTTATTTCCCTTTTTTTAACATAAAATATTGGAATCTCCTTTGGATATTCCTTTCTTCTAAATATCCTTTCAAATTCCTTTTCTTCCTCCTCTGCAGCATCCCTCCCATAGTAAAAACTGACTATATTCTTTGCAAGGCACATCTTTTTCTTTTTTGGATGTAAATCTCGAATCTTATTCAGATCCACTTCAGTCAATAATTCAAAGTACTTATCCATCAACGAATCTGGAATGGACATCAGCTTTCCAAACATCTCTTTCGCTGAATCAGTAACTCCAACATAATTGCCATAACTTTTTGACATCTTTCTCACACCGTCTAGGCCTTCTAAAAGTGGCATAGTAATCACAACTTGGGATTCTTGTCCGAATCTACGTTGTAATACCCTTCCAACAAGCAGATTAAACCTTTGATCAGTACCACCTATTTCAACATCTGCATGTAAAATAACTGAATCGTATCCTTGAAGTAGCGGATAAAGAAACTCTAAGATGGTGATATCTCGCTTTTCATCATATCTCTTCTTGAAATCATCCCTTTCTAACATCCGAGCGACAGTATATAGAGAAGAAAGCTTTACAACATCCCTTAAATCCATTCGATCTAACCAGCTTGAATTGAATACCACTTCCGTCTTCGATCTATCTAATATTTTGAAAACTTGTTCTTTATAAGTTTCTGCATTTTTGAATATCTCTCTTTCAGAAAGTGAGGGTCTAGTTTCTTGCCTCCCTGATGGATCTCCAATCCTTGCTGTAAAGTCACCGATTATAAAGATAACCCTGTGTCCAAGTTCTTGAAACTGCCGTAGCTTCCGCAATATTACTGTATGTCCTAAATGGATATCAGGCGAAGTTGGATCAGCACCAAATTTTATCCGTAAAGGTCTTTTTGAATTAAGCTTATCTCTAAGTTCGTCTTCTGATATTATCTCTGCCACTCCTCGCCTAATCTTTTCTAATTGATCCACCTTTTCCTCGAAAAATCCTCGAATCAAGTTAATGGGACACAGATTAACGCTGATTAAGAGGATATTTGGATTAGATTTAGAAATGGACCTCCATAGTAATAGAATTATTCCTTACAGGTGTACCATCCTCTTTATAGGTTTCTTTCCATATATATACCATATTCACTCCTTCTGTAACACCATAACAAAGTCTACCTATAACGCAGCTATCAGGGGTTGTGAAATTGAAAGGATCTCTATCTGCATTCTTTTTATAATATATTGCACTTCCAGAAATATCTTTCTTTGTTAGGATCTTGATCAATTGCCCCTCTATTTCTAACCTTCCAAATAAAATGGGGTATTCTTCATCCCTTTTATCATAATCTTCATATCCAATACTAAATATGAAAATCATTGGGACTTTTAAACCAACTTCTCCATACCAACCTTTAATATCTTTAACTCCTAATCTTACGGGACGCGAGACTTCATAAAGGGAGTTAAATATTGAGGGAGTAAAATCTTTCTTAATATCCCTATATTCAATCTTGTATCCAAGATCAAAGTAATGATAGGGGAATTCACCCATAATCCCAACTCCTGATCCACTTCCATGGTCTCTTATTGTAGCCCAATCATAATAAAGGATAAGTAATCTTGGAATTAGCGGTAATTCACTATCTAATCCTTGAACAATTAAATCTTCTTCACCTTCATTATCTGGATCAGGATCCGTATCTCTAACATAGCTTGCTCCCACTCTTATTCTATCAACGATCGGGGGGAATGTAACCCCAGTTGTCTTTAATGGCGAAACGTAAATTCTTCCTCCATATAATCTAAATGGCGGAATATCCTCTTCTTTAATCTTTATAACATTGTTTACCAATGTCTCAATTCCTCCTTTTTCAAGATTTACATCAAATACTACACCGATTACCTGTTTGAATCCATTAGTACCTTTTTCTCCAATCATATTTGCATATCCATTTACAATAAACCCGTGTCCTATTCTCATATCAGAAAGCTCTCCAAGTTTTATATAAAGTGGACGATCACCTTTATTTGCCCACCTAATATACCTAATAATATTTGGCAAATAATCCTCCGGTTTTTTCCAATCCTCATCCCTAATCCCATCCTCATTCCACTTCAGTTGACAAGCCAATCCAACACCTAACTTCCCAAAGGATACATCTTGATTTATGGAAAGACTCGAATAGGTCTTATCTCCAATTTGAGTAGCCCCACAAGATAATACAGTCTCTCCAATGAGTTTTTCTTCCTGGGCTAATAAAAATCCTGGGAAGGTCAATAAAATCAAAAACAAAAAGGTTTTTTTCATTATCCCCCTCCAAAGAAGCCACGGATTATCACGGATGATTTACAGAGGTCAGAAATTAGAGGTTATATGTATGTTGTCTGTCATCTGATTTTATCCGTGCCATCCGTGGTTTAAAAGAAGTTTATCACATATCCATGAGTTGTACAATTATATTTTTAGATATTTTCTACAGGAAAGGCTAAGCTGGTCTTCATTACAAATGCATCTCCAAACTGAACCACAAAACGTGTAGCTTCAATTTCATCTTTTGCCTCAAAGATTATCACTGCATCTGGTTTTCCAAACATTCCTAAGAAGCTCTTCACTTCTACATCCCCCTTTTCGTATCCCTTCATCAATCTTAATGCCTCTTTTACCTTCCCTGGTATGATGTCTAAAGTGGTAACAAACAGCATTCTCCCTCACCTCCTTTTCTTTTTACAATACTCTCGAAATAAATTGACTTTTAATTCCCTGTATCCTAATCCTTATTGATCAGCCACTACATCCTTCAAATGTCTCTTTTTTCTATGATCACCTATGATCTTTAATCAGTGTAATCTATGGTTTCTTCTTGTATTCAATAAATCGATGAATGCCTCTAAGCGGGTAATCATTCCTGAAGGAGAGGAATGTTCATCTATAGAGAGGCTAATTACTGGAATCTTGTAGTCCTTTATTACCCTATTTAAAACAGTTCTTGAGATATTTTCTGGCATACAGGTAAATGGGTAAACATGTACAATGCCATCATAGGTCTTTGAAGAAAGGATTGTATATCCAATGGTCAATTGATCCTCTCCACCTAAAGGATAAGGCAGATATTTCTTAGCCACACGCCTTGCCCTTTTCTCTCCATCTCTACCACCCATTCCTAAGCGGAAGGGATGTAACACCCATTTTCTAATATTTAATACTGGTTCAACTTCAACACCCATTTCCCCCAATCTTCTCTCTATTTCAAAATTAACAAATGGCTCTAACATTAGATATGTCTCTCCTACTAAGCGGACTCTTAATGGTTTTCGACTTAAGTCCTTTTTAACCCTCTTAAATAATTCAGAAGACCTTTTTTCAACCATTTTTATCTCGGGGATAGTATTGGTTTTTTCTAAATCCCTTAGGCAACGGTTAAAAACCTGTGTCACCTCTCCTTTATCTTCTTCATATGGTCTTATCTTTCTTGAAAGATTCTCAATCTTCTCTAATACCTCTGCCTTCTTTAATGCTATTCTTACACCCTTAATAATATTAGAAATGGTCTTTCCACCATTTATCTCTCTAATCCTTTCAAAAACACCTATTTTCGAATTGCCAAGGATTATTGATTCAAACCTATATCCTAAATCATGCAAGATTTTATGTTGAACCCTTCCATAATATCCAAATCTACAAGCCCAGGCACCTGAGACAGATAAAAGGGTATCTGCTCCCTTGTCTAATGCATCGATCAGATTCCCGAGATTAACCTTAAATGGTAAACAAACCCATTCAGGTGAAAGGCGTGCTCCTAATTTTAGACATTCCTTATTTGGTTTGGAAGGGGTAACTACCGAAATTCCTAAATTCTCAAATAAGGGTTTTAAAACAATATACAAATTACCCATATGCGGAAAAGCTAACTTCATTTTTTCTCATTCGAACGGTATCAATAAACGATTCAACTCTAGTAATTATCCCTGTGTCTTGAGTATGTTCATCAATTACCAGTGTCAAAAATGGAATATCTTTATTTCTTCTCACTTCACGATTAATAATCTCTAAGATTATCGATCCAGGTCCACATCCAAAGCTGAGGATAAAGATAACACCATCTACATTTCCATAGGTTAAAAAGTATGATGCCGAACCTATAATCTCTTTTTCATATGACCAAGAAAGCCTTTCGTATTTCTTCAATTCTTTATTGATTATCTCCGGAGGAATTTGGGTAGAGGTAAAGATGGATACCCCCATCTTCCTCAATTTTGAAAAAAGGTTTAGATTTAAGTAGGAA
>JASEIO010000012.1:20756-21363 GCA_030017475.1 bacterium | reverse complement strand
GTAAAGATGGATACCCCCATCTTCCTCAATTTTGAAAAAAGGTTTAGATTTAAGTAGGAATCATAAATAATATATGGATGGCCTACAATACCAATTCTCAAACCTCCATTATTTAATCTAAAGTCAACCTCTTTAGGGATCCCTCCATCATGTTCAAAATCATCTTGTCGAGACCTACCATTTTTATAAGAAACCCAAATCTTTAAGGGATTTTTAGTAAATCTAAGGCCCAGGCATAAACTGGAGCTCCATAGAGGCCTTTTTTTTATGTCAACAACTGTATCTATTATATAAGGAAGATTAGAGATTGAACTTTTTACCATATCCGGAAGACCAATAAATTTTGGACAGGTATAGGCATCCCTTTCTATACTAACTACTCGAGGGATAAATAGATAATCAACGTTTCCGCAAAGACTAATAATATGACCATGAAAGGCCTTAACAGGTAAGCAAATATCATCTAATGTATGCCTTATCCCTTGTTCTAAAAGTTCTCTCGAAGTCTTTTGAGAAATAACTACCTCAGTTCCTAACCCCTTAAAATATGCCTCCCAAAACGGGTAATATCTATAATATAGTAATGCCCTTGGAATCCCAACCTTTA
>JASEIO010000012.1:0-20658 GCA_030017475.1 bacterium | reverse complement strand
CCTCCCAAAACGGGTAATATCTATAATATAGTAATGCCCTTGGAATCCCAACCTTTACCATGATTAGATAAAGATAACACAAATCTTTTTAAATATCAAGAAAAATCTTGACATAGCCATTTTGTTTAATATAATATATTCTTGTTTAAAGCACATTTGATAGTAAAGGAGAAAGGATTTGAAAAGGACCTATCAGCCAAAGAATAGAAAAAGAAAAAGAACTCATGGGTTTAGAAAAAGAATGAGTACAAAAGGGGGACGAGAGGTTATTAAAAGAAGAAGGATGAAAGGAAGGGCTAAATTAACTGTTTAAATGAAACGATTTGGTTTTAGAAAGTGGGAACGCCTCCATTCACCAAGTGAATTTAGAGAGGTATATTCTAAAGGTAAGTTCTTTAAAGGTAAATTTTTAATTCTATATCTCCTATATAATAGAAATAAAACCCCTTTAAAAAGATTGGGAATTTCTGTAGATAAAAATGTAAAAGGGGCAGTAGAAAGAAATAAACTAAAGAGATATGTTCGAGAAATCTTTAGATTAAATAAGAATCGGCTAATTGAAGGGATAGATTTGGTTGTAGTAATAAAGCCAGAATCTATCGGATTAAACTTTCATAAAATGGAGAGGGAGTTACTGCAATTGTTTAATGAAGCACATCTCCTTGGGAAGATACCTAATGGTACCAAAGATACTTTTAAGACTGATAAAGATATATCAAAACCACATATCTCCTTTTTTCCCTCCAACATGTAGGTTTTCCCCTAGCTGCTCCCGATATTTTGAGGGAAGTATAAGGAAGTATGGACTAAAAAAGGGTGTTTGGAAAGGACTAATTAGAATCTTAAAATGCAACCCTCTCCATCCTGGTGGATATGATCCCGTAGAAAGGGAAAATTAGATGGAGAAAAGGGTAGCCTTAGCGATATTTATATCCGCTTTGATACTACTTTTGTATAATATTCGTTACTATCAAAATTATGAACTCACAGAGGTTAAAAAGGCTCAAGAAGCGGAAAGGGTTTTTCCTTCCTCTCAAATTAAAGAAACTTCCCTGCCTTCCATCCCTGAGATAAAATTAGCCTCTATAGACATTCCAAAGAAGGATCTATATATAGACACAGAACTGATTGATGTTCAGCTTACCCCACGAGGATCATTACAGAGTTGGAAGTTAAAAAGATATCTTGAGAAGGATAGAAAACCTATAGAAATGATTCACTCCCAAGATTTATCATGTTTTCCTTTAGATTTATCACTACAGAATGGTAAAAATTTAGTAGTTTGTGATTTTATTTCTTTAGATAGATACACAAAACAATTTATCTATCAGGTTGAAGATATACCTGATGTAAGATTGGAAAAAAGGTTAACCTTTTTCCCAGATAGATATGAGGTTAGGGTAGATTTGAAGATGGAAAACCCATCATTACTCCAATCTTCAGGTTCTCTTGTTTTGTGGGGAGGTTTTATTAAGGAGCAGGAAGATCAAAAGGAATTGATAGAACAAGTATATTCCATAGACAATCAAATCCACAAGGTTTCTTTTAAAAAAAAGGGACCTTTTGACAAGATTATGGTCTCTTTGGGCTTAAGAAAAAAGGAGGAGCCTCGGGCGGAAATAAAGAAAATTACCAACTTTTCTTGGTCATCTCAAAGTAAAAGATACTTCTCTACTATCATCTTACCAGAATCTATTTTCCAGAAAGAGGTACATTTCAAGAAAGGAAAAGATGGAGTTCTTAGTATGGCCTTAGTCTTACCTAACATTAGCACAGGAAGTTTTAAGTTCTATATTGGACCTAAGGAATATGAATCACTTGAAATCTTTGAAAAAGGATGCGAGCGCATAGTATATTCAGGTTGGTTAGCTCCTTTCTCACGTCTAATTTTAAAGACATTGAAACTTTTCTATCTTATAACTCGAAATTATGGGGTAGCTATAATCCTATTGGCCATTGTTATAAAAATAATTCTATTTCCCTTAAATCAAATAAGTTTTAGATCAATGAAGTCCATGCAAGAATTGCAACCTCATATGAATAGGATAAGGCAGAAATACAGAAATGATCGAGAGAAACTCAACCGGGAGATAATAGCTCTTTATAAGAGACATGGGATCAATCCAGTACAATCCCTTACAGGAGGTTGTTTACCAATGTTCCTCCAACTACCAATCCTTTTTGCCTTATTCACTACCTTCCGGACTGCTATAGAATTAAGAGGATCCCCTTTTATATTCTGGTTAAAAGACCTATCTATGCAAGATCCATATTACATCTTACCTATACTAATGGGTGTGAGTATGTATATTCAACAAAGAATAATGACCCCTGTTCAAGCGGACCCTAAACAACCAAATATGGCTATATTTATGACTACATTCTTTACATTTATATGTTTTGGTTTTCCATCTGGTTTAATCTTATATTGGTTAGTACAAAACATATTAACTATTGGACAACAATATCTCATAATAAGAAAAAAGAAATCAGTTGCTAGAAATCAGAGGGGATAGAAGATCTGGCTTCTGATTTTAAAGGAGGGAGTTTGTATGAGAATCTTGGAACAAGAAGGGAGAACAGCTGATGAAGCTGTTGAATCGGCCTTAAAAAAACTTGGGGTATCTCGTGAGAAGGTAAAGGTTGAAATTTTAGATAAAGGTAATAAAGGATTATTTGGTTTAGTAGGATCAAAACCTGCAAAAATAAAGGTGTTTATAAAAGATGATCCATCCCATATTGCATATCAAATTACTAACAGGATTTTAGGGTTAATGGGCATAAAGGCAGAGATAGATATTAAAGAGGATAACGATGAGATACATTTAGAGATAAAAACGGAAGATCCTGGAATTTTAATTGGAAAAAGAGGAAAGACCCTTAATTCTCTTCAATTTATTGTTAATTTGCTGGTGAATAAAGTATGTAGAGCAAGGAGAAAGATTATCTTAGATACAGAAAGGTATAGGGATAGACGCCAAAAAACATTAGAAGATTTAGCCAAAAGGTTAGCAGATAAGGTCAAAGAGACTAAGAAAGAGATAGTTTTAGAGCCAATGAACTCCCATGAAAGACACATTATTCATACAGCACTACAGGAAGATTCTTTAGTGACCACAAGATCAAGAGGTGAAGGGGAATACAGAAGGGTAACTATTTACCTTAAAGGACAGGGAGATGAAGGATAATACTATCTCTGCTATATCAACTCCACTTGGTGAATCAGGAATTGGAATTGTAAGGTTAAGTGGGCCATCTGCTATAAAAATAGCAGAAAAGATCTTTGTGGGGAAGGATAAGGTTTCAAACTTTCCAACTCATACCATCCATTATGGTCAAATTCGAGATCCTGCTACATCGGAACTTATTGATGATGTATTAATCACTGTAATGAAGGCTCCTAAAACATACACGAGAGAAGATGTGGTAGAAATAAATGCACACGGTGGGATCATCCCATTAAAAAGGATATTAGAATTGACATTAGAATATGGTGCAGAGCTTGCTTCACCAGGTGAATTTACTCGCCGTGCCTTTCTTAATGGAAGGATTGACCTCTGTCAAGCAGAGGCAGTAATTGAAGTAATTCGGGCAAAAACTGATGTAGGTTTAAGATATGCCTTACATCAATTAAAAGGGGACCTTTCAAGGGAAATTTACACCTTACGGGATCAGATTGTAAACATACTCGCTTACTTAGAAGCCTCTATCGATTTTCCTGAAGAAGATATTGAACGATTAGACTCTACCCAAGTTAAGATAAGGGTCGAAGAAATAAGAGATAGAATTAAAGGGCTTATTGAGACCTCGAAATATGGGAAGCTATTTAAAGAAGGAATACGCACGGTTATAGTAGGAAGACCTAACGTTGGTAAGTCAAGTTTATTAAATGCCTTACTTGGTGAAGAGAGGGCTATTGTTACCTCCATTCCGGGAACTACCCGAGATACGATTGAGGAAGCAATAGATATAGAAGGTATTCCCCTAACCCTAATTGATACAGCAGGCCTAAGGCATCCGATTGACCAAATAGAAGAGAAAGGGGTGTCTAGAACAAGGGAGTCTTTACAGTTGGCTGATCTTGTTATACTGGTATTAGATGGATCTGAGAAATTGACTGAAGAAGATATAGAGATCATAGAAGAGACACGTGATAAACTACGGATTATTGTAATAAATAAAATCGATCTTCCCCAGACTATTGAATTAAATAACATACAAACTCTATTGGATGGAGTAAAGATAGTAAGAACTTCGGCTACAGAAAAACTTGGATTGGATGATCTGAAAGAGGGGATTAAGGAAAAATTTTTCTTAAGAGGTTTGCCATCGATAAATGGCATTCTAATCACTAACCTTAGACACAAACGTGCCCTTCAAAAGGCATGTCAATCAATGGAAAGGGTGATTGATACAATCTCTAACAACCTCTCAGAGGAGTTTATAGCTTTGGATTTAAGAGAAGCCTTAAACCATTTAGGGGCTATTATTGGAGAAACGATCAATGAGGACATTCTTTCCGAAATCTTCTCTCAGTTCTGTATTGGAAAATAATGTTTCACGTGAAACACTATAACGAATTGGATAGATTATTCAATAGGAAAAGGTATGGATAAGAGATACGATGTTATTGTGGTTGGTGGTGGTCATGCTGGGGTAGAGGCAAGCTTAGCCACTTCTCGGATGGGCTGTTCTACCCTTCTCCTGACCTTAAATATCGATACTATAGCTCAGATGTCTTGTAATCCAGCTATTGGTGGATTAGCCAAAGGACAATTGGTAAGGGAGATCGATGCCTTGGGTGGAGAGATGGGGAAAAATATAGATAAAACAGGGATTCAATTTAGAATGCTAAATACTAAAAAAGGAGCGGCTGTCCATTCATTAAGGGCTCAAGCTGATCGTAACTTGTACCGTCTTAAGATGAAAGAGGTTGTTGAAAATCAATCTAATTTAGATGTGAAACAGGCCTTGGTTGAAAGGATATTGGTTGAAGGTAGAAAGGCAAAAGGGGTTGTTACCCAAACTGGGATGCATTATTTCGGGGATATAGTAATCATCACCCCTGGGACCTTCTTAAAAGGTGTTATTCATATAGGAAACACCTCTTTTGCATCTGGCAGAATGGGAGAGTTTTCTTCTATTAACCTATCCTCTAATTTAAAGGAACTCGGATTTGAGCTTGGAAGACTAAAAACTGGTACTTCCCCAAGAATCGATGGAAGGACTGTGGATTTTAGCAAAATGATCCCACAAGAAGGGGATCCAGAACCCTCAAGGTTTTCCTTTAAAGAGGGAATAGAGGTTAATAATAAGGCTAAGTGCTTCATAACCTATACAAATCAAAAGACCCATGATTTAATCCGAAAGAATTTACATAGAACTGCACTTTATGGAGGAAGGATTAAAGGAACAGGTGTGAGATATTGTCCTTCGATAGAGGATAAGATAGTGAAATTCCCTGATAAGGAACACCATCAACTTTTTTTAGAACCAGAAGGATTGGAAACGTGTGAATTTTATATAAATGGATTAGCTACTAGTTTACCCGAGGAGGTTCAATGGGAGGTATTACATACCATCCCTGGATTAGAAGAGGCTGAAATCATTCGTCCAGCCTATGCTATTGAATATGATTTTTGCCCACCTACACAAATCTGGCCGACTTTAGAAACAAAGCTTGTTGAAAATCTATACCTCGCTGGACAGATTAACGGTACTACTGGGTATGAAGAGGCAGCCTCCCTCGGAATAATGGCTGGAATAAATGCCGCCCTTAAATTAAAAGGAGATAAACCGTTTATCCTTTCGAGAGGGGAGGCTTACATCGGGGTATTAATAGACGATTTAGTAACTAAAGGAACGAATGAGCCATACAGAATGTTTACATCCAGGGCTGAGTATAGATTAGTTTTACGTCATGACAATGCAGATCTAAGACTAATGGATTATGGATATAGATTTGGTCTTATAGAGGATGAACAATACAAGGCCCTTCTTGAAAAGAGGAAGATGATAAAGGAAGAAATAAATAGGCTAAAAAATAATAGGATTGGAGCCATTACCTTGAGGGGAACCAAATTAAAACCAGGTACTACATTATCGAAGGTCCTTAAACGGCCAGAAGTAACCTATCAAGATCTGCATGAGATTGATCAATCTACGAATAATTTACCCAAAGAGATAGCGGAACAGGTTGAGATACAAATTAAGTATGAAGGATACATCAATAGGCAATTAAATCAAATAGATCATTTTAAGAGATTAGAAAATAGAAGAATTCCTGAAGATATTGACTACTATATAATACCAGGATTGAGCTATGAATCAAAAGAGAAGCTTTCCAAAATAAGACCTTTATCATTAGGACAAGCTTCACGTATTTCTGGAATTAGACAAGGAGATATATCAGTTTTGATGATCTATTTAAAGAAGTATGCAAGATGTAAAGATAGATATTGAATATTTAAAGAACCTGTTCATAAAGGGATTAATACATCTTGGGATAGAACCTGATGAGCATAAGATATACCAATTTTTCACCTACTTAGAGATACTCAAAGAATGGAACAAAAAGATGAATCTAACTGGTATCAAAAATCCCGAAGATATAATTATCAAGCATTTTTTAGATTCATTAACCTGTACTAAAATTTACCGATTTTTTAAAGGGGAAAGGGTTATCGACATAGGTACTGGAGCTGGCTTTCCTGGGATTCCAGTGAAGGTCTATTTTCCAGAGATAAACTTGACCTTGCTTGAGGCCAATAAAAAAAAGAGCGATTTTCTTAAATATATAAAGAGCGCCCTTAAATTAGATAGGGTGGAGATACTTTGGGGTAGAGCAGAAGAATATGGAAGGAAGGCTGGATATAGAAATGGATACGATGTAGTTTTATCTCGTGCAGTGAGTGAATTAAGAATTTTAATAGAGTTATGTTTACCACTCTTGAGAAAGGAAGGAGTTTTTATTGCCCTTAAAGGAAAGGAGATAGGAGAAGAAATAGAAAAGGCAGAAAATGCAATCTCAATTTTAGGGGGAAAGGTGGTTGGTGTAAATAAGATTATCCTTCCATTTATAAATCAGGTAAGGAATTTGGTTATTATAGAAAAAGAGAAGTGTACACCAATTAGGTATCCAAGAGGTATCGGTATTCCAAAGAAAAGACCATTATAAAGGAGAAAGGAGATGCAAGATTCAGAAGTCAGAGAGATTAGGATTGAAGAGGTTGTACAAAGCAAATATCGATTAAGGAGAGGTTTTGATGAAAATGCGTTGAGGGAACTTGCTGCATCTATTGAAAAAAAGGGAATTATTCAACCAATTGTGGTTAGGAAGAAAGAAAAAGGCTATGAACTGATAATTGGAGAAAGAAGACTTCTTGCAGCCAAATTGAATGGATTAGAAAAGATCCCTGCCATAATAAAAGAGGTCGATGACCGGGAGTTATTGGAATTGGCATTGGTTGAAAATATCCAAAGGGAAGATCTAAACCCGATTGAAGAAGCAGAAATCTATAAAAGACTTCTAATTGAATATGATTTAACTCAGGACGATTTGGCTGAGAGATTAGGGAAGGATAGGACAACAATTACAAATTCAGTTAGACTTCTAAAATTGCCTGTTGAGGTACAAAATGAGATTATTAATGGGGCAATTACTCCAGGACATGGAAGGGCCTTATTGGGATTAGAAAGCAAATTTCAGCAAATTGAGGTATGTAAGAAGATAATCAAACAGGGGCTTTCTGTAAGAGAAACTGAAAGGATGGTTAAAAATATAGCCAGAGAAGAAACTTCACCCAAGCAAGGAGGTATTTTACCTGATCCAATGCTTTCTATATGGGAGGGAGAGCTTATGAAGGCGTTAGGAACAAAGGTAAAGATAAATGAGATTAGGTCTGGAAAAGGGAAAATTATTATTGAATATTACTCAAGCTCAGATTTAGAAAGGATATTTGAACGCTTAAGGTAAGAGATTGAAGAGATACAAAGGAATACATTTACAAATAAAAATCGGGGCTGTGGTATTTGTATTAATAACCTTTGCAAGTCTATTGTTTTATTACAAGACGAAGGCAGACATCTCCAAGGTAGAGGATATAAATGAGGTCATAGATGTAATCGATAGAGATTTCCTAATCACTTACTTCATCTCCATAGCCATATCCTTTGGGATAAGTTTTATAGTTACAAGAACCCTTACCAAACCTCTTCACAAAATAACTGAATTGACACAAAGGATAGTTTCGGAAGGGGTAACAAAAAGGATTGAAGTAGATGTAGGTGGAGAAATTGGTGAATTGGTAGAGGCAGTTAACAAAATGGGAGAAACTCTCCGAAAATCAAAGGAAAAGGCCTTATCCACCGCTCAAGATTTAGATGAATTATTCATAAGTATCATTAAGTCGTTAGTAATAGCAATAGAAGCAAAAGACCCATATACCTCGGGACATTCTGAAAGGGTGACTAAATATTCCTTAGAACTTGCGAAAAGATTGGGTGATTTTCCTATAGAGTCATTAAAAATGCTTGAATATGCGGCTATTTTACATGATATTGGGAAGATTGGTACATCTGAATTGATCCTTCATAAACAGGGCAAATTAACAGATGATGAGTTTTCATTAATCAAAAATCATCCCTTAATCGGTGCACAGATAATTGAACCAATAAGACCTCTAAGGGATGCCGCAATTATAGTCAGGCATCATCATGAAAGATGGGATGGAAGAGGTTACCCTATTGGACTTAAAGGAGAAGAAATCCCAAGAGAGTCAAGGATAGTTGCTATTTCGGATGCATTTGATGCCATGACCTCAAATAGACCCTACCGAAAAAAGATGTCTGAAGAAGAGGCAATTAGAGAGATAATGAAAAATAAGGGCATTCAATTTGATCCTTACTTAGCAGACTTGTTTGTTAAGATCTATCGAAGACAGAAGACAAATGAAAATGGGTAAATAAATGGGTTTGGATGCAATTGTTATTAAAGGGGCTAAAGTACACAATTTGAAAAATATAGACTTACGGATTCCAAGAGATAAATTAGTTGTAATTACAGGACTCTCTGGATCAGGGAAATCATCTTTAGCATTTGACACAATCTATGCTGAAGGACAAAGAAGATATGTAAAATCTTTATCTTCCTATGCCAGACAATTTTTGGAACAGATAGGAAAACCAGATGTGGAATATATTGAAGGTTTGTCTCCTGCAATCTCTATTGAACAAAGGAAGGTGGCAAAAAACCCAAGATCAACAGTGGGAACCCAAACAGAGATTTATGATTATTTAAGGCTCCTTTTTGCTAAAATTGGTAAACCTCATTGTTACAGATGTGGTATGGAGATAAGGAAACAATCGGTAGATGTTATAATAGATCAAATTAATTCATTACCTCTTGGAACAAAGGTTCAAATTTTAGCTCCAATAGTACGAGGAAGAAAAGGAGAATACAAACAGGTTTTTGAACAAGTAAGAAGAGAAGGGTATGTTCGGGTTAGGGTAGATAGTGTAATATATGATCTTTCTGACATATCGACTTTAGAAAAAAACAAGCGGCATGATATTGAAGTGGTTATAGATAGATTATCTATAAAAAAAGATGTTACTACAAGATTGGCTGATTCTGTGGAGACAGCATTAAGACTTGGTTCTGGAAGAGTAATAGTTAGTATCAATGGGAAGTCAGAACTTCTATTCTCTGAAGATCTTTCTTGTTTAAATTGTGGGATAACGTATGAAGAACTATCCCCTCGAATGTTTTCCTTTAACTCCCCTTATGGCGCTTGTTCAGCCTGTGGAGGGCTTGGAATAGAATTAAGAGAAAAGTCAGATTATGAAATGGATGAGATTGCAAGTCTTTTATCTGAAGCTCCTTGTCGTGAGTGCAATGGGGCAAGATTAAAAAAGGAAAGTCTATCTGTTACTATAGCCAATAAGACAATCTTTGATATTAGCAGGCTTTCAATTAAAGGGGCAAAAGAGTTTTTTGAAAATCTTAAGTTATCTCCGCATCAAGAAGATATTGCTTGCGAGGTTTTAAAGGAGATTAGAGCCAGATTAGATTTTTTAATAGATGTAGGATTAGACTATTTAACCTTAGATAGAAGATCAGAAACACTTTCAGGGGGAGAGACTCAAAGGATAAGATTGGCTACTCAGATTGGATCTGGTCTAATGGGTGTTTTATATATCTTAGATGAACCATCCATTGGTTTACATCAAAGGGATATCAAAAGGTTGTTAAATACCTTATGCAAATTAAGGGATTTAGGAAATACATTAATTGTAGTAGAGCATGATGAGGCTACAATTAGGCATTCTGATTATGTAATTGATTTAGGACCTGGAGCAGGTGAGGATGGAGGTTATGTAATATTCAGCGGAACACCTTTAGAATTGATTAATAATTCCAATTCACTGACCGGAAGATATTTAAAAGGGGAGCTGAAAATATCTGTTCCAAGGCATAGAAGAAATGGTCAAAATAGATTTTTAGAGATAATAGGGGCAAAAAAGCACAATTTAAAAAATATAAGGGTTTCGATTCCTTTACAGCGATTTGTATGCATTACTGGTGTATCTGGTTCTGGAAAGAGTACCTTAATGAAAGAGATTCTTTATCCTGCACTACAGCATCATCTATCAAGAAGGACTAATCCCAGACCTTCTGGATATGAAAGGATTACTGGATTACAGTATATAGATCGGGTAATAATAGTTGATCAGTCTCCTATTGGTAGAACACCTAAATCAAATCCTTCGACCTATACAGGGGTATTTACCCATATTAGACAACTATTCTCTCAAATTCCTGAGTCAAAGATAAGGGGATATAGGCCTGGAAGATTCAGTTTTAATGTAAAAGGTGGGAGATGTGAAGCCTGCCTTGGAGATGGGATTATAAAGATTGAGATGCATTTTTTGCCAGATGTCTATGTACGTTGCGAGGTTTGTAAAGGGAAAAGATATAACCAGGAGACATTAGAGGTTAAATATAAGGGTAAAAATATAGCTCAGGTTTTATCGATGAGTGTCGCAGAGGCAAAAAGGTTCTTTAAAAATATCCCTGCTATCTTCAGATACTTAGAAACATTAGATGATGTTGGATTAGGCTATATAAAACTTGGACAACCTGCTCCCACTTTATCTTCGGGAGAGGCTCAAAGAATAAAATTGGCAAGTGAACTTTCAAAAACCAAAACTTGCAGAACCCTTTATTTACTTGATGAACCAACTACAGGTCTGCATTTTGCTGATGTTCAACGGTTATTAGATGTTTTGTTTAGGTTAGTAGATAATGGAAATACTGTTGTGGTTATTGAGCACAATATGGACGTGATAAAGACAGCTGATTATATAATCGATTTAGGTCCTGAAGGTGGTGAAAAAGGAGGGGAGATAGTTGCCGTTGGTACACCTGAAGAGGTAAAGATGAACGATAGTTCTTATACAGGACAATTTTTAACTAAGGTATTAGGGGGATGAAATGATAGAGGAGGCAGAAAGGATTAAAAATCTACCTACCTATTTATTCGTTGAAATAGATAGAATGAAAGAAAAGGAAGGGAAAGACTTGATTGATTTAGGGGTTGGTGATCCAGATAAACCAACCCCTGTCCATATAATCCAAGCCATGAAAGATGCCTTGGGAGAAAAGGAAAATCACCGTTATCCATCATATGAAGGCTTACTTAGATTTCGAGAGGCAGTAGCTGGATGGTATAAAGAAAGATTTGGTGTTAAGTTAGATCCAGAAACAGAGGTTTTAACTTTAATTGGAGCTAAAGAGGGGATTGGGCATCTCCCCCTTGCATTTATAAATCCAGGGGATGTTGTACTTACCCCAAATCCAGGCTATCCTGTTTACCAGGCAGGAACAATCTTGGCTTCTGGAGAACCTTATATGTTGCCACTTTTAAAAGGGAATGATTTCTTGCCTGATTTGGATTCTATTCCGGAATCAATCCTAAAAAGGACAAAGATATTATTTTTGAATTACCCAAACAATCCTACCGGAGCTGTATGTCCAGTTGAATTTTTTAGGCATGTGGTAAGATTTGCTGAAAGACATAATATAGTGATATGTCATGATGCTACCTATTCAGAGATTACATATGATGGGTATAGGGCACCAAGTTTTTTACAGGTTGAAGGTGGGAAAGATGTAGGAGTGGAATTTCATTCTTTATCAAAGACCTTTAATATGACTGGATGGAGAATCGGGTTTGCAGTAGGAAATAAAGAGATCATCTCCCTTTTGGGTAAGGTAAAATCAAACCTTGACTCAGGGGTGTTCCGTGCTATCCAATATGCAGGGATTACTGCATTGGCTTCAGATAAAACCTGTGTAAAGGAGATGCAAGTTGTTTATAAAGAAAGACGGGACATTTTGGTAGATGGATTAGATGATATAGGTTGGAGGGTAGTAAAGCCAAAGGCTACATTTTACGTGTGGATACCTATACCACCTAAGTATACATCCATCGAGTTTACAAAGACATTACTAAGGCATTGCGGAATTGTAACTACCCCTGGTATTGGCTTTGGAAAGTATGGTGAAGGATACATAAGGATTGCCTTAACCGTAGATAAAGAAAGACTAAAGGAGGCTGTGGAAAGGATAAAAGGTTTACAATTATAGATTTCTATCTCTTACTGTAGGGTAGTTACCTCTCTAAGATAATCTGCTGGTAAGAGGATAATCTCCACCCTTCTATTTTTCTTTCTTCCCTCTTCGGTTTCATTTGTGGCTATTGGTCTATATTCCCCATATCCTGTTGCCTGAAGCCGTAAAGGTGAGATACCATGTTTATTTATAAAAAATTTCAACACCTCTGTAGCTCGTCTTGTAGAGAGTTCCCAATTAGAGGGATATTTCCAGTTACAAATAGGGACTGAATCAGTATGCCCTTCAATTACTACCTCTCTATCCTCATGCCTTTTAATAATCTCTGCTACCTTATTTAATATCTGAACACCATCCTCTTTAATTATTGCTTGTCCTGTATCAAAAAGGACCTTATCAATTAAGGTTATTTTTAGTCCTCTTTTCTCTTCTTTAATCTCTACCTTCCCTTCCTTGATATACCTCTCTAAGTCATTTTTGATCCTCTCATTCTCTTCCTTTAATCTTTGTAATGCCTTTTCACTCTTAACCCTATTTTCTTCTATATCTTTTACTAAATCCTCATTCTCTTTCTCAAGATCCACTATCTTTGCCTCTAAACCTTTATTCTTTCTCCTTAATGTCTCTTCTTTCTCTTGCCATTCCTTTTTCTCATTAATCAATGCCTCATTTTCTTTTTGTAATCTCTCTAATCTTTCTTGAAGTAAAGGTGGTACAACTATCTGTTTCTTAGTGGCACATCCAACGAAAAAGATAAACACTATAAGACTTAAGATAGATAACCTCTTCATTTCAATCCTCCTTAAACTATACTATTATTGTTTTGTTCTATTTCCCTTAACCACCTCCTTTCAAATCTTCGTATATGATTCTCAATCCTTCTAATATAAGGACAGAATTGACTATTTCTATATACTTAGAACCATCGCTTATGAACTCTGCTAATCCACCAGTAGCAATAACCTTAACCTCCTCTGTGAATTCTTCTTTAATTCTTCTAACAATCTCATCCACTTGCCCTACAAATCCATAATATATACCTACTTGTAAAGCCTCTACTGTATTCTTACCAATTATAGATCCTGGCTTAACCAATTCAACCTTTGGTAAACGAGCAGTATGCCTTGATAGAGCTTCTATTGAAATCCCTATACCTGGTGCAATAGCTCCCCCTAAATACTCACCTTCCTTTGAAACCACATCAAAGGTAGTGGCAGTTCCAAAATCGATTACAATATTTGGGCCACCATAAATCTTATATGCTGCTATTGCATTTACGATTCTATCTTGACCTATCTCTTTTGGATTGCTACATCGAATAGGCATACTTACCTTAAGTGGGTCTACAAACACAGGGCTTATTTTAAAATATTTTTCTACCAATTTCTTAAAGATAGGGGTGAGAGTGGGAACTACACAAGAGATAATACACCCAGTAATTTCAAGATCTATATTGACATATTTAATCAATTCCAAGATTTCTATACCATACTCGTCTTCTGTTTTTCTTGCAGTGTTCAAGCTGAAATTTGCAGCTAAATTTGCGCCTTTATACATCCCTATAAAGATTGTAGTATTACCAATATCTATCGTCAAAAGCATAAATTCCCTTTAAATTATTTCTAAACTGTAATCTACAATCGGTGCAGAATGAGTTAATTCGCCAATAGAGATGAGATCGACTCCTGTCTCTGCAATTTGGGTTACATTCGAAAGAGAAACACCTCCAGAAACCTCGATAATCGCTTTACTATTTCCTTTAATAAATCGTACGGCCTCATTTAAGGTAGGAAAATCCATATTATCAAGCATGATAATATCTACACCACTATCTACTGCCTCCTTCACCTGTTCTAAATTCTCTACCTCTATTTCTATCTTTAATGTATGTGTCGCTTTCCTTTTTACAAGTTTTACAGCTTCCGCAACACCTCCAACTATTCTAATATGATTATCTTTAATCAGTATTCCATCATAAAGCCCAAAGCGATGATTGTACCCTCCACCAACGGCTACAGCATACCTCTCTAAGATTCTTAAACCTGGGGTTGTTTTTCTTGTGTCAACAATCTTTACCGGAAAAGGCTTAACCTTCTCAACAAATTTACGGGTTTTAGTTGCAATTCCAGATAATCTACTTAGGAAATTCAAGGCTACCCTTTCACTTGATAACACTGAACCCACCTTGCCGGTTATAAAAGCTACAATTTCCGAAGATGAAACGCTTTCTCCATCAGACACCTTTTTCGTAAATCCTATTTGCGGATCCACTGTCTTGAATACCAATTCTGCTACCTCTAATCCGGCAATGATACCTTCATCATTTACTACAATCTTCACTTCCGAAATCTCATCCTTTAAATCCATCAAATTGGTAGTTAGGTCACCTGTACCTATATCCTCTAAGAGTGCCCTTTCTATGATAGGTTTTATGATACATAGATCCAGTTTCATTTTAGTGCCTGAAATGTCTTATTCCAGTAAATACCATAGAGATATTATATCTATCACAAGCCTTAATTACCTCTTCATCCCTTAAAGAACCACCTGGTTGAATGATTACTTTAATCCCTGCCTCTCCGGCTAAATCTATACTGTCTTTGAAAGGGAAGAAGGCATCTGATGCTAAAACTGCTCCTTTAGTTCTATCCCCTGCTTTTGAGATTGCAATTCTAACTGCATCAACTCTTGACATCTGCCCAGCTCCAACGCCAACAGTACTTCCGTCACGCGCTAAGACAATAGCATTAGACTTCACACACTTTACCACCTTCCATGCAAAGAGAGCAGTCTTTAGTTCTTGAGGAGAAGGTTTTTGGCGAGTGACTGTCTTTAGGCTATCCGAAGGATGCATATCTAGATCCCAATCTTGAATCAGCAGTCCTCCAACCACCTTCCTCATGTCCATCTCCTTCCTCTGTATAATATTTAGGGGTTTTTGGACCTCTAATAGACGGAGATTTTTCTTCTTCCTTAATATCCTTAGAGCTGTTTCGGTGAACCCTGGTGCAATAATTGCCTCTACATATTTCGTAATTAAATCTTCTGCTACATCTTCTGAAACTACTTCATTAAATCCAACTACACTTCCAAAAGCAGAAATGGGATCTGATTGATAGGCCTTATTATATGCATCCTTTAGAGTATTCCCAATTGCTACGCCACATGGGTTTGTATGCTTTATAATCACACATACCTTTTCCCTGAACTCCTTTACCAGCTCCAAAGCAGCATTAAGGTCAAGGATATTATTGAAAGAGAGCTCTTTTCCATGGAGTTTCTTGGCATTACCTATACAAGGTTCTTCGATTCCTCTAAGTTTATAGAAAGAAGCCCTTTGATGTGGATTTTCTCCATACCTTAGGTTTTGCACCTTATAATAAGATAGATTTAATACATCTGGAAATGTCTTATCAAGCCTTCTTGAAAGATATTGAGAGATAAGTACATCATAGGAAGCAGTATAAGAAAAGGCCTCACAGGAAAGCCTGAATCGCACCTCCTCTGGTATCATTCCATTATTCTCCTGGAGTATAGTTATTATCTCTTCATACCTTTCTGGATTCACTACCGTAGCTACATATCTATAGTTTTTGGCAGCAGCCCTGATCATTGCAAGACCACCAATATCAATATTCTCTATTATCTCTTCCAATACATCTGTCTTCAAGATAGTTTCTTCAAACGGATAAAGATTTACCACTACAAGATCAATAGGGACAATTCCTACCTTTTTAAGCTGAGATAAGTGATCTTCTGTCCGTTTGGCTAAGATTGCAGCGTGAATATTTGGATGTAAGGTTTTTACCCTTCCGTCCAAAACCTCAGGAAAAGATGTCACCTCTTCTACTTTGATAGCTCTAATACCTGCATCCCTTAGCACTGAATAGGTTCCCCCAGTAGAGATAATCTCTATTTCTTGCGTAGCCAAGGTTTTGGCCAAAGGAATCAATCCCCTTTTGTCAAAAACACTAAGCAAAGCACGTTTAACCTTTACCATCATCCCTCTCCTTTTTAGTCAATCCTTTTAACCCTAACCTTATTTAACAAACTTTCTACATCCTCCTTTCTACAAAGCTTTGTTCCTGGAGTTAAGACTGCTGCAGTTCCACAAGCCGTAGCAAATCTTATAACCTCTTCCATCTCTTTTTTCTGCAATAACATTAAAGAAAACCCGGCTAAAAAAGACTCTCCAGCTCCAACAGTACTTGAAACTTGTACCTTTGGAGGTGTACTTTCCCAAATATGGTTATCTTTAACTACAATAACCCCTTTTTCTCCTTGAGAGACAACTACTATCTTTATCCCCATTTTCGATAAAGTCCTTGCTCCTTCAATTAAGGACGTTTTACTAAATAGTTTTTTTCCAAGTAGTCTCTCTATTTCATGGATGTTTAGTTTAATTAGAAATGGATTTGCCTTTATCCCAAACTTCAGCGCCTCGGTATCCGCATCCAAGATAGTCAAAATGTTCTTTCGATGGCATATCTTGATTATTTTACAATAGATATCCAAAGGTACTCCAGGAGGTATAGAACCTGCTAATACAAGAATCCTCACTTTAAGGGATAAGGATAAAATCTTTTGTAAAAGTAGATCTATCTCATTGGCTGAAATTAAAGGTCCGGGTTCATTAATTTTCGCTTGTGTATGTCTTCCAGTATCAAAGATCAAAATATTTGTCCTGGTTTCTCCTTTAGTATAAACAAAATCTGTATTTATTCCTTTTTTTATTAATAACTTTTCTATATGTTCTCCAGTATAACCCCCCAAGAGACCAGACGAGGTAGTATCACCCCGAAACTTATGAATTACCCTGGAAACATTTATCCCTTTCCCTCCAGGATCAGTATAGATTTTTTCTACTCGGTTTACGTCCTCAAACACTAAATTTTTAACTACAACTGTCTTATCTAAAGATGGATTTAAGGTTATAGTGTAGATCATAAAAAATTCTTCTAAAGTTTTTTCCGCTCCTTGCCGATATATATAAATGAAGCCATAAATTAATGGGTTATAGTTTTTCCCCTCCCAGTTTCTATAATCCTTAATTTATGTACTATTCTATACCTTAAGCTAAACGGGCTAGCCCGTTTAGCTTTTTTTCTAAAGTTTTTTAGATTTTTTGCCGATATAGATATTGAAAGGCAAGCGGTTAAGGTTATAGTTTCCTCTCCCAGTCTCTATGACCTAACCAATGCCTCATACCAGGCTAAATGGGGGATTCCTCATTTAGCCTTTTTTTATTTGACAAAATAGACAGATATAGATATAATAATCTAAAATATATAATAATCTAAAATGCCGGAGTGGTGAAATTGGTAGACGCACTGGACTCAAAATCCAGCGGAGATTTATCTCCATGTCGGTTCGAATCCGACCTCCGGCACCTATCTCCCTATCCCTTTGTAATTAAACCCAAGTTTTTTCATTTCCTTTGGTTCAAAGATATTTCTTCCATCAATTATATTGGGTTGATTCAATAAATCCTTAATCCTTTTTAAATCTAACCTTTTAAACTCATCCCATTCTGTTAGAATGACTAGACAATCGCACCCTTTTGCTAAATCATATGGATTGTGCGAAAATTCTACATCCTTAATTATCTTTTTGGCTTCATGAATAGCCTTTGGATCATAAGCCTTTATTCTTCCTCCTTCTTTTTGGAGAGAATTGATTATAGTCACAGATGGGGCCTCTCGCATATCGTCAGTATTTGGCTTAAATGAAAGTCCTAAGATCCCTATTGTTTTACCACTTAAAATCCATAGTAGTTCTTTTACCTTTTCTACTACCTTTTTTCGCTGCATAGCATTTATCCTTTGAACTGCCTTTAACAGTTCAAAGTCATATCCAAGATCGTGCGAGATCTTTATAAACGCAGATAAATCCTTTGGGAAACAGGAGCCTCCATAACCTACACCTGCTTCTAAAAAGTCGTGTCCTATCCTTTTATCCAAACCCATTCCTTTAGCCACTTCTTTAATATCTGTTCCTACCTTTTCACATATCTGTGACACAGCATTAATGTAAGAGATCTTTAGAGCCAAAAATGAGTTAGAGGCATGCTTTATAAGTTCAGCGCTTTTTATATCAGTTACAATTATGGGAACATTTAATGGCCTATACAATTCTAACATAATATCTTTTGCCCTTTCTTGCTCAACTCCAATAACTATCCTATCTGGATGCATAAAATCGTGTATCGCCTCTCCTTCACGCAAAAACTCAGGATTTGAAACAATATCAAACTCGATATTTCTTGGATTATTAATCTCAATGGTCTTCTTAATCCTTTCTCCTGTCTTTACTGGAACCGTGCTTTTTTCCACAATCACCTTATAGGAATCCATTGAGCGGGCTATTTCCGTAGAAACTGCTTCCACGTATCTAAGATCTGTCTCTCCATTCGGTTTAGAAGGAGTACTTACTGAAATGAAAATGATTTCTGATTCCCGAACCCCAGTTGGTATTGAGGTAGTAAATGAGATTCTATCTTCTCTAATATTTTCTCTAACCATCTCTTCTAAGTTAGGTTCATAAATAGGAATAACTTCCCGCTTTAACTTTTCAATCTTCTCCTTATCTGAATCAACACAGATTACCTTATTTCCTAATGAGGCAAGACAAACTCCAGTGATTAATCCCACATGTCCAGTACCAATAATACAAATATTTCTCAATCTTCACCCTCTTAATCTTATACCACTTCTTTGATTAACATAGCAATCCTTTGGATATCACTTTCCGAAAGTTCTGGATAGTTGGGTAAAGAGAGGACTTCACGTGATGCCTTTTCTGATTCTTTGAAACTCCCTTTTTCATAACCCAGATGACTAAATGCCTTTTGCAAATGGAGAGGAATAGGGTAATGAACTGCAGTAGAAACCCCTTTCTTTTTGAGAAAAGAACGAATCCTTTCTCTATTATCTACGCGAATGGTATACTGATTATAAACATGTTTACAATCATTCATTTCATAGGGAATCTCTACTACATCTTTTAATAGTTCATTATAAAGGGCTGCATTCTTGCGTCTTGCATCTGTCCAAGATTGTAAATACTTAAGTTTTACCCGTAATATAGCTGCTTGAATGGCATCTAATCTGCTATTTTTACCTATCATGAGATGAACATACTTTTCCGATGAACCATGTGTTCTTAACATCCTAATCTTGCGGGCAACCTCTTCTGAGTCTGTAACCACCATTCCACCATCTCCAAAACAACCCAGATTTTTACTGGGGAAAAAACTAAAACAACCAACATCTCCAATATGCCCAACCTTTTTCCCTTTGTATTCCGCACCGATCGATTGGGCAGCGTCTTCAATTACCTTTAGGTTATTTTCCTTAGCCAATTCTATTATAGAATCTAATTCTGCTGGTTGGCCATAAAGGTGAACAGGGATAATTGCCTTTGTACGACTGTTAATACATTCTTTAATCTTTGAGGGGTCAATATTATAGGTTTTTGGTGAAATATCAACAAACACAGGGCGTGCTCCTAAAAGAGAAATCACTTCGGAGGTAGCGATGAATGTAAAAGGGGTTGTAATTACCTCATCTCCAAAGGAGATGCCATAGGCTAAAAGGGACAAATACAATGCATCTGTTCCTGAGGCAACACCTATAGCATATCTTGCTCCCAGATATTCTGCGATCTCCTCTTCTAACTTCTCTACCTCTTTACCTAATATAAACTCACCGCTTTTTAAGACTCTATGGATAGCTTCATCTATCTCATCTTTAATTGAATTATATTGTGCCTTCAGATCTACTAAAGGTATCATCAAAATTTACCTCCCAAATTTTAGTAGTGCGCTCAGGGAGAGTTGAACCCCCAACCTACGGATTCGTAGTCCGTCGCTCTATCCAATTGAGCTATGAGCGCCTGTACTTAGGCAAAGTCAACGTGCTTTTAATGATAACATAACTGGGATTTAAAATCAAGCACTTTTTGATGTCATTTTGGCTGGCATAGGCACATGGTATCCAGTCTTGTAATAATTGTCAAACAATATT
>JASEIO010000011.1 GCA_030017475.1 bacterium | reverse complement strand
AAATATTGTTTGACAATTATTACAAGACTGGATACCATGTGCCTATGCCAGCCAAAGAGAAGAGAAAGTTTCCTTGACATCTAACCTATCATAGTTTATAATTATTAAAGGGGTAGATAGATGGATTATGTGAAAGCGAGAGAAGATATGGTAAGAACACAGATTGAGAATGGAGGGATAAGGGCTATTAAAGATAAAAGGGTGTTGGATGTTATGAGAAAGGTAGAAAGGCATAGGTTTGTTAGGCGTACTGAACAAGGAGTAGCTTATTCGGATCGTCCTTTACCAATTGATTGTAATCAAACAATCTCTCAGCCATATATGGTGGCTTTAATGACTACTTTACTTGATTTAAAAGGGGATGAAAAGGTACTGGAGATAGGTACTGGATCGGGTTATCAAACTGCTGTATTGGCTGAACTTTCTCGGGAGGTTTATACGGTAGAGATAATTGAACGATTAGGAAGACAAGCTAAGGGAATTTTAGGAAGCCTTGGTTATAAAAATATAAGATTTAAGATTTCTGATGGATATTATGGTTGGCCCGAATTTTCTCCATATGATGGAATTATAGTTACCTGTACCTGTTTAAAGATACCAGATCCATTGATTGACCAATTAAAAGACCCAGGACAAATGGTTTTACCCTTGGGTGGTAGGTATCCTCATATATTAACCTTGATCAAAAAGGAAAGGGGCAAAATAGAAACTACCTCCATTACAGGCTGTGCATTTGTATTGATGGCAGGCAGGCATTAGGGGGTGAGGTAGATGATAGAAGATTATAACTTTGGGCAGATAAAGATTGATGGTAAAACTTATAGTCATGATGTTAGAATCTTCCGAGATGGGGTTAAATCCTGGTGGAGGGTCACAGGACATAGAGTAGTTACAAGAGATATTGAAGAGATATTAAAAGAAAAACCTGAGGTCGTAATCTTTGGTACTGGTGCATACGGAATAGTAGATGTATCTCAAGAGGTAAAGGATCTGCTTCAAAAAAGGGGTATCCGGGTAATCATTGAGAAAACTGATAAGGCGGTAAAGGAATTTAATGATCTATCAAAGAATAAAGATGTAATAGCAGCCCTACATCTTACATGTTAAGTAAAGTTTTTTAGAGTTTTTGCCGATATTAGATAGTGGGAGGGACAAGGATGGTTTTACCTCAAAGGAGTGAAACGAATATAGAACAAAAGAGGCTTATCATAATACCATTTTATGATAAGCCTTTTTTAATAGAGGGACACAAGGAGGTAAATACCCATGGAAGGGATTCAAACGGAGTGGTCAGCATGTTCTTTAAAATATCTCTCAAAGATTGAAATAGATGAAGATAGAGGAGATGGAATTTACAAAAACGAGACTTCAGCATCAGAAGCTGAATTCATTGATAGAATCTTAGGCTATCATTTGCATCCTGATGTTAAGAGATATATTGAGTTAGGTAAGATATATAGTGGTAAATATATGATAGTGGAACATACAGATTTTGAGTTTGTTTATTCTACCTGTACTCGATGTGGTAGGCGCTATGTAGTAGATATGGTTTTGGCAGGAAAACCCCCTTCCCAATTTGGCAAGATTGAGTATAACCAATCCTCTTGCCTTTTTTGCCAACCAAATTTCACCTCTTAAATCCAAATCTTGTCAAAAATATATTGAAAAAATCGATAGATTGATATACACTAATGCAAAATTATTGTAAAAAGGGGTAAGAAAATGAAAATTAGAGCACATATCTATGTGTCAGGATGGGTACAAGGGGTATTTTTCCGGGCTAATGTAAGGTCTTGGGCAAGTTCAAGAGGAGTCTCAGGATGGGTAAGAAATCTGCCGAATGGAAAGGTTGAGGCAGTTCTTGAAGGTGAGAAGGAAGATGTGGAAAGGGTAATTGGGTTGTGTAAAAAAGGTCCACCTGGAGCGAGAGTGGAGGATGTGGATGTGGAATACGAAAAATATTTGGGAGAATTTACGGGTTTTGAGATAAGGTACGGTCGCTATTGATAAAGAGGTCTTTATGGGTAAACTAAAGAAAAGAAAGGAGAGGAGGAGAGAAAGGGAGAAAAAAGAATGGGAAAGAAAAAGATATCTTGATAAAAGAAAAAGGAGAGAGGATTTCCTTGGGTTTGGACTTTTGTACAGGATAGAAGAGGCAATTGTTGAATTCTATAAGAAGGATGAGATTTACGATCTTGATGTCAAATTAGCCTGTAAGAAGGTACTACAGAATATAAAAGGCGAAAGGGAAATAGAGGTCTCTTCCAAGATAAATGGTTTGGTTTCAGAATTGCAGAAAAGGACTAAAGAATATGTAGAGATGGTAGAGGAAGAATTACCTTTTACTCAAATAATCTTATGTTTTGAGCGTATTCTAAATTCCATTGACAAACATTCTAAAGGTGAAGAAGGCTCTAAGAGATATATTGATTTTATAAGTGGTTTTATGAGAAAATGGGGATAATATGGATGAGATAGTTGTGGGTATAGATGAGGCAGGAAGAGGATCTTGTATTGGTCCTATGGTTATAGCAGGAATTAAGGTAAATAAAGACAAATTGGAAGATCTAAAGAAGATTGGTATAAAGGATAGTAAAAGACTGCGTCCTGAGGTAAGAGAGGATTTACTTAACAAAATAATTGATATTGTTTTGGGGTATAAGATAGTTTTGGTTTTGGCTCAAGAGATTGATCAAGGGATTATAACCGATATTGAGATAGAAAAGATCAAAATGATAACCAATGAATTGAAACCAGATAAGGTAATAATCGATAAGATAGGGGGATTAAGTAGAGAAAGATTCTTGAAGAAGTTACGTTTATTAGAGCCTAATGATATAGAAATTATATATGAGAAAAAGGCAGACAGAGATTATTTAGTGGTGGCAGCTTCCTCAATCTTGGCCAAGGTAGAAAGGGATAGGGCAATTAGGGATTTAGGATATGGAGTCTCTGGTTATCCAAATGAAAAAACAGATGAGTTTATAAGGAATTATCTATTAGAGCATAAGGAATTGCCAAAGGGGATAAGGAAAAGATGGAAGAATGTAAAGGAACTAAGTACCCAGCTTGAATTCACTAAATTGGACGGTTTTTATTAACCCTCTGGTAGAAAAAGGGGTTTTTATAGTTAACATCATGCCAGAAAAGTCAATTCGCTCTATAATTCCAAGAGAAACCACCTCCCCCTTTTCATCGCCTAACCCAACCAGAATTCCTTCAAAGTCCTCAGGGGTTTTCTGAAATACCTTTTGTTTGATATGAAACAATCTCCTTTCAGGTATTATATCAGCTGAAACCAGATACAAGCCTTCAGGTATTCTTTCTCCATAAAAAACAATCTCACTGAGCTCCTTTGATAATCTATCGATTTCATCTTGATTTAATGGTTTTCCTGAAAGAAAGAAGGTGTTATAGGTTCTAATGCTTGAAAAAGGGATATCTAAACCAATTGCATCTCTAAAATATAGAGCTAACCTTTTCTCTCGACTATCCCGTCTTATATCTTGATTCCTCCTTTTTGCATGAAGTGGTGAAGAAAGCCTATGAATTACTATATCCTTTAACACTTCAAAGGGCTTTAATAGATGCTCAATCTCCTGTTTCTTTTGTATAGCAATTATGTTATCTGGAGAAATACCTTTTATCTTATGGTACTTCAAAGCCCTTCCTACTCCTCCATAAACTAATCCAGTAGTATCAACAATAACTCGCTCTACCCCGAAGAAGAGAGCCTTCTCAACCATTTTCTGTGTGCCAACTACCATTGGAAGTAAGTGTTTCTCTGGAGAGATCGAGCCTACAAAATATAGGGCCTTTGGTGTAATCTGGGTTAAACTCGAAATGGGATGATCTATTATCCCTAATCCGATAGTAGTTGGTGGTCCAATATCTGATTGTCCTACATCCGAATCTACGATACCTGTAAGGTGACCTTCCCTTACCGAAAGATTAGCTAAATAGGTGACAAAGGTAGTCTTACCTGTATCTACGTCTCCCAAGACAACCGTAATCTTCCCCGAAGATAAAATCCCCTTCGCTTTCTCATTCCATTCATCTGGCAAGATAAGATCTTTCATCCCTCGTATTTTAGCAAAAAGACGCATAAATAGCAACAAATAATTGACTTTTGAAACATAATATGGTATATTGTAAACCATTGGATAAACCGCAATTTCAAAAGGAGGGGGCTATGGAGGAGAAAAAGGTAGATGAAAGGGTAGTAGAGGAGATTCAATTTATGCAGGTAGTTTCCATGTTTGCAGATTCAGTAATGCAGCATTTAGGAAAGATTTCAAATCCTTTGACCAAAAAGATTGAAAGAGATTTGGATGCAGCCAAGGCAACGATTGATATCTTAATGATGTTAAAAAAGAGAACAAAAGGAAACCTAAATGAAAGGGAAGAGAGATTCTTGGCTGACACCTTAAGCAATCTACAAATGAATTACGTGGAAGAGTTAAAAAAGGAGGAAGAAAAGAAAGAGGGAGAGGGGACTGAGAAAAAGGAAGTAGATGAAAATAAGAAAGATAAAGTGAATCGAGGAGGATAGGAGGTAAAGGACGATGAAACTTGGTTATCTTATTGGTATAGTCTTAATTATAGGATGTCTAATCATCTCTCTTCAAAATTACGAGGTGGTAAGGATAAAGCTTATCCTCTGGTCAATTGATACCTCTCCTGGCTTAGTGATGCTTACGTCAATTATTGTTGGAATAATAATTGATGCCTTAATTAGGATTAGAGGAAAATGAAGATTTGTGTTGACATATAAGTAATTTTTAATTAGAATAGAAACTACAATCGAATATGACATATGGGTTTTAAGGGAAAACGGTGAGATTCCGTTTGCTGTCCCGCAGCTGTGATTGGGGACGAAAAAGGGCAAAAATGCCACTGCCTAGCCCTTTCTAAGAAAGGATGAGGTGGGAAGGTGCCCTTGAGTAGGATGATCCATAAGTCAGAAGACCTGCCCATATAGAAACCCCGAGGAGGGTGAAGGAATCAGGGTGCAATCCTCAAAAGGCGAGAAACTTTTTGAGGATTTTTTTGTTATGGGAAGGCTTATCTTTATTACTGGTGGTGCAAGAAGTGGAAAAAGTGCATATGCCGTAGAATTGGCAAAAGGTATCTCCCAGGAAGTTACATTTATTGCTACTTGCATTCCCAAGGATCAAGAGATGAAGGAAAGGATAGAATTACACAGGAAGGAAAGGCCTTCAAATTGGAAAACAATTGAGGAAGGGAAAGATGTGGCTTCAATCCTTCTCGAGACTGAACCCTTATGTAAGGTAGTTATTATAGATTGCCTAACCTTTCTCATCTCAAATCTTCTTTTAATGAATAAAGATGAGGATTATATAAAGGATGGGATTCTAAGAATAGTTGATGTTATTTCGCATGCCAAATATACCACCATAGTAGTCTCAAATGAGGTAGGTTTTGGAATAGTACCTAAAAATAGATTAGGAAGACGCTTTAGAGATATAGTGGGAATTGCAAATCAGATAATAGCCCGCTCTTCTCACCAAGTCTATCTGATGATCTCAGGAATACCTATTAAATTGAAAGAAGGAGGAAATGGATAGGATTTTGGAAACAATTAGAGATATTAAACCTATTGATACCCGTCTTATGGAAGAAACCCAAAACAGGTTGGATTCACTTACCAAGCCACGAGGAAGCTTAGGAAGGTTAGAGGATTTTGCCAAGCGTGTAGTTGGGATAACCCGAAAGGTAAATCCTAAGATTGATAAAAAGGTGATATTCACTATGGCAGGTGATCATGGGGTTTCGGATGAAGGAGTAAGTGCCTTTCCAAAGGAGGTCACTCACCAGATGGTTTATAATTTTCTCCGAGGTGGAGCAGGGATAAATGTATTGGCTCGCCACGTAGGAGCAAGGGTAGTAGTGGTAGATATGGGAGTAGCCCAGGATTTAGAGCCACATCCTGGACTACTTATAAAAAAGGTAGGCTACGGAACTCGGAATATGGCTAAAGGTGAGGCAATGAGTAAGGAGGATGCAATCCAATCGATTATTCGAGGAATTGAGGTATTTGAGCAAGAGATGGAACATGAAGGGATTGATATCATAGCCTTAGGGGACATGGGTATTGCCAATACCACTCCATCAAGTGCAATAGTAGCTGTAATCACTGACTCTCGGGTAGAAGATGTTACATCTCGTGGAAGTGGGATAGGGGATGAACAGTTGATGAAGAAAATCTTGGTGATTAAGCGTGCATTAGAGATTAATCGACCAGATCCTAAGGATCCAATCGATGTCTTACAAAAGGTAGGTGGATACGAAATCGGAGGATTGGTTGGCTGCACTTTAGCAGCAGCAAGGAACTCCGTACCTGTTGTAATTGATGGATTTATAACCACTGCCGCAAGCCTAATAGCTACTTGCCTTGCGCCTTTAGTTAAAGATTACCTTTTTGCCTCCCATAACTCTGCAGAGATAGGTCATAGGGTTGCCTTACATTACATGGGTCTAAAACCAATGTTTGATTTTGGACTCCGGCTTGGAGAAGGAACTGGTGCAGCATTAGGAATCTCAATTATTGAGGCAGGATGTAAGATACTCACTGAGATGGCATCCTTTAATGAGGCTGATGTCTCTCGAGCGAATTGATTAAGATGAAAAGGTTTCTTGTAGCCATCCAATTTTTAACCATATTCCCTGTTAAGATCAAGGAATTTGAGGAAAGAGAACTTGGTAAATCAATGTCTTATTTCCCAGTTATTGGTTTATTTATTGGTTTTTGCTTGGTATTGGTTGAAATCGGGGGTTCTAAGCTCTTTCCTCAGGATGTAACAAGTGTATTAGTACTCATTACCTTAATCCTTTTATCAGGTGGTATCCATTTAGATGGTTTCTCGGATACCATTGATGGATTTTATGGTGGACGGGAAAAGGAGGATATCTTAGAGATTATGCGGGATCCAAGGATTGGATTTATGGGGGTAGTTTGGGTAGTTTGCTTGTTATTATTAAAATTTACACTGATTCGAAGTCTATCTACCAAGATTTTATTAGTACCTATGTGTACGGTTTCACGATGGTCTATGGTTACGGGAGCCACTTTCTCTTCTTGCGCACGGATAAATGGAAAAGGAAGATCCTTTATTGAATGGGTTGGGAAGCGAGAGTGGTTTTTAGCTACACTCATTACCTTATGTGTAAGTGTAAGTTTAATGAAGATAAAAGGTGTGTTTTTATGCCTATCTATTGGGATAATAACCTTTATCTTGACTAAATTTATTAAAAAGAGGATCGGAGGGTTGACAGGAGATACATTAGGAGCTATCAGTGAAATTGTAGAGGTATTAACCCTTCTCTTTATCGTAATTACTTCATTTTGTGAAATAAAATGAGAAATTTAGGGATTTATGAGGAGTGATCTTCTATATGAACTTGCAAAAGTGTAGATACCTGTTATCTTTGATAATCCTTCTTTTGATATGTAATTGCGGAGAAGAAAAGATAGGAAGGAAAGAGGATAAAAGGGGATATCCCAAAAGGATAGTTTCTCTTGCACCTTCTATAACCGAGTCACTTTATCTCTTAGGGGTAGAAGATAGGGTTGTTGGGGTAACTGTCTATTGTAAATATCCTGAACAGGCCAAAATGAAGGATAAGGTTGGGACCTTACTTACGCCTAATCTTGAAAGGATTTATTCATTAAGACCAGATCTAGTATTGGCAACTCGGGAAGGTAATCGAGAAAAGACGATTAAGAGGTTGCGGGATTTAGGATTAAAGGTATTTGTATTTGACGAAAGAAGGGATTTCAGAGATATCTGTAATCAATTTTTGATCTTAGGAAAGATGGTTGGAAAAAGGAAGGAGGCTATGTCAATCGTAAATGAGGCAAAAAAAAGGTTTCTTAAAATAAAGAGAAAGGCAATCCATTTTCCAAAGGTAAAGGTCTTCTGGGAGATAGGGGCAAGGCCATTAGTTACTGTAGCTAAAGGGACATTTTCTGATCAGATTATTAGGACTGCGGGAGGAGTAAATATCGCCCATAGAAGTCAGGTTAGATATCCACGATATAGTTTAGAAGAGGTGATAAGAAAAGACCCAGATGTAATTATCTTGGTAGAGATGGGCGATATTACTTCGGAAGAGATAAAGAGTTGGCAAAGGTTTAAAGATCTCTCGGCAGTTAAGAACCGAAGAATCTATACAATAGAGGCCCATTCGGTTTGTTCCCCTACTCCTATTACCTTTGTTAAGGGAGTAGAGGAGGTATTTCATTTACTTCATTATTGAGGAGCGGATTGAGGAATGTCTTTTTTATATTGATTATCTTACTTATATCAAGCTTCTTTGGCTGTCTTATGTTCGGAGGAGGCAGGATATCCATTGAAGAGGTTATAACGGGGTTGTTTCACCCTCAATCCGAAGGAGTGGCTTCAACCATTATCTGGCAAATAAGGATCCCGAGGGTCATCTTAGGATTCTTAGTCGGGGCAGGACTAGCTGCATCGGGCTGTGTTTTTCAGGGACTTCTACGTAATCCTTTAGCTGAGCCTTACACCTTAGGTGTCTCTGGTGGTGCAGCATTTGGTGCAACCATTGGGGTCATCTTAGAATTAGGATCCTTTTGGTTGCCTGGGTGTGCCTTTTTAGGGGCACTTCTCTCTATCTCATTAGTTTATTTGGTAGCCAGTATAAAACGATTCTCTATTCCTACTTTGGTATTAGGTGGAGTGATCTTAAGTTTTCTATTCTCATCTATGGTAATGTTTATCTTTGCCATCTCTCAATCAGATAGGATCCATTCTTGTATCCTTTGGTTAATGGGAGATCTATCAGTTGCAGAACCTAATTTGATAAAACTGATCCTTATCTTTATATTAATTGGCGTATCATCCATTCTTATCTTTAGTCGAGATCTAAATATACTCACCTTAGGAGAAGAGAAGGCAACTCATCTCGGAGTAGAAGTGATAAAAGTCAAAAGACTCCTTTTTATCATCACCTCTTTCATTACAGGGGGATGTGTATCAGCATCTGGTATAATAGGTTTTGTAGGGTTAATTATTCCGCATTTCATGCGACAGCTAATTGGACCTAATCATGTAGTGTTAATTCCAGCCTCAGTATTAGCTGGGGCAATATTTTTATCTCTATGCGATTGTTTAGCCCGAACTATTATAGCCCCGCAAGAATTACCAGTAGGAGTGATTACAGGTATTCTCGGTGGGATATTCTTTCTAACATTTCTATTAAGGGCTAAAAGGTGGGAGATATTTTGATGTTAGAGGTATTTAATCTTACTTGTGGCTATAATGGACGAAAGGAGGTGATAAAGGATGTCTCTTTCCATGTCCGAAGGGGTGATTTCATTGGCATAATTGGTCCTAATGGATCAGGAAAGACTACCTTATTTCGTGCACTTACAAAGATTTTACCTATATGGCAAGGAGAGATCCTCTACGAAGGAGAAGATATTCGTAAAATCTCTTCTAAGGAATTGGCAAAGAAGGTAGCGGTATTACCACAAATCTTAGAGATTACATTCCCATTTACAGTTTCTGAATTTGTTATGATGGGTAGATTTCCGCACCTTGAAAGATTTGAGAAGGTAAAGGAAGGGGATTTAGAGGTAGTTAGAAGGGCTATTGAATCAACCGATACATTATCGCTTCGAGATAGAAAGATTGGGGAACTCTCAGGAGGTGAGAGACAAAGGGTTCTCTTGGCACAGGCATTGGCTCAACAACCAGAGCTTCTATTACTTGATGAGCCAACTACACATTTAGATATCAGTCATCAGGTGGATATCTTGGATATGGTAAAGAGATTAAGCTTAGAAAAAGACCTGACTATAATCTCTATCTTACACGACCTAAATTTGGCTAGTGAATATTGCAAACGGCTAATCTTACTTAAAGAAGGTAAGATATTTAAGGAAGGAACACCAGGGGATGTTTTGACATGCCAAGATATAAAAGAGGTTTATAACACAGTAGTAGTGGTGGATAAAAGTCCAATCTCTTTCAAACCCCACCTGTTCTTGTATTCAAAATGGGATAAAGGTGAGATATAAGGTTAAAAAAGGAGGTTACTTAAATATGAGAGATTTTTTTGGAAAAGTGACTGGATTGATGATTGGGATAATTTTGATAATGCCTCAAATTAGCTGGCAAGAAGAGGTGGAAGAAAAGGAGAGGGCAATCTTTCAACTTGAAGAGATAGTTGTAACTGCGACAAAGATGAAAAGGAGGATATCATCACTCCCAGTAAGGGTAAGTGTTATAACAGGAGATCAGATCAAAGATTCTGGAGCAAAAAATATACCTGATCTACTTAAGTCGATCGAGGGCATATATGTCTATGACTCTTCAGGTGTTGGAACTGCTGGTAGAGTGAATATGCGTGGATTCTGGGGAGATATGTCTACCCATAATCTAGTCCTTATAGATGGTATACCTGTAAATAAGACAGAGGATAAATTGGTGGACTGGAATCTAATTCCCCTTGATAATATTGAAAGAGTAGAGATAGTTAAAGGACCAGTCTCTGCCCTATATGGTGATAATGCCTTTTCCGGGGTGATTAATATTATAACTAAAGAGGGTAGTGGACATCCAGGGATTGAAATATCTTCTTCTTTTGGGAGTTTTTATACTGGAAAATTTAGACTTAGTTTGGATGGTACAAAGGGGAATATAAACTATCTCTTAAATATCAGTGGAAAGTCAACATCAGGATATCGCAAGCATTGTAATTATATAGGCATTCATCTAATAAGCAAATTAGGCATTCCCCTTGGTAAATCACAAGATGTGAAGCTCTCTTTAGGGTGCCATTTATCAAAAAGAGGGGCTTATCCTTGGGCTTTAGAAGAGAGCGAGCTTAAAGAGGATAGGACCCAGGCAAGACCAGGGACAGAGAACGATGAAGGGGAAGATACAATGATCGATCTTGGGATAACCTACCATAAGGATATAGGTAACGTTTCAAGGATAGATGGCACTTTGTATCTGAGAGATGAAGATACTCACTCCTATTTCAAGAGCGGTAAACCAGATGGGAAGGAATATCTTAAGGATGAAAGGCCCTTGGGATTGATTCTAAGATATGAAACCCTTTTTGGCAAATTGAACTCTTTTGTTATTGGGGCTGATTTAGAATGGGATGATTTCAAGTGTAAGGAATATAAAGCCTTTGAGAAAAAAAGAGGTGAGCTACAGGAAGACTATAGTGTCCTTCGGAGAAGAATTGGAGGTTACGTTCAAGACGAGATTAGGTTTAATCAAGCTTTGAGTTCGATATTGGCATTAAGATATGATGTAGCGAGTTTCGATTTTACTAATCACAAAGATGATAGTAGGTCTAAAAGAGATATGTCTGCTACAAGTCCAAGTATTGGTATAGTCTATAACTACTTGGAGCACTCAAGTATCTATGTTAATTACTCAAAAGCCTTTAGAACTCCAACCCTTGCCCAGTTATTTACATATGGTAGTTTTGCAAATCCAGAGCTTGAACCTGAAAAGGTAGATAGTTACGAACTTGGGATAAGACACCGCTTTGGCTCTATTTTAGCTTGCAATATCTCCTTCTACAAGATGAATCTTGAAAATGAGATATGGTATGACAAGGCTGAAATGAAATACAAGAATTACGGTGAAACCTCCCACAAAGGTGTAGAGATGGGCTTAGAATTCAATGCCACAAAAGGCTTAACAGGCTTTACAAATTATACCTATACCATTTCCAAAAATGAAAGTGGAACAAATAAGGGTAAATTCTTAGCACATGTACCAAAACATAAAGGTAGTTTTGGACTTAGATATCAATCAGATTTTGGCTTAGGTCTTCACTTAACTACTACAAGGGTTGGGAGATCATTTTTGGATCAAGAAAATACAGGGGAACTTCCTTCTTATACAGTTGTAGACACAAAAATTAATTGGCATTTCCTATCTTTAATCATAAGCAACCTATTTGATGAGGAGTATTACGGCTATGGTTATATTAAAGGAGGGAAATACTACTATAATCCATCACCAGGAAGGACATACGAACTCAGGATAGAGATTGCATTCTAATGATGATGCCTTTATTAAATGAATTAAGGGAAAGGTTATATAAAGCTGTCAAACGAAACATGGCTGATGGAATATTACTTTCAGGTGGTCTTGATTCGAGTATCTTAATAGCTTTAACTCCTAATATAAAGGGATTTGTTTCTTCATTAGGGTCTGAAGGTAGTGATCTAAGGTATGTTGATATACTAAGTAAATCCCTTAACATTGAATATTACTCGAAGGTGTTCAGTAGCTCAGAGGCTCTTGATTCGATTCCAGAAGTAATAAGGATCTTAAAGACATTTGACTTGGCACTTCCAAATGATATAGCTACCTGGTTTGGTCTGAAATTGGCTAAAGAGTATGGGGCGAACAGAGTTATGACTGGTGATGGTGGAGATGAGTTATTTGCTGGATATAGGTATATGCATAACATAGATTTAGATGATTACATCCCTAAGCTCATTCATACTATGCAATTCTCTTCTAATAGGCTTGCTCAATATTTGGGGATTGAGATAATGCAACCTTATTTAGACCCTGAGTTCATTGAATTTGCTATCAAGATTCCACAAGATTTAAAGATAAAGGATATAAATGGAAAGAGATGGGGGAAGTGGATCTTACGTAAGGCCTTTGAAGATGACTTACCAAAGGAGATCATCTGGCGAGATAAGACCCCACTTGAATATGGCTCAGGCACAAATAAACTCCGAAAGATTATTGAATCAAGAATCTCGGATCAGAAGTTTAAAGAAAAAGGGAAGGTGTATCCAATAAGATTTATGAACAAAGAGCACCTTTTCTATTATGAGGTGTACCGGGAAGAGATAGGAGAGATACCCAAGCCTAAAGAAGGAGAAGATAGGTGTAGTAGTTGTGGTGCTGGAGTTCAATTACGGGCTTCACACTGCCAGGTTTGTGGAAGCTCCCCTATTTAAGAGATTCTTCTTTATAATGCAGGTCTTTGTTTCTTGGAGTGGTGGTAAAGATTCATGTCTTGCGTTATACACAGCTACACTTTCAGGCCTTAAGGTGCTTCATCTTCTGAATATCCTAAGTGAAGATGGTGAAAGATCAAGATCCCATGGACTAAGTTCTTCACTAATAGATCTACAGTCGGATGTAGTTGGAATCCCAATCATCCAAAGGAAGGCAACCTGGGAAGGTTATGAGCAAGAGTTTAAGGCTGCTATAAAAAGGCTAAAGCAGGTAGGTATAAGAGGTGGGGTGTTTGGCGATATCTCGCTTCAACCTCATAGGGATTGGGTTGAGGAGGTATGTCAAGAATTAGGTATTCACCCATATCTACCTCTATGGGGAAGGGGTGAGGAGGAGATACTCAGAGATTTTATAGAGGTAGGTTTTGAAGCGATCGTAGTTACAACGCGTGCTGATATATTGGGAAAAGATTGGTTAGGCCGTAGGATAGATATGGACTTTGTACACGATTTAAAAGAGGTTTTTAAATATAGATCTAAAGATATACCCTTCTGTGGTGAATCTGGTGAATACCATACCTTTGTTACCTATGGCCCATTATTTAAGTCCAGGATAAAGATACTTAAGACCAGGAAGGTGCTGAGAGATAACCACTGGTTCTTAGATCCATTAAGTTACACAATAGAAGATTAAACCAACCATTGCCAACCTGATTTATCAAAATTAGTACCCAAAAAAGGATCATCTTATGGAAAGAGGTAAGAATTCTAATGCATGGAGGAAATATTAAGGAGGCAATAGAGAGGTATAATCTGAAAGGGAAGAGGATATTAGACTTTAGTGCTAATATTAACCCACTCGGTCCTCCAGATTATGTAAGAGATATAATCTTAGATAATATAGATTGCATAAAACACTACCCTGATCCACAATCAAAGGAACTAAAAACTATGGTAGCCCAATATTTGGGAGTAGGCGAAGAGAATGTCATTGTAGGGAATGGTTCTATGGAGCTAATATACCTAATCACTAAGGCACTATTCCATAGGGAAGGGCTTATTCCATCTCCCACTTTCAGAGAGTATGAGTCTTCCCTGAAGAGTTTTGGAAGTACACCAAGATATTTAAGGATAAGAGAGGAAGATGATTTTCAACTATATAGTGATGATATTATAAAGAATCTGCACAGGAGTAAGCTCTTATTCCTCTGTAACCCTAACAACCCTACAGGTAGAATGATAGGGAGAGAAGAACTAAAGACCTTAATTAACCATACTGAAAAGAATGGTGTATTTGTAGTAATAGATGAGGCATTCATCGATTTTGTTAATGATGCACAAGATGAGAGTATGGTTAATTTGGCAGCTACTGGGAAGAATATATTTGTACTTCGCTCCTTAACCAAATTCTTTGCCCTACCTGGATTGCGTATAGGTTATGGAGTTGGAAATAGTGGATTAATCAGAAGACTTGAGGGAATAAGAGGTGTATGGAGTGTAAACACCTTTGCCCAAGCAGTTGGAAGTCAAGTTCTTAAAGATAAAGGATTTATAAAGAAGACCTGTGAATTTATCAAAGAGGAGAGAAGGTATCTATTTGATGCCCTCTCAGGGTTCAACAGCCTCAAGCCATACCTCTCTTCAGTCAATTTCTTACTCATCAAGTTAATACAAGATAAGGTAAACTCCAAATACCTCACCCAAGCACTTGGTAAAAGAGGTATTATGATTAGAGACTGCTCCTCCTTTAGATATCTTAATTCAAGATTTATCCGGATAGCAATAAGGAGACGGGAGGATAATCTCTGTTTAATCAATAATCTTAGAGAAGTTTTAGATCTTGGTTAGATGAGATATGAGATCCTTTTAGCATATGGGCTGGATATACTCGTTGGTGACCCAAAGCAGATGCCACATCCTGTACGAGGGATTGGTAAGCTAATAACCTTATTAGAGAGGATACTTAAGAGGTATATCTTAAACCATAGGATTGCAGGTATATTATTGGTGATAATTATAGTTACCTTAGTCTATCTACTCACATTCTCAATCGTATGGCTTTTTAGTTCCATTCACAATCTCTTTGGTACCTTAATCTCCATAATACTCATCTTCACTACCCTTTCTATAAAGAGTTTAGGTCAAGAGGCACTTAAGGTCTATAATGCCTTAAGGAATTCTGATCTTAAAACCGCCAGGTCTTCCCTCTCAATGATTGTTTCACGGGATGTTAAAAATTTAGACGAAGAGGGAATAATTCGGGCTACTATAGAAACAATAGCAGAGAACATCACTGATGGAGTAATTGCTCCCTTATTCTATAGCCTACTTGGTGGGGCACCATTAGCCTATGCATACAAGGCAGTTAACACCTTAGACTCCATGGTAGGGTATAAGAACAAGGATTACATCCAATTTGGTTGGGCTTCAGCTAAGTTAGATGATCTTGCAAACTATATCCCTGCTCGGATTACTGGAATATTACTTCCACTTGCTGCCTATCTATTAGGCAAGGATGGAAAGAGGGCATTTCAAACGGTATTACGGGATGGCAAAAATCATCCTAGTCCAAACAGTGGAATACCTGAGGCAGGGGTAGCAGGTGCCTTAGGCATAAGACTTGGTGGCTTAAGCTATTATCAAGGTATACCCAATTATAAACCATATATTGGCGATTCTATTCATGTGTTAAATATAGGACATATAAAGGAGAGTATTCATCTACTATACACTACCTCTTTACTCATGCTAATATTCGGCCTCTGCAATTAGCGGCTTATCTATGACCCTCAGATTCCCCAATATGCTCACAGAGAAAACTTAGAAGTAATAGAAAAGTTTGTTGAAAGCAAATCACCACGCCGAAAAACTTGTTTCCTCAAAAGATTTTTATGAAATAGAAATCTTTTGGTCGGGGCGACTGGATTTGAACCAGCGACCCCCAGCCCCCCATGCTGGTGCGCTAAACCAGGCTGCGCCACGCCCCGCCTATTTCAGAAATCAGATGTCTGATTTTATTTAGATAAGATCTCTAATATCTCCTGTAGTTCTTTTTTTAATTCAGAAATCCATAATATAGGGGCCTTCTTAATCCTCTTTCGCTTCTCTTCTTGTAACCTCTTCTTTGCCCCGGCAATAGTATATAGGTCTTCGTATAACAACTCTTTTATTCGAAGAATTAGCTCTACATCCTTTTTTCTATACCTTCGATTCCCAGCTTCATTCTTTTCTGGTTTCAGGAGGTCGAATTCTGATTCCCAATATCGTAATACATAAGGCTTTACTCCTGTTAAATTGCTTACCTCAGAAATGGAAAAAAATAGCTTTTCAGGAATCTTCATCAAACTCCCCACGAATTGAAGAAGGATTAAGCTCAAAAGAGATACTGTTTACTTAATTCTTACAGCTTACAACTTAACTAACAGGTGTAGGGTTAGGCCTTTAAAACCTCAACCCTACACACCTAAACCAAGCCATCATCCTTTACTTAACTGACTCTCTTAAGGTTTCTCCAGGTTTAAATACCGGTACCTTTTTCGCTGGAATATCTAAAGCTTCCCCTGTTTGTGGATTTCTTCCTGTACGGGCTGCTCTTTCTTTTACTGAAAAAGACCCAAACCCAATTAATTGAACCTTGTCTCCACTTTGCAAAGCATCTTTAATCGCAGAAATCATTGCCTCAACTGCCTCTGCAGCCTTCTTTTTAGTTAGTCCTATTTGGGCTACCTTATCAACTAAATCTGCCTTAGTCACCTCTTCCTCACCTCCTTTCTTAATCAAATTCTCTTTCTCCTGTTCTGCAACCATAACCATATCGTGCAAGGCCTAAAGTGGTTTCCCAAGACCCTGCACCTAAGATAGCTATCTTAAAACTGGTTTTGCCAATACTATCATAAACCCTTTGATATTGCAAGGATTTTTTAATATCTTTCACACAAAAATTTTTTATATAAGCCTCATGAGCAATAACGGGTGCTATCTTTAAGTCTTTAAATTTAAAAAACTTATTAAAAACTATCAGTGTTCATCCGTGGCTTTAATCCTTTGTCCAAATCTATATTCTTTCCCAGCTATTAGACGCTTAATATTAGAGATATGTCTTATAAGCACAATTAAAGCTATAATAATTCCAAATATTATTATAATTATATCTTCTTTCTTAAAGAGATATATTAAGAAAGGAAGGGAACCTGCTGCTATTATTGCGCCTAAAGAGATATAACGACTTAATAAGACAACTAATATGAATATCAAAATGGCTATTATCGTAGGAACAGGAATTAATGCAATAAGCACTCCACAACTTGTAGCTACCCCTTTGCCACCCCGCCCTTTGAGAAAGACCGAAAAAACGTGCCCTAGGATTACTGCTATACCACATAAAACCCTGGGTATAATTCCTGGGGTACAAAATAATGGAGCTAAAAAAACCGATAGCACACCTTTCCCTATATCCAAAATTAAGGTAATAATCCCAGGTAATGTTCCTGCTACCCTATATACATTTGCAAAACCTATGTTTCCTGAACCATAATTCCTAACATCAACCCCTTTCAATCTCCCAAGTAATAGGCCAAAAGGGATAGAACCAATTAAATAACTAATTAAGCTTATGAATATCCATTTAGTTACCATCACACATTCTCCAAAATCCGTGGCACCTATCTCCTTTTTCGAGCTATAATTCGAATCGAAGTACCATGTAACTTTAATCTATTTCTAAGTTGATTCTCTAAATATCTCCTATAAATCGCAGTTAAAAGGTGAGGATAGTTCACAAATAACAAGAAGGTAGGTGGGCTAGTAGCCACTTGGGTAGCGTAATAGATGTGTAGGCTCTTACCGAATTGGGACCTTGGTTGATGCAGAGAGTAAATCTCCTCAATTGCCTTATTTAAAAGGGGCGTCTCCACTCGGGCCGATTGAGCAACCCCTACTTCCTCCACGAGGTTAATAAGATTCATAACTCCTTTACCAGTCTTTGAAGAGACAAGTATAACGGGAAGATATGATGATTGAGTTCTAATATATTCTTGATAATATGCGATCTTTCCCCTATCTATTAAATCCAATTTATTACCACAGATAACCCCTCCCTTACCTTTAGTTTCAATTAATCTTAATATACGCCTGTCTTGGTTTGTTAAACCATCCGATAAATCAATAACTAATATGGCTACATCACTTATAGAAATACTCCTTTTGGCACGAGATACACAATATCCTTCTAATTCTTTATATATTTTAGTCTTTTGTCTTATTCCAGCAGTATCAATAAAGAGAAACCTATGTTCCCCTATACTAAAAATGGTATTAATGGAATCGTGTGTTGTACCTGGTTCTTCTGAAACTATTACCCTTTCTTCGCCTAAGATTGAGTTTAAAAGGCTTGATTTTCCTACATTAGGTCTTCCCACAATAGCTACTTTTAAAGGAATAATCTCTTCAAAGCCTTGTGTGCCTTCTTGAAGAAATCTTACTACCTCATCCAGCATATAGTCAATATTCAATCCGTGCAGGCTTGAGACTGGGATTGGTTTACCCAATCCTAATTTATAAAACTCCCAAAAATCTACTTCATTTATATTGTCAACCTTATTAACTACTGCCAAGACCGGCTTTTTGGTCTTCCTTAAAATTTCAGCTATTTCCTTATCGGGAGGGATAACACCTTCTTTATTATCAAAAAGGGCAAGAATTACCGATGCCTCACTTACTGCTAAATCAACCTGTTTTTTTATTAAGATAAACATTTTATCTTTCGATGAAGGTTCTAATCCACCAGTATCAACTAAAATGAATGAATACTTACCCCATTGGGCTCGGGCTTCAAGGCGATCTCTTGTAACACCAGGTGTTTTATCTACTAAGGCTATCCTTTTTGGAATTATTCGATTAAAAAGGGTTGATTTGCCAACATTAGGTCTACCAACAATTACTACCTTTGGAAGACTATTTTGTTTCCATTCCATGTTGCGTAAGCTTCCGACTTCCTTTATGGAGATATTCTAATGTAGAGAAGACAAGAAAGGCGAGCATTATCATACAAAATGGGTAGGCAAAGAAAAACCTTAACAGATATAAGATGATAGTGGTCATTTGCAAACAAGTAGTAAATTTGCCAATGATGGTTGGTGAGACCGCAAGCAGATTACCCGTAAGGAGATAAAAGGTTACCCAACCTAAGAAAAGGATTACCTCGCGCGACACAACAAGTATGGCAACCAATGGCTCTACTTCTGCCCGGATTGCAAGGACTATAAATGAAGAGGTTAAAAGTAATTTATCAGCCAATGGGTCCAAGAAAGACCCTAAGTCACTCCTTTGACTAAATCTTCTCGCCACTATCCCATCTAAACCATCAGTTATAATAGATAGGAGAAATATAATTATAGCCAAATTTCTTTGAGAATACATCAAAGAAATGATAAATATAGGTATCAAAAAGATCCGTAAGATAGTAATCTTATTAGCTAAGCTCACCTAATAAACTCCATAATCTTGCGTCCTTTACCTTTACATGAACAATCTCCCCAATCAATCCGCTATCTCCCGAGAAGATAACCACTTTACCTTGCCCTGTCTTTCCAATAAGTTGCCGCTCATTTTTTGGATTAATACACTCAGCCAAGACCTCTTGTCGAGTTCCAATAAGTCTCTTATTCAAATCTAAAGTTATTCCTCTCTGAACATCATTCAATATGCGTAAGCGGTCTTTCTTTACATCCTCCGGAATCTCCGGTTTGAGATTAGCTGCTTTGGTACCAGGTCTTTTAGAAAATTTAAAGGTAAAACTTGCCGAAAATCTAATATCTTCAACCAATTTTAAGGTCTCTTCAAAATCATGTTCGTCTTCCCCTGGAAATCCAACAATCAAATCAGTGGTAATGGATAGATGTGGGATTCTTTCTCTCATCCTTTCTACAATCTGTTTATAATCTTCAACTGTATATCCTCTATTCATCTTTCTTAAAATCTTATTTGATCCTGCCTGAGCAGGCAAGTGGATATGTTCACACACCTTAGAAAGACGAGACATGGCACTAATTAGCTCATCTGTTACATCCTTTGGATGAGGGGTCAGGAATCTAATCCTTTTCAGTCCATCTATGGCTTCTATTTCTTCTAAAAGATTCGAAAGGTTAATCCCATTTCTTAAATCCCTTCCATATTGTGTAACATTTTGTCCAAGTAAGGTTATCTCTTTATAACCCTGTTTAGCCAATCTCCTTATTTCTTCAATAATCTCCTCTTTGTCTCTACTTTTTAGTTCACCCCTTACATAAGGAACCACGCAATATGAACAATAGTTACTGCAGCCAAAGTTAATAGGAACATAGGCCTTTATTTTATCCTCTCTTAAAAGAGAGGTACAAAACTCTGAACGATTTGGGGTATTGATAGAAATAACAGGTCTTTTTTTCTCTCTCAGAATCCTAGGTAGTTGATCCAAATCATTTGGTCCAACCACCAAATCAAGATAGGGAAACTTGCGTAAGAGTTTATCTCCTAAGTGCTTTGCCATACAACCGCAAATGCCAAGGATTAGATGTGGATTTTTAAGCCTTATCTTTCTCAAGCTTCCTATTTTGCTAAAAACCCTCTGTTCTGCATGTGCTCTTACAGAACATGTATTTAATAAAATTATATCTGCTTCTCGTGGGCTTGAGGTAAAAGAATAACCTTCTCTATCCAATATAGAAGATATTACTTCAGAATCATACTTATTCATTTGACAACCATAGGTAAATAAACATACTCTTTTCATTATAATTCACTTATATCTTCAGAACCACACATTGGACAGGAGACAACACCTCTTGAATTGAAAGAATCTCCATAATCAAGAGAGCTCTCCTCTTCAAAATTTACTTTAAGATTCCACCTATAATCACAACCTTCACAACAATATGTATGAGTTTTCTTCGGATAATGACCTAAATTATTTCGAGTTATGAATTCTCTATCTTGTCCTTTAAAAGTTTACCGGGTTTAAAATAAGCAACACGCCTGGCCTTTATGGGAACCTCCTCTCCTGTCTTTGGATTTCTGGCAATTCTTTCCTTTCTTTTTTTAACCTTAAAGACACCAAAATCCCTTAACTCTACCTTCTCTCCTCTGCATAAAGAATCAACAATCTCCTGCAAAGTACTCTCGATAACCCTTTTTACCACAGATTGAGTTAAGCCCATTTCTGTAGCCACACCAACCACTAAATCTCTCTTAGTCATGGCTTTCCTCCTAATAAACTATTCAAGTTTATGTTCAAAGTCCTCAATCTCTCTTTGGAGTTCATTAAGAATTGAAACTGCCTTATCCCTTTCAATCTTTATCGCCTCCTCTCTTTGTTTTGCATGAGTTTCTGCCAACTTTGTCGCCTTTGCCACAGATATAGCCATACTTTCTGCCAACTTAGCTGCCTCAAGTTTAAATTGTGCCTTCTTTTCTGCAGCCTTTGCTGATGCTAACTTAGCCTCTGCATTAGCCCTTTCTGCCTCATATCTTTTTATTGCCTGCTCTGCTTGCAATGATGCATTCTTTGCAGCCTCAGCTTCGGAAATAGCCTTTGCCTCTGTTGCCCTTGTCATCTTTACCATAGCATTTACCCTATTTTCTGCCTCTTTGGCAATTTCAACCTTAATCTTTGCCTCTTTTAATGCCTCTTGGTAAACTGCTTCTGATGCCTTAACCTCTTCTGCGGCCTTTCTTGCTAACTCCATTTCACCTTTAGCTTTGGTAGCTAATTCTATAGCTTTAGCAGTTTCTCTTTTATCCATTGCCTGTTTAGCGAGGGAAAAAAGTTCCTTAGCCAAATTCTTATGTGATGTAACCTTAGCCTTTACGGAATCTAACTCAGTTTTTGCCTTTTCTACATCTGCCTTGGCCTTCTCTTCTGCAATACGGGCTGCCTCTAAGGTTCTTTTAGCCTCCTGTTCTGCTGCCTTTGCAGCCTCAACAGCCTGTTCCATCCTCTCAGCAGCAGCTACTGCTGCCTCAGCTAAAGATACAGCTTGCTCTTTAGCAATTCTAGCAGCTTCCATTGCCGATTCTGCAATCTTTGCTGCCTCTGCAGCTGCCTTTGCCTCTGCTGCAGCCTCTCTTTCAGCTGCCCGAGCTGCCTCTGCCTCTGCAGAGGCCTTTGCCTCTGCTGCTAATGCCTCTTCCACCTCCACCTCAATATCCGTTTCAGATTCTAAAATACCTCCTTCTTCTTGACTCCAAACATTAAGGCCTACTACTACAAAAATACCAATTACAAAAACCGTAAACTTCCACTTCATTTATCCCCCTTCACCTCCTTTTCTTTCATCAGTTATTAGTTGTTAGATAACCCTTAAACTAATTCAAAGTCTTGCATCTAACCAATAACCTCTATCCAAAGATCGATACTGAATCGCTTCAGCAATATGGGTATCTAAGATATCGGGTGCACCCTCTAAATCAGCAATTGTCCTTGATATCTTTAAGATTCGATTATATGCCCGAGCCGAAAATCCCAAATTATCAATAGCAGTTTTAAGTAGCTCTTTAGATGAATCCTTGATTTTACAATATTTTTTGATATGCCTTGGTTTCATTTGGGAATTGGTATAAATCCCTTCTTTTTCAAATCTTTTTTTCTGCACCTTTCTTGCCTTATTAACTCTCTTCCTTATTTCACTTGAACTCTCCTCTGTCTCTTTTTCTTTAGCCAAATCTTTATAAGAGACATTTGGAACCTCTATATGGATATCAATTCGATCAAGTAATGGACCTGATATCTTAGAAAAGTACTTATGAATCTGAAGAGGTGTACATATACATTCTTTCCTCTCATCTGTTAAAAAACCACAAGGACAGGGATTCATTGCTCCAACAAACATAAATCTTGCTGGATAAGAAATGGAATTCTTGGCACGGGAAATAGTCACCACCTCATCTTCTAATGGTTGCCTTAATCCTTCTAATACATCTCTTTGGAATTCGGGCAACTCATCTAAAAAAAGAACCCCGTTATGAGAAAGACTTATCTCCCCTGGTCTTATGCTATGTCCACCTCCAATTAATCCTGCATCAGAGATAGTATGATGAGGAGACCTAAAAGGACGTGTTGCAATGAGTGACAAATGCTTCGGTAATAACCCAGAAACAGAATATATCTTTGTAATCTCAATCGCTTCAAGTAAGGTAAGCGAAGGGAGTATTGTTGGAAGTCTCTTTGCCAACATTGTTTTTCCAGAACCAGGAGGTCCAATCATCAACACATTATGATTACCTGCTGCAGATATCTCTAATGCCCTCTTTACATGCCCTTGTCCCTTTACTTCTTGAAAATCGAGATCATACTTGTTGTTTTCCGAAAAAACCTTTCTCAGGTCAATAGAATAAGGCGTTATATTTATCTTGTGATTTAGAAAATTTACTACCTCATGAAGAGTAGACACTGGATAGACATCCAAGCCTTCCACAACTGCTGATTCATCTGCATTTGCATGCGAAACAACCATTCCTTTCTTCCTATTCTCTTTTGCAGACAAGGCCATAGGCAAGATCCCCCGGATGGGTCTAATTTCACCATCTAAAGAAAGTTCTCCCGCAAAGACATACCCTTCTAAATCCTCATTTGAAATCTCGCCCGAAGCACCTAAAATTCCTATAGCAATGGGCAAATCAAAACCAACCCCTTCCTTTTTTATATCAGCAGGTGCTAAGTTGACAGTAATCTTTTTAACTGGAAAATTAAATTCTGAATTTTTGATAGCCGCTTTTACCCTTTCCTTTGATTCCTTAACTGCTATATCTGGTAACCCCACTAAGGTAAGTCCTGGTAATCCTGCAGAAACATCCACTTCTACTTCTACAAGATAACCATCTATTCCTAAAACAGCTGATGAATAAACCTTAGCTAACATAGCCCTACCTCTAAATCTGAAAGGCATCCTTTATCAATTCTATTTTATCCAAGGTTATAGAAACTACATCAAATCTACAATCTACATCACTTAACCCTTTATATCTTAAGAAACTCAAGGCTACCTTTTCTATCTGTTTTTGTTTTTTTTCATCCACTGATTCTAAAGGGTTTCCGAAACTCGAACTATCTCTTTTCTTCACCTCTATAAAAACAAGATAGTTCTTGTCTATAGCGATTATATCAATCTCCCCTAATTTACATCTAAAATTTCGTTCTATTATCCTATAGCCTCGCTTTTTCAAATACCTAACAGCCTCCTCTTCTCCTTTTTTTCCAATCGTAACCTTACTCTGCATCTTCCGCTTTGGAAACCTTCGCTTAACCTAAGTCTCCTTTCCTTCTTTTAACCTCAAGTAGTAAAGGCGTGATCTTCTTACCTTCCCAAACCTTACCACCTTTATCTCATCTATCATTGGAGAATGAAGGGGAAAGGTTCGCTCCACCCCAATTCTATAGCTCATTCTTCTCACTGTAAAGGTACTGCTTATACCAGAACCTTTCTTTCTAATCACAATCCCCTCAAAAACCTGTGTCCTTTCTTTTCCCCCTTCTATCATCTTAATTCTTACCCTTACTGTATCTCCAGGTCTAAAATTTGGAATCTCCTTCAACTGATCTTTAGTTACCTCTTTTAATAAATCAATCATCTTTTGCCCCCTTGAGTAAATATGGTCTTCTTTCAAGTGTTCGTTCCATAGCCTTTTTCTTTCTCCACTCCTTTATATGCTGGTGATTACCTGATAGAAGAATTTCTGGTACCTTCATCCCTCTAAAATCTCTTGGACGAGTATATTGTGGATATCCCAGGATATTATAATAAAATGAATCCGAACTGAGCGAAGAAGGATTACCTAACACGCCAGGGATTGTTCGTATTACAGCATCAATTACTACTAAGGCTGGTAGCTCTCCTCCAGTTAAAACATAATCACCAATGGAAATCTCTGAATCTATTAATTCTCGTACTCTCTCATCAACCCCTCCATAATGCCCGCAGATAAATATCAAATGCTTAAGGCGAGATAATTCCAAAGCCTTTTTTTGATTAAAAAGGTAACCATCTGGGGTCATTAAAATAACATGTCCTGGAAGTAGTCTCTCCGTAGCTTCAAAAATTGACTCAGGCCGAAGCACCATCCCTGGTCCACCCCCATACGGGTAATCATCAACTTTATAGGATTTGTTATCAGCAAAATCACGTATATTGTAAATCTTAATCTGGACAAGTTTTCGATCAGTTGCCCTTTTTATAATACTTTCCTGAAGTGGTCCTTTAAACATCCCTGGAAATAAGGTTAAGATGTCAATGTTCATCCCTTCTTTTAAACCAAACCTCTGTAACTTTCTTAGTCTTGAATCTCTAAAACCACCCTTTTTGATACCTTAGATGCTGCAGCATTTAACACAGTCCTAATAGCCTTGATTATTCTTCCCTGTTTACCAATTACCTTACCAACATCTTCAGGTGCTACCTTTAACTCTAAGATCACTGTCTTTTCCCCCAGAATCTCTTTAATCTCTATCTTTTCAGGTTGATCCACTAAGGATTTTATAATATATTCAACCAGCTCTTTCATTTAGCCCTCCTGCTTTACAAAGCAAATGCTTGACCGTAGAAGATGGCTTTGCTCCTCTTTTTAACCAAGTGTCAACCCTTTCTCGTGAAACACATAATCTCTTCTCTATAGGGTTATAATGCCCAACAATCTCAATGAACCTTCCGTCCCTTGGAGATCTAGAATCGGCCACTACAATCCGATAACTTGGTTGTTTCTTTTTCCCCATTCTTCTCAATCTTATCCTAACTGTCATCTAAACCTCCTTAGAGAATTAAGTTTTTCCTCTGTTGTCATATCTGAAAGGGAAGATCCTTTTTGCTAAACTTGTTTATGTTCTTCATCATCATTTTCAACTGATTAAATTGTCTTAATACACGATTTACATCTTGAAGGGTTGTTCCAGATCCATATGCAACCCTTTTTTTTCTTGAACCGCTTATAATCTCAGGATTTCTTCTTTCTTCACGAGTCATAGAATTTATGATTGCCTCTATCTTAACCATCTCTTTCTCTTTTTTGTCAACCTCCTCTTTTCCTGTCTTCGGTAAACCTGGTATCATAGAAAGGATTTGATCAAACGACCCAATCTTTTTTATAACCTTAAGCTGATCTAAAAAATCCTCTAAGTCAAATCTCTCTTTTTTCAATCTATATTCTAATTCGCGTGCCTTTTTCTCATCTATAGCCTTTTCTACCTTCTCAATCAATGAAAAAACATCTCCCATCCCTATGATACGAGATGCCATCCTTTCAGGATAAAATCTCGAAAGATCCGATAACCCCTCCCCTACCCCTACAAACTTTATTGGTTTTCCAATAACCATATTAATGGATAAGCCTGCCCCTCCTCGAGCATCAGAATCAAGCTTGGTCAAGATTACTCCGCTAATGTCCAATTTCTCATTGAAAGTCTTTGCTATATTCACTGCCTCTTGTCCAGTCATAGCATCAACCACTAACAAAACCTCATTTGGCGAAATCTCTTCTTTCATCAACCTCAATTCCTCCATTAAACCTTCATCAATATGAAGTCTCCCTGAGGTATCAATAAGCAGGAAATCATACATCTCCTTCTCAGCTAAAATCTTAGATGATTTAACTATATCTACAGGTGAACCTTCCTCGCTCCCTGTATACACTGGTATGTCAATCCTTTTGCCTAAAATCTTTAGTTGCTCTGAAGCAGCAGGACGATATGGATCTGCAGCTACCAGCATGGAAGAATGTCCTTTTTGCTTAAGGTAATAACCCAATTTTGCACACGTTGTAGTCTTTCCACAACCATATAATCCAACTAACATAATTATAGTAGGAGGAAAAGGCGAAAGATTCAGGTCGCTTTCCCCTCCTTCCATAATACGAGTTAACTCCGATTTGACAATCTTTATTACCTGCTGCCCTGGGGTTAAACTTTGCATTACCTCTTTACCCTCTGCCTTCTTCGAGATATTTGCAATAATCTCTTTTACTACCCGGAAATTGACATCGGCTTGAAGTAATGCCAATTTAATATCTCGACAGGCCTCTTGGATATCTTTAGGGTTAAGTCTTCCTTTCCTTCGTAATTTCTTAAATATAACTTGAAATTTACTGGTCAAATTCTCAAAACTCATATAACATCTTAAAAAACCCTTAAAAGATTAAAGATAAGTATACTTAATGTCTCGTAACTTGTCAAGTAAAAAACCACGGATTACACAGATTTTTACAGACTATCGTAACTACTCAAGATATTGGGGGAGGAAAAACTACATCAACACTCAATAGTTCAGGGGAAAGAAAGAGATAGACTATGGACTTGGATTATAATTGGTGATTATCTGTGGTCAATCTTGTGGCATACCTTGCACCCTCTCTCAAGGCACAAGAGTTTAATGAAAGAAATTTATAAAGATGTTCTGGAAGGATCGAAGGAAGACTTTCTACTACAGTTTCTAATGCCACTACACGTGTTTTATTCACATAGGCACCTAAAATTACCATATTTGCTACCTTTAGGTTACCGATTTGTGAGGCAATCTCAGTGGCAGGAACACGCAGGATTTTTAAGTCAGACCGAATGATCTCTCTTGAGATAAGAGAGGTATTGATTACTAATAGGCCATTTTGAATTATCCTTTCCTCAAATTTATCTAAACTTGGTTGGTTCATAATAATGGCTGTGTCTGGATTTGAGAATACAGGAGAGGCGATCTCGCAACTTGATATGGTTAAGGCGAAATTTGCTGTCCCTCCTCTCATTTCAGCTCCATACGATGGTATCCCACATACCTCTTTTCCTTCCATCATAGCTACATAACACAATAAGTGCCCCATAAAAACTATCCCTTGCCCACCAAATCCAGCTACAATCACCCTTTCTGTCATCTATTTTCTACCTCCTGTTTTAGGTATTTGTTCACTATCTCTATAGCACAATATTTACCACACATAGTGCAAGCCTTCGGGTCTGATTTTGACTTCCCTTTCCACTCGGAAACCCTCGTAGGGTCAATGGATAGGTTTTTTTGCCCTTCCCAATTCAATTTCTTTCTTTCTCTACTCATCCTGTAATCCCAATCTATGGCATTTTTAATCCCCTTTGCTATATCGGCAGAGTGGGCAGAAATCCGAGTAGCTATCACCCCTTCCTTAACATCTTCTAATGTAGGTAATCTTAAGTGCTCTCCTGGTGTAACATAACATAGAAAATCAGCTCCTGCCCAGGCTGCTATTGCTCCACCAATAGCAGCCGATATATGATCATATCCAGGTGTAACATCAGTAACTAAAGGCCCTAAGACATAAAATGGTGCACCTTTACAGATACCTTTTTGTAATCTCACATTTGCCTCTATTTGGTGTAAAGGCAGGTGTCCTGGTCCTTCAATCATCACTTGAACCCCTTCTGACCAAGCATCTTGGGTTAATTCAGACAATACAATCAATTCTTGAATCTGTGCCGCATCCGTTCCATCCGAAATAGCCCCAGGTCTTAAACCATCTCCTAAACTTAAGGTGACGTCAAACGCCTTAGCTATATCCAAAATTTGTGAGAAGTTTTCATAGAGAGGATTTTCTTTATTATGGTAAACCATCCATTCTACTAAAAATGCCCCACCACGGGACACGATATCCAAAACCCTTCCCACTTTTTTCAAACTGGAGATTACCTCCCGAGTAACTCCAGCATGGATAGTCATAAAATCAACACCATCTTGTGCCTGACGCTCAATTACCTTTAAAATAGAGGTAGATGTCATATCCATAATGGAGCCCGAAGAATTAATCCCTTCTAAGGCAGCTTGATATATAGGAACTGTTCCCAAAGGGACATCTACCATTTTTAAGATGCCCATTCTTACTTTATCGATATTACCTCCAATGGATAAATCCATCAGACAATCCGCCCCAGCCGAAATCGCAACGCGTGCCTTTTTTAATTCCATCTCATAATCATCACCATCAGGGGACGTACCGATATTGGCATTAACCTTAGTTCTTAGACCTTCTCCAATTCCACAGAATTTCTTTAAGGCGTGGTTTATATTATGAGGAATAACTACCTTCCCCGTAGCTATCTTGGTTCGTAGAACCTCTGGATCTATCCCCTCTTTTTCTGCTACATATTTCACTTCATCGGTTATCTCCCCCTTTATAGCCCTCTCCCGCTGTGTCATGAGTTCCTCTCCATGGATCGTTTAACTTCCCGAATCTTACGGAGTAAACTTTGAGTAGCGAAGGTGATATCGTCTGATTCTAGTATTGCTCTCCCTACTGCTACTCCTGTAGCACCAGCTCTTATTACTTCATCTACATTTTCCCCATTAATCCCTCCAACAGCTATTATGGGCAGATTAATCTTATCTTTAATCTTACTTATTAGGTCTATTCCTATAGGTTCTTTAGCCGGAGACTTAGTCAAGGTTTTATAAATAGATCCAACCGCAATATATGTAGCACCCGATGATTCGGCTTCTAAGGCCTCTTTAAGTGAATGGGTAGAAATGCCGATTATTCTTTTATCACCTAATAAATGACGAGCAATTGCAGCGGGTAGATCATCTTGACCTAAATGGACACCCGAGGCATCAACTGCTAAGGCAATATCTATTCTATCATTTATAATATAGCTTACGCCTTCATGCCTAACAATTTCCGAAACCTCCTTAGCTACTTTAAGAAACTTCTGATCTGTCATTTCTTTACATCTAAGCTGTAAGATCTTTGCCCCTCCAAAGATTACCTTTCTTACTGTATCCTCAAATCCTCTCTTTACTAAATTCTGGTCAATGATAACGTATAAATCCCAATCCATACACCTCAACCTGTGCAACCGTATCAATGGGATGCAGATTCTCGAAGATTCACGGGATAAAATTATTCGGAATCTTACGTTTATCTAGCTATCTTTTGTCTGATCTCTTTTTCTAATGAATATGCCTCAAACCTCATCTTTCTCAACTTACTACTTGATCCTTCATCTATAACTTTACAAAATTCTTCTAATACCCTTATTCCTTCCTGGGTTCTCTTCATATTTGCCTCCACTATTTGCAGTAAATCCTTCTTTCGCCATCCATTATCTACCACCAAATCCTTTCCTACATCCTTTCTACTTTCCCGATAACTTGATAATTCAGTTGGAGAAGTCACCTTATTCACTAATTCAGTAACCTCATGTCTCAGGTTTTTCAACGTCAAGACTAATTTTTCATCCTCAAATACAAATCTAGCTACCTCTTCAACTACTCTTAGTCCTTCCCTAACCCTATTTGCATTTGCATCGATGATTCTATAGACAGCGATAAGCGGTAGGCGGCAGGTAGTAAGTGGGTCTTCCTTCAATCTTTACCTTCCCTTTTTTTACCAATCAGAAATCCAACACCTATACAAACTACAATGAACAAGGCACCAAAAAACCCGAGGAGTTTAATAACTACAATTAACAAAAGTCCAGCTAAAAAACCAATTATTGCTCCAATAAATCTATTTGGATATTTGGCCATTAATTCTGTAAGTCTTCTTCTTATCTTCTCTATCTCTTTCATTCTACTCTCCTTATCCTTTCTTCCTTAGCCTTACCTATTTGTGAAACCTTAACTACTACCGAGGATACATTTGGTATCCCAACTACACCTTCTAAACGATCCTTAATATGGGTTTGCAGATTAGAAATCGCTTCTGGTATGTATCTATTTGAAGAAACCAAAGTCTCAAGTTTAATTACCACTCCTTTTTTAGATAGTACGATTGCAGGATTTGTAATCCGAATATTTGATTCCTCCTGCCCTATTCTCTTTATAAAATCTTGTAAAGCCTGTTTCGAGATATCGACTTTACCTAAAGGATTATCCAAAACTACACCTTGCCCTTTCTCTTTAAGTCTATAATCGGTATATGTTACGAGGATGCTAATCAACACTAAAAGAAGCGAAAAAGAGGCAACATAAATCTTACTATTTGGGGTGACCACAAAACTTGTAATCATGTCAAGATCAATTAGATTGATTGAAAAAAGTATTCCTAATCCCCCTATTAATACTAAGGCCACAACTACTAAGGTTATACCTATCCTATTAACTATATCCACTTTACTTTACCTCAAATCGTCTATTCTCTTCTTTCCCTTCCTTCTTTCCCATATGAACTCCTTGAATATATACGTTTACCTCTACCACATTCAAACCAGTCATCTGCTCTACATTCCTTTTAACATTTTCTTGAACCTTCCAAGCCACCTCAGGGATTGATACTCCATAATCTACAATAATTGAGAGATCAATTGCTGCTTCTTTTTCACCAACTTCAACCTTTACGCCTTTAGTTAACTGTGTTCCAGTTAGTAGTTTTGCAAATCCATCTACAATCCCTCCACTCATTCCAGCCACTCCCGGAACCTCAACAGTTGCCAGTCCAGCAATCGTTCCCACCACTTCATCTGACACCTTAACAATTCCAATCTCCTTTTGAATATCTTGTGACATCTTCTCCTCCTTTCTCAAATCTTCTCTGATATTAAAAATATAATAGAAGATCGACTAAATGTCAAGAAAAAAGCCACAATGTAATCAGTGGCTAAGTTTTGTATTTGCAATATATTACAAAAAAATACCTATTTCTTTTGTATCGCACTCAAGTTTTGAACTAATTCTGCCGATATATATTATAGAATTGTGAAACTGTGTTCACGGCCCAGATCTTAAAGCCAAAAAAGGCTGAAACGGCAAAAGAAGAAATAAGGTAACTAAAGCCTCGCCCCAGTCTTTAGTTCACGCCTTTTTCTTTTCTGCCGCCCAGCCATTTTTATAGGATGAGGTTGGAGGAGTAAATCTTTGCCACGGAAGGTACCCGTGGCTTTTTTAGTTCTTCGTTCGGGGGTGTAATATGTTTCAGGCATTATACGCAGGGATATCAGGCTTAAATAGTTATCAAACATGGTTAGAGGTAATCGGAAATAACATCTCGAATGCTCAAACTATTGGATTTAAAAAATCAAGGGTTACATTTGAAGAACTTTTTAATCAAACCTTAAAGAGTGCCTTTTCGCCAAGAAATGGACGGGGTGGTGAGAATCCAAAGCAGATCGGTATGGGGGTTACTAATGCCACTATTCAGGTTTTACATACTCAGGGAGGGATTAATGATACTGAAAAAGATACGGATTTAGCTATACAAGGGGAAGGATTCTTTATCTTGAAGGAGATAGAATGTCATTTAGAACATTTTACAAGAGCTGGTAGTTTTGATTTCGATTCGGATGGAAACTTGGTTAATCCCGGAAATGGCTTTTTTGTTCAAGGCTGGATGGCAGAGCGAAATCCGGAAAATGGTCAATTGAAGATTGATCCTAAGACACTAAAGAGTATAGTGTATACAGATAAACCTCTTGAAAACATAAGAGTTGATTTTGGAGAGATTTTAGCTCCAAAGGTTACAGATAACCTAAAACTTACTGGAAATTTAAGTAGTGATCAACCTATCCCTATCTCTCCTATTGAAATAGGGTTTACCGCATCGGCCAAATCTACTGAAGAGGTAGTAAGTCGAAATTATGGATTTACAGAGGATGGAAGATTTGTTTATGAAGACGATTTTGGATTCTGGTGGCATTCAGACAATACATTAGCTCGTAAGCCAGATTTGGTTAGATCAGCATTGGATATCAGTAGAGATTGGAAGACGGCTGGTTTTGAAAGAATTCCTACCGGTTCAATCTCAATTAATGGAGCTACTTTTGTGCTATCGGATTATGCAACGGTTAAGGACTTCATTCAGGCTGTAAATGAGTCACAGAAGGCAAATGTTACTATTTCATATGATGAGACAGAAGACAAATGGACAATTGAGCAAGACATCTTAGGGGATGATTTAAGATTAGAAGAGATGCCTTCTGAGACCTCACCTATTGGCTTCTTTACTGAATGTAAAATCCCTGTCGGGGAGATTAAAGGGAAGGATATAAGGATTGTATTCAAACATCTATTTGAACCCCAAAACCCAGATAATCTCTACTTTAGGTTTACTCCAATTGATCCAGAAACCTACGATCCTGAAACTCCAAGGATTATGTCTACCTCGGAAGTACAATATGGGGGAGGTGTATTGGATCTTACAAAAAAACCAACCGAAGCCTTCCAAGAGGACAACCCTGATGGAACAATTACTATAAATGATTATACATCCCGCCCTTTATCACAGTATGAAAGTCTTAATAGTTTAATCCATGAGATCAACAATTCAGAATTGGCAGGTGTTGTTATCTCATATGATCCAAGGATTGATAGATTTACCATATCTAACAAAGTACCAGGTAGACATCTTACGATTCATGAGGAAAAGGTACCGGATTTAGAGGGAGCTAAGATCAAAGGGTGCCTTATGGACAGAATGAGCGGTGAAGGATATATCGATGGAAAGGTATTAGGCCAGATTGACGGTACGATTAAAAATAATGCCACTGCAATTGGAACAGTGAAAGGAATGACCCTTGGGCAATATGCAATTGGTAAATTGACAGGACATACAATTGGTGAGGTTCATGAAGCAAGGATCGAGGGACGAGGGATGTTAAGTGGGAGTGTAGTAATATTTACTGGGAAAATAAAAGGGGATGTTACATCTACCGATACTGGAGAGACTCCTCAATTAATCTCTTATATAAATGGAATAGTTTCAGGCTCATCGATTGGAACAATCAATAATGCCAGTTTTTCTGCCAAAGTCCAATCTCACACCTTTCATTTAATTGGGGATATAGATGGTTATTTAGAGGCAGGAGGAAAGGTTACTGGACAGATTATTGGATCAGCTACAGGAACAGTGGATACCACGAAGGTAACTGGTGGACATGTTCAGGGACAAGCAGGACTGGAATCAGATGGGGTAAGATGGAGTAACTTTTATAATATCATACCTGCTGGTGGAGGTGATGGAGACAATAATTGGGTGGATCCACCAACCCTTGCGACAATTAATGGGAAGATTATCGGTTCAGCTATAGGGACGATAAATGCCACCATAACAGGGAGATACTGGGATAGAGCTACTGGAACTCCAAATACCGGTACAAATGTTATGCTAAATGGGGATTTTATAGTAACAGGAACTATTGAAGGTTTGGTTACTGGTTATGCCCGAGGAGATATTACTGGAATTATAAATGGACCTGTAACTGGCACCCCTATTACTGGTACTACAGCCATAATTAAGGGAGAGGTAGATGGTGATTGGAGAGGAGAGGTGAATGTAAACGGAGAGGTCTTTAATAGACCTGGACCAGTTGGAGCTACGGATTATATAAATGCAGCTGTAAAGGCAAGTGGTAATCTAATCGGATCTGCCTATGGAACAGTCTCTGGTGAAGTATTAGGTAGAGGTGCACAGACTGACCAGGATTATCAAGGAGCACATGGTGAAATCTCTGGAAAGATTAAGCATTCGGAAGTTAATGCCTGGGAGTTTTCGGGCAAAGGTTATGTAGATGCAAATATCAAGATAGAAGGTGAAATTACAGGTTCAATCAATTCTGCATCAACAACAGCAGCGGATGAAGGGACTAAAGGGTCTAATGTAGGAGCAATTATTAGGTCCCTTATCGCCTCTTCGTTTCAGAATACAGGTACAATTGAAGGAGAGGTTAGATTAAGAGGAGGAGATCAAAAAATCCTTGGTTACTTCGATGGAGAGGTAAATGCCATTTATGGAAGTTACGGGATATTAGATGATTACGCAATTCTTGGTCGAATTGTAGGTGAAGTTCAAGGTTATGGAGATATCGAAGGGAAGTACGAAGGTTATACATCCGCAATTGGAACATTTGATGGTAGTCTTGACGGAACCATTTCGACTGATCCTTGGAATGTAGCCAGGTTCGTTGGATCCGCTGTAGGTACAATCTCAGGTGAGATTAAAGGGCTTGTTAAAGGATATGTTGAAGGGGTCTATGTAGAGCATGAGATGGATTTCATTGGGACGGTTATTGGTAGCGTTAAAGGTAGGGTAGAATATAATCCAAGAACCGGTCGGGAAATAATTTCCGGCAGGGCCTATGGTAAAGGAGAAGGAAGATTTATAGGACAGATAGATGCAGAACCAAGAAGGATACCTGGATTCTTCACAAGGATCCATATGAAAACAGGTACTAAATCCGCTACCTCAGGCATCCTTCAATTGGAAGGGGATATAAAAGGTTTGAATTATGGTAAGGTTAAGAATTGCTTTATAGATACAGATATAAATTCTAAAACTGCTATTCATAAGGCAAATGATGTATTAGATATAACCGAAGAGATTCCTGATCCAAAAAGGGATGATTGGATATACAAAACCCAAGATGGAAGGGATTTCTTCACCATCAATATAGCGGGTAATGATGTAGCCATATTCATTCCAAATGGACAGATAACAGGGGAAGAGCCAATCAAATTTACACCCAATTTAGGGGATGAGATTAACGGAGATCTTATAACACCTATTATTAAAGCAGGTACAGGTTCTCCTGTTATTGCAGAATTAAGGTCCCAAGAGCAATACGAATACAATATATCTGAATCCGTTTATGATTCATTAGGGAATAGCTTCCCATTAAACTTTACCTTTGAAAGATTGGATACAAATTACTGGCTTTGGTATGTAAAAAATCCAGTGGAAGAGGGTAAGATATCTGGATATGGTTTGATACGTTTTGATGCCAATGGGGAATATAATGGGTTTATATCAGAAATCTTTCAATCACCATCTGATCCAAAGACCTTTGATGAGGATTCAGGGATAAGGCGAGGAAAGACAATTGGATTTCAAGGGATCTACCTCGATCCACCAGACACCCCTTATCCAAAGGATTATAATGGTTCGCCACCATCAGGGTATGGGGCTAATAGATTGGAGATAGACATTGATCTTTCGGATTTAACTCAATTCTCCCAGCACGCGAATGATGTAGAGATAGACCAGGATGGGTATCCTAAGGGTATCTTAAAGGGTGTAAGGTTTGATACCCAAGGATTTTTGATTGGAGAGTATTCCAATAAGAAACATCTCCCTTTAGCCCAAATCGCCTTGGCAAGATTCAAAAATCCTTCTGGATTAATAAAAGAGGATGCCACGATGTTCCGAGAATCTGCAAACTCTGGAGAGGCAGAGATTGGGTCAGCAAGCGAAGAATGCTTTGGAGATATTATCTCACGGGGATTAGAGATGTCCAATGTAGATATAACCGCTGAATTTGTAAATATGGTCTTAGCTGAGAGATCATTCCAGATTTCAAGTAGAACCATAACCACATGGGACAGGATGCTGATGGAGATAATGAGACTACGAATGTAATCATTAGTTGTAAGTAGTAAGTTGTTGGCAGGATGTTCCACGGTTTGATAAAAAGGCTTAATCCTTCTAGCTTAATAAATACAAGGAGGATGGAATTATGTACATACATCATAGAATATGGCTTGAGAAAGCTTCGGCGGGTATTGCTAAAGTAAATAGATACTTTCGCACCCAGGAAGAGACACAGGTTTTTATCATCTATAAGGATACCCAAGAAAAGATGAAGATACAACAAGGGGGTGGAAGGGATGCATTTAAGGGGAATGTAAAGGTAAGGTAAGAGCAGTTATTGGTTCTTAAGAAAAAATGTCTAAAAGGTTGTGGGTTACAGATAACACTTTAGTAAAGGGAGTTTAATCTAAAAACCGAAAAGGAATTTGGGGATGAGGAGGATATTCCTATGTTTAGATCTATGTATTCAGGTGTGACAGGGATAAAGCTCCACCAGACGTGGTTGGATCTTATTGGTGATAATGTAGCCAATGTAAATACCGTGGGTTATAAGAGATCAAGGGCCTTATTCTCAAGTAAGTTTAGTGAGATGCTTGAGTCAGCAAATGCCCCAAGAGAAGGTCGAGGTGGAGAGAATCCAAAGCAGATTGGATTAGGTACAAAGATTGCTCAATTACAAACCATACATACTCAAGGGGCAATGAAAGAGACAGGTAAGGATACAGATATAGCTATAGAAGGGGATGGTTACTTTATCTTAAAGGAATTGGGATGTCATTTAGCCCATTATTCAAGGGCTGGTGCATTTGATTTTGATCGAGATGGAGATTATGTCGATCCATCAACTGGATTCCATGTCCAGGGTTGGAATGCAGAACGAGAAAAGAATTCAGGGTTAAAGATTGATCCCTTAACTGGTAAGTCAATAATCAATGTTGGTAAACCAATAGAGAATATAAAGATAGAGATGAACGATGTACTTCCAGCTAAGGCAACTAATGAGATAAGGATAGCTGGCAACTTGAATTCAGAATCTCCATTTATGATTGATAAAGAAAAGATATCATTCACTAAAGGTGTTAGGTCAACATCTGTTGCATCTGCGGGAGAAGGGATAGATATAACGAAGAATTGGATAGATGCCGGCTTTGAATCAACCCCAGATGGAACAATAACCATTAATGGGGCTACATTTTCACTTGATATCTTCACTACCCCTAAGGATTTAATGAATGCCATTAATAAATCGAGTCAGGCGAATGTAACCATAGAGTATGATGAGGGAACAGATAGGTTTAATATAAAACCTGATGGGGTGGGGATTGATATAGAATTATCCGAAAACCCAAAGACTACTGGATGTGGGTTCTTCTCCCAGGCTAAGATTCCATTGGGTACGTTCAATACCTCAGTGGAGATGGTTATCCTATTTACCCATCTATTTGATCCTATGCATCCTGATAGAACATATGTAAGATGGAAGGCAGTAAAACCAGAGACATGGGAGTTGATAAATACAAATGCCTATTTCTATAAAGCAAGAGAAGAGGTAGGAGAAGGAAATGATAAGATTGCGGTAACCGATGAATATGTAGGATTGGGGGACGGCGTAAAAAGAACCTTCCAATTGGCAAATCCAGATGTCGATTATCTAAGTCTTAAGGTTTATCAAGATGGTACAGAGGTTACGAATTACACATTCTCAAACAATACAGGACCAAATGGAGTGGATGAGATTACCTTTAAAGATCCACCAGGTAGTGGGGTTAAGATAACAGCAAGTTATGATAGGATTGGATTTAATTTAGATGAGACATCTGTCGACCCAACAACCCTAATTGCAAAGGTCGATGAAGTAATCCAGGCAAGGACAGTCTATTATGTATCAAACAATACTGGACCAGGTGGTGTTGACCAAATTATATTTAAAGAGGTAAAGGATGCAGAAATTGGCACTGGGAATGGTGTAGCAACGAGATTCAAGTTGGATTCAAACCTTGTTGATTCTCGAACCCTAAGGGTTTATTTAAATGGTATAGAGCAAAGACCAAGAACTGACTGGATGTTTCACAATAATACTGGACCAGGAGGAGTTGATGAGATTGAGTTTATAGAGGCACCAGGAGATAATGTAGCGATAAAGGCTGATTATTACTATGCCCCAGAAGGAAGGGAGGTAATATCTAACTACGTAGTAATCAATGCCACAGCAGGGACAAATACCTATGATCTAGAAAGCCCTTTAGTTGACCCTAATAACTTGATAGTATATGTAAATGGCATAGCTACAACCAATTATACATTTTCTGATAATACTGGAACAAATGGTGTTGATCAGATTACACTACAGGTTAGTGCAGGTGATAATGTATGTATAGACTACATCCCTTTAAAAGCACAAAAGGTAACTGCAGATTATTATTACAACAAAAACCAAGAGGCAAAGGGTATATTGCAATTGGATAAAGATGGAAAGGTTATAAATAACTTTGTTGATACAGAGGCATTTCCAGCTATTGTATCTGGGTCAGAGGTTATTGCAGGTCCATCAACGGTTGACTTGGCAAGTGGATGGGATCAATTTGATGGTGGAACGGTTAATGGAACAATTACAATCATCACAACATCTGGTCGGTATGTATCCCGTCCAATAAATGCCACAAATTATCCAACAGTACAGAATTTGATAAATGAGATAAATGCATCAGATGCAAAGGTAACTATGAGCTATGACATTACAACAGACAAATTCACCCTAAAATCGGATACACCAGGTGATATAATGACCTTAGAGGAATCAGGAACAGTACCATTCCTCTCAGAGATAAATATACCAACTGGAACAGTTGAGGGTGGAAACAATAATGGGGTTATGGATTTAGAAACAGAGATCCCAGATCCAGCATTGGATGGTTGGAGGGAGACAACAGGTATAAAGGAATCAGGTAAGGATTATTTTAGGGTAAATATATCACCAAATACAGTATCTTCAGAGCCAGTTGGAAAGGGAGGAGAAGAGGTAAGAGGTACAAAGGTAACAGGAGAAGAGGTTGGAACTGGCGGTGGAGGAAGGCTTGTTATGGGTGAAGAGCTGTTTGAATATGGTACTAATAATGCCCCTATCATAGGTACCTATGATTTGGGTAATAAAGATGTAAATCCAAATACTATAAGACTGTGGTATTATGACTTAAGTGCACAGAGTAGAATCGAGATACCATCTTCCATGTATCAATTTATGGATAATACCGGAACAGGATGGGTAGATCAGATAAATATTAGTGAATTTCCTGTTACTCCTGCTACAGGAGATGGTATCATTATAGATTACAAC
>JASEIO010000111.1 GCA_030017475.1 bacterium | reverse complement strand
ATTTTAAAGAGATGCTAACAAAGAAATAAAAAAATCGTTCTTTGAAAATATAAGATTGGGTAAAAATAGAGGTTAGTACTTAGAATCAAACGGTAGGAAGACACACTTATCCTTTAAGGAATTATGAACTGTCTGAATAGAAAAGATCAAGCAGCCTTTATCCATTCGTTGTACCAAGCATCCATGTGTTGGCACATAGCAATAAGAGCAGTTCTAACAAACCACTGTTTAGTAGAACGTACTTTAGCGTTTTCTAACTCATAATCAACCTTCATGCGTTTATTACACCGTTCAGAACTGGAACGTCTTTTCATCTTCTCTTTCCACAGCTTAGATGAGCGAGGGATTCTAGTAAAGACTCTATAATCCCAGTGAGGATGGGTATAGATAGTTCTTCCGTATTCAGTATCAGAACATATATGAGCATTTTCACACCGAGTGATCCTTTCTGCATAAGGAAGTTTATATAGAGGACATCGCCATTTAAGTCTACAACGGTCTTTG
>JASEIO010000110.1 GCA_030017475.1 bacterium | reverse complement strand
AAGACAACTTTTCCATCTCCAGGAAGACCGGCTCTTTTTAATTCTTCTTTTATATCCTCTTCAGTTGCTCCACTTAAAGCTGGAGAAATGGCAATATAACCGAGTTTTTTGGCTGCCCAACCTAAATGGGTCTCTAAAATTTGACCAATGTTCATTCTTGAAACAACTGTCAGGGGATTTAAAATAATGTCAACCGGAGTTCCGTCTTCCATAAATGGCATATCTTCAATTGGCAGGACTTTAGAAATCACTCCTTTATTTCCATGGCGACCAGCTAATTTATCCCCGGCCTGAATCTTTCGAATTTCAGCCACTTCAACCTCAATTCGCTTTATTACCCCTGGTTCTAATTTGTGCCCTGCCTCTCGGGAGAAAACTTTCACCTTAATCACTCTTCCTTTTTTCCCATGTTCTAACCTTAAAGAGGTATCCTTAACTTCTTTTGCCTTTTCTCCAAAAATTGCCCGCAAGAGTCTTTCTTCAGTAGTTAATTCGGCTTCACCCTTTGGTGAAATTTTGCC
>JASEIO010000010.1 GCA_030017475.1 bacterium | reverse complement strand
AACTCATCTGAATACATTTTTAAGATAGAAGATACTCTTTTCTGTACAATCTTGTCCTAAGATGTGGGTAAGTTTCAGTTGACTTTTTCTTGCATTTTTCTCGTTTAAGGTATATTATTAGAGATCAAAAATATACCAGGGATGCAGAATGATTGAATTACCAAAATGTAAGTATAACGGAAGGATTAGGGAAGAGGTAATTGGAGTTGGAGAAAATGCTATTAAAATAGGTGGAGAAACTGCTCTTCCTTTTCATACCTTTGAAGGAGAAATCCCTAATCCACCTAAGATTGCGTTAGAGGTCTATGATATAAAACCAGTGGATTGGGCACCTGCATGTTTAGAGCCTTTCCGAGATGTTTTGGATGATCCAGTGGCTTGGGCGAAGAAATGTGTAGAGGAATATAAAGCAGAGCTCGTCTGTTTACAACTTGTCTCAACCGATCCAACCGGAGAGAATAGATCCGCAGAAGAGGCAGCTGAAATAGCAAAGAAGGTTACAGATGCTGTTCCAGTTCCAGTAATTGTCTATGGATCTGGAAATGTAGAGAAGGATGGAGAGGTACTTAAAAGTGTATCTTCGACATGTGAAGGGAAAAATATCTTACTTGGTCCTGCAAAAGAAGAAAATTACAAGGTAATTGGGGCTTCTGCTATTGGTTATAAACATTTAGTATCTGCCTTAACCCCAATCGATGTGAATTTATGCAAGCAGCTAAATATTCTACTTGGAAACTTAGGGGTACAGGATGATCGAATTGTTATTGATCCCACAACCGGTGGGTTGGGCTACGGTTTAGAATACACTTATTCTGTTATGGAAAGAGGCAGGTTGGCTGCCCTAATCCAAGGGGATCAAAAGATGCAGATGCCTATGATTTGTAATTTAGGAAGAGAAGCATGGAAGGTAAAGGAGGTAAGAATAGAAGATCCGAATTTCGGAGATATTAAAAAAAGAGGGATTATTTGGGAGGCAATAACTGCCATCTCCCTTTGTTTGGCTGGAGCAAATATTTTAGTAATGCGTCATCCAGAGTCAGCCGCTTTAGTCAAAGAGATAATAGATGAACTCTTAGGTATAGAAAAGAAAGAAAATTAAGGGAATACTTTCCGTTCCCTTGAAAGTTTGAAGGTAGTAAAAGGCGTTTCGTATTGTTTTCCTTAGAAGGTCTATCTTCTGTGTTTTATTAAAGTGGCTTTGGATATAGGTTGTAAAAACTCTCAAAACGGAAATGGAGGAGAAGATGGAGATTAAGTTATTTGGTAAAGAGATGTGTCATGGATGTAAGGTTGCAAAGGAGAGGATTTTATCCCTTATTGAGCATGTCGATCCAAAGGTTAAATTCAATTATTATGATTTAGATACAGTCGATGGACTGGCTGAAGGAAGTTTTTATGAGGTCCAGCATGTTCCAACAATTTTGATCTTGAATAATGATAAAGTACTCTGGAGATTTGACGGAGAATTGCCTTCAGATTTTGAGAAATATTTAAAGTGGAAATAAAGGGTTTTATTGAGAGTTCATTAGTTGATTGGGATGGGAAGATAACGTGTGTGATCTTCTTACCAAATTGCAATCTAAGATGTCCATTTTGTTATAATCATCCATTGATATTCCATCCAGAGGAGATAGATTCAATCCCTTTTTCTCGCATAGCCTCTTATCTAAAAGAAAAAAGGGATTGGATTGATGGGGTTGTGGTGACTGGTGGAGAACCACTAATCCATTCAGGGCTTCAAGGCCTTATAAAGGAGATTAAGGATTTAGGATTTTTAGTAAAGATTGATACAAATGGGACAAATCCAAGGAGTTTAAAAGAGATGATTGATAAGAAATTGATTGATTATGTAGCTGTGGATATAAAGGCCCCTCTTAATGAAAGGTATAGGAAGGTTACAAATTCCAAAGTAGATATAGGAGATATAAAAAGGAGTATCGATATCTTGATGAATAGTGGAATTGATTATGAATTTAGGACAACGGTTGTTCCAACCTTATTGACTGTTGATGCTATGGAAGAGATAGCAAAACAGATTAGTGGTGCAAAAAGATATGTCTTACAACAATTTTTACCAGAAAATGCAATGGATGAAGGACTGAGGGGGATAAAGCCTTATAACAAAGAAGAGATGGGGAAGATCCTAAAGGTAGTAAGTAAATATGTAAGGAATTCCTCCTACCGGGGGAAATAATCTTTTTATAGGCAATCCCGGGTTTCCTTATGAATCTCTTTTATATGAAAAATGACCTTCGTAAAATCTCGCCTTATGCAATCCAAACATACCCTTAATATGTATGAAATTGTACCTTTCTTTCCGCAGTTCATACATTCCATTTCAGTATCCTGCAACTGGTTTACATCTACCTTTCAAATGTGGGTGTGCTAATAAACAGGTAGAAATTTTTTTCAAAAATTTTTGGATTTTTTGTAATTTATCCTTAAGTTTATTCAGATTTTAGCCGATAAAGAAAGTAAAGAGAAAGTCTATAGGTAAGCTACGTTTAGCACGAATTCCTCCGAATTCGTTGTGCTGGACTATAGGATTAAGAGCCAAGGAAGGCACAGGCGGAGTTTTGGGAGGGGAGAATAATCGTGTGTGTAACGTAGCTATTTTTATTGGTTGATATCAATCAGCAAAATTAAAGAATGGGAGAGTGAGAATGATGAAAAAGTTTTTAGCCTTATTTTTAGGTTTAGGGATTGTTTTGGGAATAGAGGGAATAGCATTGGCGCAGATTCATCACCTATCTATCATAACACCTCAAAGAACCGCTTGTATAAACCAGCCAACCTTTGATATTATTGTGCAAACTCAAGATGCAGCTAATAATCCAGTTAATGTTACGAAAGATACCAAAATTGCCTTAACTACGACTTCTAAAACCGGGGAATTTTCTTTAGGTGTTGACCCATGGACACCAGTAACTACTGTAACTATAGCTGGTGGTGAATCCCAAATAAGTTTCCACTATAAAGACACTACAATAGGTGAATATACGATTACCGTTTCTGAATCACCGAGTGCAGGTTGGGAAGATTGTAGTCAAACCGTGACTATCATTGATGATGATGAACCACCTACTATAACTGAGGCAACAGGTGATGTTGAGGCTACAACTGGTGATCCATTAGAGATTTGGGCAAAGATAAAGGATAATGTAAAGGTTTCGGAGGTTCGGGTTTATTATCTTCCTATTGGTGGTGCTTCGTATGTAGATTTACCTATGAGAGATCAAGGAGATGATGTTTGGGTATTAATATTAGCAGGTTCAAGATTTGATAAAGAAGGGGAGATACCTTATTATATCATTGCTTGTGATGCTGCCGGGAATGAGACGATAGATCCACCTACTGAAACATATAAGATAACTGTAAAGGATGATGACCCACCAAAGATCTCAGGTGCAACAGGGGATATTATAACAGCAACAACTGGTGAAGATGAAGAGATTTCTGCTACTATAACTGATAATATAGGGGTAGATAGAGCTATCCTATGCTATACACCTATTGGTGGTACAGAAAAAGAGACAGATTTTGTTAAAAGGGTAGGGGGAGACACATGGAATGCTATTTTACCTGTAGCAAAGGATAAGGTAGGTACAATCACCTACTATATCAAGGCAAAGGATAGTGCTGGTAATGAGAGAAGATTACCAACTGGAAATGGTGTATATAATGTTACGGTTACGGATAATGATCCACCATTTGTCTCTTTATCAGATGATAATCCAACAAAGGCTGAGTCAGGAGAGAGAATAAAGATAAAAGGGGATTTTGGAGATAATATTGGAGTTACAGAGGCTATATTAACCTGGACAAATGATGCAATAGATGCGCCGGATGATTGGATAGATTTCAAGGGGAAATCAGCTATATTAAAGATAAGGGATGATTTTACTGGGTCTTTTCAATACACCTTAACCGTTAGAGATGCCGCTGGAAATTCGATATCAGAGACTGATAATACTGTTGTGGTAGCTGATAGAACATCCCCTGTTATCTCAAATGCAACTGGTAATACAAAGGCAACAACAGGTGATCCTATAGAGATATCTGCAACAGTCACGGATAATGTAAGAGTAGCTTCGGTTGACTTATGGTATAAGAGGATAGGAGACACGGAGTATAAAAAGGCTGTACCTCAAATGGAAAATAAAGGAGATGGGGATGTATACAGCAAATCCTTAATTATGGAGGACAAAAGGATTGGAGAGGTGGAATACTATATCATTGCGGAGGATACATCCGGTAATAAGACAAGAGACCCTGCTGATAGTACCTATAAGATTACAGTAAAGGATAATGACCCACCAGAGATAACTAATGTGACTGGGGACATATTAGCCGGGACAGAAGATGATTACAAGAAAGTTACAGCCACGATAACCGACAATTTAGGGATATATTCTGCTTCAATATTCTATACACCAATTGGTGAAGCAGAAATTGAATTGTCTTTAACCAAGGATCAAGGATCAGATATATGGCAAGCAGATATTCCTATTAAAAAGGATAAGGTTGGAGTAATTACTTATTATGTGAAGGCAAGGGATGAAAGTGGAAATGAGAAAAGAAATCCTAAAATTGGGAGCTATAAAATAGAGGTTTCTGATAATACTCCACCAGAGGTTTCCTTATCAGACTCTAATCCAACCTCTGCTCAGGCAGGGGATAAGATAACTATAAGGGGTGACTTTTCAGATAATATTTTAGTTACGAAGGCTCGTCTTACATGGAGTCCTTCTAGGGCTATAAGTTTTCCAGATTCACCTGTCGATTTCATGAATAAGTCAGTTGATCTAACTATAACTAAAGATTACAGTGGGATAATTAATTACCAAGTAGAGGTGGAAGACGCCACTGGAAATAGTGCATCAGAATCTGCAACAATTGCTATTGGTGATGATACACCACCTGAGATAAAGAATGTAACTGGTGATATATCGGGTACTACAGGTGATTTGATTACGATTGGTGCAACCGTTACAGATAATATGAGTGTGAAAAAGGTTAGTCTGCATTATAAAAAGATAGGAGAGGTTGATGAGACAATCGTTACGATGCCAAATGATTCAGGCGATTATTACGAGATAAGGCTTGAAATGCCTGAAGATAAGGTTGGGATAGTTAGTTATTATGTAGTTGCTGAAGATAATTCAGGTCTTACAGCAAGGAAACCCAAAGAAGGGTCTTATGGGATAAAGGTTACGGATAATGACCCACCACAGATTACAAATGTTCAACCAGGGGACGTTCCATCAACTGGAACTGGAAATGATATAGAGATAACTTGCGAAATCACAGATAATGTTGAATTGGATACAGCTACCTTGCACTATACACCAATTGATAAACCAGAGACTACTACACCATTTACCTTTGGAACCTCTGCAAAGGCAACCTTACCCGTTGCTAACGACAAGGTTGGCACAATAACCTATTACATTAAGGCAAAGGATAAGGCTGGTAATATAACGAGGGATCCAAAAGGCAGCGGATATTATGTAGTGAATGTAGTAGATGATGAGGAACCAAGGGCATGGTTTGAAGATACTAATCCAACTCAGGCAGGAACTGGTGAAAAGGTTACTATAAGAGGAGATTTTTCAGATAATATCGGGGTTACATCTTCGGTATTAACCTGGGATAATGATGCAGTCAGTGATGCGGATGGAAAGATCGATTTTATGGGGAAATCAGCCGAATTGAAGATAAAGGACGGTTTTAAAGGTAAATTTACTTATTTATTGACGGTTAAGGATGAAGCTGGAAATATAGGGACTGCGAAGGGGACCATTACCGTATCTGATGTAACACCTCCTAAGGTAGCCAGTGTTACTGGAGATACCTCTGGTACAACAGGTGAGTCAGTAAAGATAGGTATTACTGTTACGGATAATGTTGGGATTAAAAAGGTTAATATCTATTATAGGGAGATCGGTGCTGAGATTGATACTGTAAAGGAGATGGAGAGAGAGGGCGATGATGTTTATGCCTGGACAATTAAAATGGCGCCTGATAAGGTTGGTATAATCCCTTATTATATAATTATTTTCGATACATTAGATAATGAGCGAAGGGAGCCTTTATCCGGTGAATATAAGATAACGGTAACTGATAATGATCCACCTACGGTCCAGGATGTTCCTGGAGATATTTCTACAAATACTGGAAAGGATGTAGAGATTGAGATAAGATTAGATGATAATATCGGTATAAAGGGTGCAGATTTATATTATACCCCAATTGATGGAAGAGAGGAGAAGGTATCTTTTAGATTCGGTTCACCTGCTACTGCTACTATTTCGGTAGCTCGAGATAAGATTGGAAAGATACCTTATTATATAAAGGTGAAAGATTTGAAAGGGAATGAGACAAGGGTTCCAAAGGGTGATGGATATTATGAGGTTACAGTCAATGATAATGAACCACCTGTAATAGTCTTATCTCCGAATAATCCAACAAATGCTGAATCCGGAGGTACAGTGACTATTGAAGCCGATCTTATAGATAATATCTCGGTAAAAGAGGCATGGTTAGAATATACCACAAGACCTCCAGGGGGAATTGTTTCACCAGCATCACCTGTTGATTTTATGGATGGTACAGCGGATTTAAAGATAAAGGATGATTTTAGAGGAAGGATCGATTATAAGGTGGTGGCTATAGATACATCTAATAATAAAGAAGAAAAGGAAGGAGAGATTTTTGTATCTGACACAGAACCACCTACGATAGAAAAGGTAACAGGGGATACCGAAGGGACAACTGGTGATCCAGTACAGATTGAGGCTACAGTTACTGACAATACAGAGGTAGAAAATGTAACCTTGTATTGGACCAATATAGGTAAAGAAGAAGACAAAGTAGAGATGACTACTAGTGGAGGGGATGTCTACAAGGCAACAATTCAATTGGATAAGGATAAGGTAGGAAAGGCCAATTATTATATCATAGCAGAAGATGTGGCTGGAAAAGAGGCACGTGATCCAAAGGATGGTACATATACTATTACTATAACGGATGATGACCCACCAATCATTACTGGTGGAGGGGACACATCATCGACTACTGGTGAAGACAAAAAGGTTACGGCTAAGATAATTGATAATATCAAGGTAAAAAAGGCAAGCCTTTTTTATACACCCATTGATGGGACTGAAAAGGAACTTCCATTGACCTTAGATCAAAATGGAAATACAGAGATAATGATTCCAGTAGCAAGGGACAAGGTGGGTACCATTGAATATTATCTCCAGGCAGAGGATGAAAGTGGAAATAAGGTAAGATTACCAACAGGAGATGGAACCTATAAGATTAAGGTTACGGATAATGACCAACCTACCTTGATATTGAGTAATGAGAATCCAAAGACTGCTAAGGCAGGGGATATAATTACTATCGCTACTCAAGTTATGGAAGACAATATAGAGATTACGGAAGCTACATTACAATATGAGCCAGATGAGGCAATAGTTTCTCCACCAGAACCAGTTGATTTTATGAAGGGGACTGTTGAATTAGAGATTTCCAAGGATTTCATTGGTAAGATAAAATACGAGATAACCGTTAAGGACGAGGCAAACAATTCAGTTAGAGAAAGTAGAGAGATTATTGTTTCAGATAATACCCCACCTACGATAGAAAAGGCAACGGGGGATACCGAAGGGACAACTGGTGATCCAGTAAAGATTGAGGCTACAGTCAAAGACAATGTAGAATTAAAAGAGGAGGGGGTTACCTTACATTATTACAAGATAGGAGCAGTCGGTGAGACTGTTTTGGTTATGGATAAGGTGGGTGATGATGTATATTCAAAGACAATAGAAATGGAGGATAAGGAAGGAGAGGTAGAGTATTATATCGTAGCAGTGGATAAGGATGAAAATGAGGCACGTGATCCAAAGGATGGAACCTACAAAATTTCGGTTAAGGATGATGATCCACCTATAATCAAAGTTACTGAGATTAAAGAGGCAACAACAGGAGATCCAGTGGAACTTCGGGCTACGATAACTGATAATGTAGAACTTGAGAGTGCAAACCTTTATTATAAACCGATCGATGGAGAAGAGGTTGAGGTCAAGATTAAACTTCCAGGGAAAAAGGGTGGAGGGACAAAGACTACGATCCCTATTGCAAAGGATAAGGTTGGGAAGATAACCTACTATCTAAAAGCAAGTGATAAGGCAGGAAATGAGATAAGGGATCCTTATGGTGAAGGGGAATATGAGATAGAGGTTAGGGATGATGATAAGCCTATTATAATCCTAAATTCGGATAATCCATTAAAGGCAGATACAGGGGATACTATAACCATACGTGCCACAATAACTGATAACATAGGGGTTAAAAAGTCGGTTTTGAGATATGAACCCAGTGATGCTATAGAGAAGCCTGTATCCCCAGTCGAATTCCGAGATGGTAGGGTTGATTTAACCATCTCCAAGAATTTTAAAGGGGATTTAAGATATTGGGTGGAGGCAGAGGACTTGGCAGGGAATAAAAGAAGGGAGCCAACTGGAGATGGAAGGCATACGATTTCGATTGGTGATACAATTTCACCTGAGATTACAGAACTAAAAGATTTAGAGGTAGAAGCTGGGAAAGAGGTAGTAGTTGAAGCAAAAGTTACTGATAATATCACTGGAGATATAGATAAGGTCACATTAGAATATTCACCAAAGGATAAGGCAACACCCAATTCACCAGTCTCAATGGTTTATAATCCTGATACCAAAAGGTATGAGGTAACTTTAGGTATAGCGAGTGATTATGTTGGAGATATAGATTATTATGTTAGGGCAAGCGATCTATCTAAGAATGAGTCAACAAGTGGAAACTATAAGATTAAGGTCGTAGATAAAGAACCACCAGTTATTTCAGGTTTGTATAACATATCTGGAACAACTGGAGATGAGGTAGTGGTAACCTGTAAGGTTTCGGACAATATTTCGGATGGAGTAAAGGATGTTAGGTTATATTATGAACCTGATAAGGCAATAGAGGATACAAAACAACCAGTGTACTTGACCTATAATAAAGGGAAAGGGCAGTATGAAGTGGGATTAAAGGTGGCTTCGGATTATACAGGGGTAATAGATTATTATATCGAGGCAGAGGATATAGCTGGTAATGTATCAATGAGTCGCTTATATAATATAAGTGTTACAGATAACGATAAACCAACCGTAAGATTAACCGAATCTGATATATCTTCTTTACCATTTATTAATCCAACAACGGCTATAGCAGGTGACCAAATAAAGATAAGTGTGGAGGTTTCGGATAATGTTTCTGTTGAAGATGCAACCTTAAGATATAAGGATAGAGAGGGTGAGCATTTAGTTACTATGGAGATTGAGGATATAGATGAGGATCCAGGAGATGGAGTTATCGAAAAAGGTATTGCTACATACGTAATTGATATCCCACTAAATCAAACTGAGCCAATTACATACTCGGTTATAGTTACAGATAAGGCAGGAAACAAGAATAAGGAGATAAAGGATAAGAAGATTTTGGTACAATTAAGAGAGGTGAGAAAGTCAATTGGACCAGATGGTGGTACAATCAAGAATGGTGGTTTGACCTTAGAGATACCGGAAGGGGCACTATCGAAGCAGACTAATATTACAGTTAAACCGACTGATAAACCAGAGATTACAGGATTTAAGACGATTGGTGGTACCTTTGAATTAGCCCCAAAAGGATTACTTTTCCGCAAACCAGTAAGATTGACCATGGAATACAATCCAGAAAGTGATGAGTTTAAACAGGCAGGGATTAAAGATGAGTCACAGATTGGTATATTCTTCTATGATGGATATGGATGGTTGAAGATACCAAGCAAGGTAGATAAAGAGAAAGATATGGTTATAGCGGAAATCGATCATTTTACAAAATATACCTTAGGTATTGATGTAAGGGATCCAGATGAACTACTAACGGATGTGATCTGTACAGAGAATCCATTTTCTCCTAATGGACAGAATCTTGTGTCAATCCAGTGTCGAACTTCAGCACTTGAAGGAAGGATGGAGGTTCGGATATATGACTCTATTGGACATTTAGTGTGGGAAAGGATCAATAAATTTTCATCAACACAACCAGGAACCGTTGAAATTTCCTGGGATGGAAAAGACGAACGAGGGGATATAGTAGATAATGGAATCTATGTATATCAGGTAAAGATTGTGGCAGGGAATGAGGAGGCAACAAAGGTAAAGGCTATTGGAATTGTAAAATAAAAGAGTTGTTAGCTTTTGGTTGTTAGATAATAACTGACAACTAAATAAGAGGGGTGGAATTATGAAAAGGGCACTTATAATTACTATTTTATTAGTCTTAAGCAGTACCTCTTATGCAGGATTTAAGTTTGAAGGGGTTGGTGCAAGAGCTATTGGTATGGGTGGTGCATTTACTGCTGTATGCGATGATGTTAACGCTACCTATTATAATCCAGCTGGTTTATTCCGCCTGAAGCAGATGGAAGGAACATTTATGCGGGCGAATAAGTTTGGGGTAATTGATGTTAATTATATTGCCTTAGCTCAAAAGAATATGGGTTTATCCTCAGTTAATCAAGGTGCTGAATTAGAGGCGGGGTCAATTGGAATTGGTGCTGGACCTACGAAGAAGACCAATATAGACGAGACTATATATGCTATATCCTATGCCAAACGAGTTCATCCTAAAGCAGTTATTGGGGTAAACCTAACATTTCTAAATTTAGATTCTGCCTTAGGGAGTGATTGGGGAGTTGGCTTAGATTTAGGAGCAATAACGGATTTCCTGGAGGATTTAACCTTAGCTCTAATGATTAGAAATATAGATGCAAAGGTTAGAGATGAAAAGGTACCTACTTCGATTACTATGGGATGTGCCTATAAGATAAATGATGAAATAATTGTAGATTTAGACATAGGTAATAAAGAGAAATATAAAGATAGTGATTCTAAAATTACCTATCGAATGGGTGCAGAATATGTTTGGAATGGAATGGTTGCGTTAAGGATTGGTGCTATTAAGGATGGAGGTTTATGCGTAGGTACAGGATTCAAGCAAAAGATATGGCAATTAGACTATGCCTTTGGAAGGTTAAATAAAGACCTTCCAAATAATCATTATATATCTGCAACATTCAAATTTTAGAACTATAGATTATACAGAATGATTAAAGGTCAGTGGAATCAGTGGTTAGAGAGGAGGTGGGGTATATGCGAAAATTTATCTCATTAGTAATTATAGGAATGTTCATCAGTAGTTTCCTCAGTACTTCCTTTGCCTATGCCTTAGAAGTTGATGAAGAAGATTTTATCTATACCATAAAAAAAGGAGATTCCTTGGCCAAATTAGCAAAGAAATTTTTGCATGATCCAATGCTTTGGCCAAAGCTATGGTTATATGATGGAAATACGTATATTAGAAATCCTAACTACATTTGTCCTGGGAGGAAATTAGTAATCCCTTCATCAGAACCAATTATGGTAAAAAGAGAGGTTCTAAAGAAAAAGGAAGAGTTAATTATTAAACTAGAGGAAGAGGTAAAAAATCTAAGAGCGAGCTTGGATACTTTAAAGGATGTCAAAGAGGCACTTATTAGAGAAAAGGAAGAGGAGATAGCAAGACTTCAAAATGAGGTAAGGGAATTACAGAGAGAGGTGGCTGAAAGGGATAAACTCATTGAACAGAAAGAAACCATAATAAAAACCCAAATAGATGAGATAGGTCGTGAGATAAGAGAGGTTAAAGAGGAGACCATTGAACTAAAGAAAGAGAAGGGCTATTATCAATTTTTGGCTTTTGGTATAGGATGTGCTGCTGTAGCATTAAACCTAAATAGGAAATGATTAATCTTTACACCGGTTTTTAGTTAATCTAATTAGGGACGTAGTAAAACGTATCCTTATATCCTATCTATTCGTTGGTTCTACGTAGGCAATGTATGGCAAATTCCTAAAGTGCTCTTGGCAATCAAGTCCATATCCTACCACGAATCTATCAGGAACCTCAAATCCTACATAATCCAATTTAATCTTCACTTGACGTCTTGAAGGTTTGTCCAAAAGGGTACAAATTTTTAGACTTTTTGGGGCTCGAGATAGTAAAATCTCCTTAAGATATCTTAGAGTAAGGCCGGTATCTACAATATCCTCCACTATCAAAACGTCCTTCCCTTCTATAGGGCGAGTCAAATCAGCCATGATCTTTACTACCCCAGAACTTTCGGTCTCTCCTCCATAACTTGATACTGCTAAAAAGTCACATTCTACAGGCACTTTAAGTTCTCTCACCAAATCAGCCATAAACATCCATGCCCCCTTAAGGATGCATATAACAAAAGGCTTCTTATCCCGGTAATCTTTGGATATCTCTCTGGCTAATTCTTGAACCCTTTTTTGGATATCCTCTTTAGAGATTAACAATACAGGCTCCCTTTTCATCTCGCCTCTCTAAATAAAGGCACAACCTTAAACTCATTCACATCAATCAAACCTTGGTCAGTAAGTCGTAATTCTGGAATTACTGGTAGGGCTAAAAATGAAAGGGTAATGAAAGGATTCTCCACCTTTACTCCTAATGCATGGGTAGTTCGAAGAAGTGTATTTAGCTTATCTTGAACCTCTAAAAGTGTGAGGGAGGACATTAGTCCAGCGATAGGTAATGGTAAATCGGCAAGTACCCTTTCCCGCTCTACAACAACATATCCACCACCCATCTCAGCCACTTTGCGCGCGGCAAACAACATATCTTGATCATTCGTACCTACTATAATAAGATTATGTGAATCATGGGCAACGGATGAGGCAAGGGCACCCTTTTTCAAACCAAATCCATGGACTAAACCTAATCCGATCGCACCTTTCCCTTTATGTCTTTCAATCACTACCAACTTTAAGATATCTCTTTTTACCGAAGATACAACATAGCCATCTTCTATTTTAACCTCCATTTCAAGTTTTTTAGTGACGATTTGATCTGGAATTAAGCCGATAACACGTGCCTTCCCTGTATCCCCTCTAATTTTTAACCTGTCAAGTGTAAGGTGAGGAATGTGGACTGTGTTTAAAACCGAATTATCTTCATAGGAAGACACCTCTTTAACCATCTCTCCATCCTTTGCCACTAATCTACCTTCTTTGAACACCATTTTTACTCTAAAGCGTCTTAGATCTTCAAAGATACATAAATCAGCTATGTAGCCTGGCGCCACTCCGCCCTTCCTTTTTATTCCAAAATATTCACAAGGGTTTATAGTAGCCATCTGGACAGCCTTTATAGGACTAACACCCAGAGCTACAGCCTTTCTTAAGATCCTGTCCATATGACCGCTTGATACCATCTCTTCTGGATGTAAGTCATCTGATACAAACATACACCATCTGTAATTTAAATCAGTAACCATAGGAAGAAGCGCCTCTAAATTTTTAGCTGCCCCGCCTTCTCTTATCATAATCCTCATACCAAGTCGTATCTTCTCCCGCGCTTCAGAAACTTCAGTACATTCGTGGTCTGAAGTAATGCCTACACAAGTATAGGCATTTAGATCACGACCTGTAAGTAGCGGGGAATGTCCATCAATTATCTTTCCACTCTTTTGTGTTACAATCACTTTTCGTAAAACTTGTGGGATTTTGTTTAATACCCCAGGAACATTCATAAGTTCTGCTAAACCAAGTACCCTCGAATCTTTTAAAATTTTACATATCTCCTGCGAAGTCAATGTGGCACCTCCAGTTTCCAAGTTAGTTGCTGGAACACAACTTGGAACCATAATATATACCGTAAGTGGAAGTGTGGAGGTTGAATTCAACATATATTCGATGCCTTTCAATCCTAATACGTTAGCTATCTCATGTGGATCAATAATTACAGAGGTAGTACCATGCGGAATAACGGCTTTAGCATACTCCGAAGGACTAATTAAGGAGCTCTCCAGGTGAACATGTGCATCAAAAAGACCAGGGGTTAAGTATTTACCGTCTAAATCATACACCTCTTTCGAAGAATCATATTCCTGTCCTATACCTGCAATCATACCATCACTTAATACCACATTTGTTCTATATATCTCCCCTGAAAAGACATTTACAAGGCGTGCATTCTTAAGTAACACGTCTCCTTTCGCTTTCCCTCTGGCTACATCAATCCTTTTAATCTTCAACTCCATCGGTTCGTTATCATCATCTCTCATCTATTTTACTCCTCTATCCGTATATCTTATCTGACAACAACTAAAAACTGATAACTACTTTACTACTCAATCAAAAAATCATGTAATTCTTTACTAATCTTAAAAGAACGAAGCTTTTTCAAGGCATCTCTTTCTATCTGTCTCACTCTTTCACGGGTAAGCCCCATCACCTTTCCTACCTCTTCTAAGGTATGTGGCAAAGCCCCATCTATCCCATACCGCAATCTTATTACCTCTTTCTCATTTTCCCTTAATCTGTCTAACAGTTTACTTATCTGTTCCTTAAGTATTGTTAAAAAGGTTATTTCACCAGGAGATAAGATTTTTTTATCCTCAATTAAATCCCCAAGTTGAATATTTCCTTCTTCTCCAACAGGTGATTCTAAGGAATCAGGTTCCTTAACCACATTAGCGATCTCAATAATTTTAGCAACATCCATCTTCATCCTTTCTGCAATTTCAGAAAGGCGAGGCTCTCTTCCTAATTCCTGAACCAGGTTTCGCGTAATCTTTATAAACTTACTTATTACTTCTAATATATATACTGGCACCCGAATAGTCCTTGCCTTTTCAGCTATTGCACGGGTTATAGCATGTTTAATCCACCAAATCGCATAGGTTGAAAATTTATAACCCTGTTTGTAGTCAAATTTATCTACAGCCCTCATTAGTCCTATATTTCCTTCATTAATTAAGTCTAAGAAGGGAAGCCCTTGATTTGCATACTTTTTGGCTACCTTAATTACTAATCTTAGATTTGCCTCCACAAAGCGTTGCTTATTTTTCGAAACTTCATCATGCAAGCGATCAATTTCCTGAATAATATGTTGAATTTCCTCTTCCGTAATGCCTTGTAAAGCCTTGGGAAAAGCTTCCTTTTTTATATTTTTATCTCTCCATCCTTTGAATAACCGTTTTAATTTACTCGTAGAAACCCCAAACTTTACTTCTATATCTCTAATTTTTGATTGTAATCTTTCTATCTTTTTAGCTATCTCTACCTCTTGTTCATGAGTTAACAAAGGGATTTGTCCAATTTCTTCTAAATAAGCCCTAACTGAGTCCTTAACCACTTCTTTTCCTTCAATTACCTTTCCTATAGGCTCTTCTTCAATAACTTCAATATTTCTCTCTTCAAGTCTTGAAAATAGATCTTCTAAATGTGGATGCCATATGGATAGAGGAGTAAATATCTCCTCAATTTCAGAATAGGTAACAAATCCTTCCTCTTTCCCTTTTTCTATAAGTGCCTCAATTTCCTCAAGGCTTGGTTCCCTTCTTTTTTCCATATCACTTCTCCTCTTTGAGCACAGATGGCAAATAAAAAGGCGTGTACTTTGAGTTTTTGTTTTGAGTTTGTTTAGAATTTCGTATTTTCTGTAATTTGTTAGATTATATCATATTTAAGATGTCCTATTCAAGGGGAAAATAAAAAGGGGTAAAGTTACACACTTACTTTACCCCTTTAAAAATCTATATACCCTATAAAATTATCAGAAACCTAAAGCCTTAGCAATACGCTCCGCAATACGCTCAACTATTTGTCGCTGTAAATAATAACTTGTGGTTAGCCTTTCTCTTGCTTCTTCGACCTTTTCTACTCTAATATCAGGAGCCTCGGAAACAATATTTGAGGCTTGTTGAACCTGATGTAATATCCTTCCTTCTGAAGAGATATCTACCTTATCCCTTCCAACACTTTCTCCCTTTACCTTTTCTCTTTTTGCTACATTCTGTGGATTTAAGGAGTTTGCTATTTCTGAAATCGGCCTAATTACCATTTTCCATTATCTCCATTATTAATATATCGACAAAATATCAAAAAAACTTTAGCAAAAATTATTTACTTTATCCTACTAGCCAATCAGCAATTGCATTTGCAGTAGATTCAGGTGGTATTAAAAGGTCCATACCACTCTCTTCCTTTTTGTCCATTAATCTATTTCTCAACCTCTCAGCAACTGCCTCAATCACCTTTTTTATAACTAAGGTGCCATCTTTCATCTTCTCCCTTAGTTGCGCCAATCTTTCATGTCGAACATCAGGGGTTCTTCTTATAATTCTAACTATCCTTTCAAACTCATAGGCAACCTTTGCTTCCCGAGAAATAGTTACCGAATCGATATCTTGACCCCTTAAAACCTCTATTTCAGCTTCAGAAGTTACACCCTTTCTTTCTACCCTTCCAGGTTTTAAAAACACCTTTTCAAATGGAACAACTGGTTTTTCTTTAGGTTCTTTATCCTTATGAAAAGGTTCATATGACCTTATCTGATCCCCAACATCTCTCACTAACTCCATTTATTCACCACCCCTATAGCCCTTTTCTTTTGTAAAAGAAGATTTATGTCTCTATTATAAATATCGACAAATTTATTTCCCAACTTTAGCCAAATTTATATCTTAGATAATCTTGAAGGATATTTTTGTGATCAAAGGCAAGGCGTTTTGGAAGGTTACTTAGATCAAATACTTTTACTTCTTTTGCATCTGATGAAGCCATAGGTACACCATTCGCTTTAGCAATAAAAACCGTGGAAATGGTATGGAATCGAGGATCCCTTTTGGGGTCAGAATAGGTATGAAGTTGAGTAATTAATCTTATATCCAATCCTGTCTCCTCTTTTGCTTCACGCTTTGCTGCCTCTTCTAATGACTCCCCATAATCGACAAATCCACCAGGAATCGCCCATCCATAGGGTGGATTCTTCCTTTTAATCAACACAATCCCCTCTTCTAACTCAATAATAATATCAACTGTTGGTATTGGATTCCTATATTTCACCATTTAATTACTCAAAAGGTAGCCAGTTAGCTAATTATAAATAGTTATTATCTGTCAGTTATAACTCCGATATAAGGATGGCATAGAAAGGTTCCTCAATCAAAATTTGGGAGTAGAAACATTTGAGGAATTAGAAAAGGAAACGTGTCCAGTAAGATGCAGGTTTTTAAAAAAATTTATTGTGGACATTATTTACCCATCCCAATCCTTTGTGTCCTTTGGAATATCTTCCCTTCGGTTTGAATAGCTGGGGCAATAATTAGTTCTGTCATCTGCATCTCCCTGATATTCTTTGCCCCACACATTCCCATAGCAACACGAAGCGCTCCGACTAGATTTTGGGAACCATCATCTAAATGGGCTGGTCCGTATAATATCTCTTCTAAGGTTCCTGTAGTTCCTACATGAATCCTTGTGCCCCTTGGTAAATATTGATGAGGTGTAGCCATTCCCCAATGATAACCTTTGCCTGGTGCTTCCCGAGCTTTAGCAAATGCACTCCCAATCATTACACAATCTGCACCCGATGCAAATGCCTTACAGATATCTCCCCCTACTCTCATTCCACCATCTGTTATAATTGGTACGTATCTACCTGTTTTCTTATAATAAAAGTCCCGTGCCATAGCACAATCAATAGTAGCAGTAACTTGAGGAACACCAATTCCTAAAACACCTCGGGTTGTACAAGCAGTACCTGGTCCAACACCAACAAGAAGTGCTGTAATCCCGGTTTCCATAAGTTCCAATGCTACCTCATAGGTAACACAATTCCCAACAATAACAGGTATTTTTATATCTTTACAAAACATGGTAAAATCCAGTCCTTTGAACTTAGAGGAGATATAACGAGTAGTAACAACTGTTCCTTGGACAACAAATAGATCGACACCTGCCTCCTGTGCAAGATGACCAAAGCGAACTGCATTTTGTGGGGTACAGGAAACGCAAGCAGTAACTCCTTCTTTCTTAATCTCCTCTATTCTTTTTCCTATTAAATCCTCCTTCACAGGTTCTCTATACATCCTTTGCAAAATATTTGTTGCCTCTTCTGAACTTGCATTAATAATCTCGTCTATAATTGATTGAGGATTTTCATAACGAGTCTGAATCCCCTCCAAGTTTAAAACAGCAAACCCACCGAGGCGACCCATTTCAATGGCAAACCGAACGTCTGTTACTCCATCCATGGCAGCAGCAATTATAGGAATCTCAAATTCTAATTCTTTCAATCTCCATCTTATATCTACCTCTATTGGATCAATAGTAACTCTTCCTGGAACCAAAGCTATTTCATCAAAACCATAGCACCTCCTTGCCTTCCTTCCTTTGCCGACAAACACTCCCATATTCTCCTCCTCTCCTTTTCAAATAATCCTATCGAATAATTATTCCAAAATTCTCTGCGTTCTCTGCGATCTCTGTGGTGCACACCTTCCTAGCTTCCGGGTAAATGTATGTTCATCATTTCTTCAGGGTTCATATCATAAAACAGATTATCCCAGCCAATATAAGAACAATACCAATGCAACCCTTAATTATCACTAACAACGACTTCCACCAAAGGATTGCCAATACTAAACCAAAGACAATTAAACCAACTCCCAAAATGATTTTCAATGCCTTCTTCATTTCTCCCTCCTTCTAATTTCATCCATGGTTAAAACTGCTCTAAAAATCTTAGATCGTTCTCAAAGAACAACCTAATATTATCGATTCCATATTTTAACATGGCAATACGCTCCACCCCCATTCCAAAAGCAAAGCCGGAAAACCTCTCTGGATCGTAGCCTACAGCTTTAAAAACTTCTGGATCAACCATCCCTGCCCCTAAGATCTCTACAAAACCAGTTGTTTTGCATACCCCACAACCATTACCTTTGCACATAACACAACTAATATCTATTTCTGCTGATGGTTCTGTAAAAGGGAAAAAACTAGGTCTAAATCGGATGCGAGTTTCTTCTCCAAAGATCCTATGTACAAATAAGGTTAAAACCCCTTTTAGCTCTGCAAATGATGTATCCTCGTCCACCAATAATCCCTCTACTTGATGAAACATAGGTGAATGGGAAATGTCAGCATCCCGTCGATAGACCTTCCCTGGAACAATAATTCTAATTGGTGGCTTCGTTCTTTCCATTACCCTAATTTGAACTGGGGAGGTATGTGTCCGAAGAAGCACCTCGTCTGTTATATAGAATGTATCATGCATATCACGAGCAGGATGAGATGCTGGAATATTTAATGCATCAAAATTATAATAGGAAGATTCAACCTCGGGCCCCTCCTCAATCTGAAATCCCAAACCTTCAAAAATGACTATAATCTCATCAAGGACTTTAGTTAAAGGATGCTTTTTTGCTATATCTGGTAACGGGGGAGACAATGTAATATCAATTGAAGATCTTTTTAAAAAGTCCTCTTCTCTCCTTTTAATCTTAGTTTTTTTTTTGCTAATGAGAGCCTCCACTTTATTCTTTATCTCATTAGCCAATCTCCCAATCTCTTTCCTTTCTTCCTTTGGTATTCGTACCAAACACTTAAAAACCGAAGTGAAGATACCTTTCCTACCTAAATATTTAATCCTTATCTCTTCTAACTCATGCAGGCTCCGGGCCTGTCTGATTTCTTCATAAACCCCTTCTTTTAATACCACCAATTCTCCAAGCATCACTACCCTCTTGGTTTACCTAATCAGATATCCTTATCTTTATAGGATGCCTATTCGCGTATTTTTTTCATGGATTCATTATCGCCAAATACAATCAATATATCTCCTTTAGCAATCATATCATCTGCTTTAGGAGAAATATCCACTTCATCAACATGGGTTACATCTCCTTTATCGTCAATATGGGTAATTTCCCTTTTTATGGCAATTATATTTACTCCATACCTTTCTCTTATATTTATCTCTTTCAATGTCTTTCCTACAAATCTCTCTGGAGCTAAAATTTCCACAATTGAATGGCGTGAACTCACCTCAATTTGTCTCAAGATATTAGGGAAGGCTAAACTACGAGCAATTCTCACTCCTGTATCTATTTCTGGGGATACAATCTTATCTACTCCTATTTTTTCTAAAACCCTTCCGTGCAAAGGCGTAATAGCTTTAGCTACGATCTCTTTAACACCTATTTCTTTTAATAGCAATGTAACCAAGATACTTTGCTGAATATTTTGACCAATGGAGACAATAGCCACATCTACCTCTGGTATACCAAGGGTAATTAGAGCCTTTTCATCTGTAGCATCTATTTTTACAGCCTGCGAAACTACATCACGGACTTCTTGAATCTTTTCTTCTTTGCGATCAATAGCAATTACTTCAACTCCTTCTTGAACTAAGGTTTTGGCTACTGAAATTCCAAACTGTCCCAAACCAATAACTGCAATTTGTCTCATAAGAACCTCCCTGGGTTCTTTGAGGGGCATCCCCTCAATACTCCCCCGCTATCCCACTATGACCTCTTCTTCTGGGTATTTATAAGCAACAAGAGTCTTTTGCCCTCCAACAGCTAATGCTAAAGTCAAAGGACCAACCCTTCCAACAAACATAATAATAGTTATAACTATTTTACCTAATATAGAAAGGTATGGAGTAATTCCAGTGGATAAACCCACTGTCCCAAAGGCAGATACTACCTCAAACAATAAATGTAAAAATGAACCCCTCTTCTCTATAATTAATAAGGAAAAGACCCCGATCATAATTAAAACCAAAGATAATATTACTATTGACAATGCCTTATGAGAAATATCCTTAGGAATCGTTCTTCCAAATATCTCTACCTCTTCCCTTCCTTTAAGCATGGAAGAAACCGAAGCTGCTAACACTAAAAAGGTACCTGTTTTTATCCCCCCAGCAGTTGAACCAGATGAACCTCCAATAAACATAAGAATTATTATAAAAAATAGGGTTGCCTTTGTCAACTGGGCAATATCTAAGGTATTAAACCCTGCTGTCCGAGGTGTAACTGCTTGGAAATAGGATGTAAGAACCTTTGTCTTCAAAGGTAAAAACTTTAAGGTATTTCCATATTCTAACAAAAAGATGATAGCGGTAGAGAATAAAATTAAAACTACGCTTACTAAAATTGTCACCTTTGTATGCAATGAACTTTTTCTTCCTCTCAGTGCCCCCTTTAAATCTGCCACTACAATAAAACCAATTCCACCAATAATTATTAAGGAGGTAATAATAAAATTGACAATAAAATCCTCTTTATAAGAGATCAAACTGGTAGGCCATAAAGAAAATCCAGCATTACAAAAAGCGGACACAGAATGGAAAATTGCCTGATATATATTATGAAACCTAAAATAGAGAAGAGTTGCCCCTAAGGCTTCAGCTGAGATAGTGAATATCAAAACATATTTTAATAAGGTAAGAATTTCACCAGTAGCTCCAGATGATAAGCTTTCTTGGATAACAATCCTATCCTTTAAGGTAATCCTCTTTCCCAAGACAACAGCAAAAAAACTTGAGAATGTCATTATCCCTAATCCACCTAATTGAATCAGGGATAGGATAATTAGTTGCCCAAATAAAGTGAATTGTTCGCCTGTTGGAACAACGATTAAACCAGTAACACAAGTGGCAGAAGTTGCAGTGAATAAAGCATCCACACACGGAAGGGCATATCCATTGGAACTTTGAGGCAAACTCAATAATATGGTGCCGACTATTATGGTAATAATAAAACTTAAGACTAAAACCTGAGTCGGTTTTAGTCTCACCCTTTGTTTCTCATTCACTTTTTTACTTCTTACTCGCTTTTTACCATCTCCACGAGGGAGGAAAAGGCATGTTCATCATTTGTAGCTAAGTCAGATAAGATCTTTCTATTAAGTGAAATTCCTATTTTCTTTAAGCCATTAATAAATTTACTATAGTGGATGCCACACCTTCTACAAGCCGCATTAATCCTTGCGATCCACAAAGAACGGAATTCCCTTTTTTTTACCCTTCTATCTCTATAGGCATAAACCCCAGCCCGTATAACTGCCTCCTTAGCAGTTTTATATAATCTACTCTTCCCTCCATAGTATCCCGAAGCCTGCTTCATTATTCTCTTCTTTCTTCTCTTCCTTGCTACAGCATGAGTCACTCTTGGCATTTAATCCCCTTCTAATTTAGTTCTCAAGCTGTCTGTTTTCAGCTACTAAAAACCAACAACTAAATTAGGTGTATGGTATCATCTTTCTTATTCGTTTTTTATCCATCTGACTTATAAGTATGGCCTTTCTCAATTTTCTCTTTCTAGAGGTCTTCTTTTTAGTCAATATATGAGATAGATTTGCCTTTTTTCTCTTTATCTTACCAGATGAAGTTATACGAAATCTCTTTTTTGCCCCTGATTTTGTTTTCAACTTTGGCATTTTTGGCTTATCTTGGTGCTAAAACAACCACCATACTTCTCCCTTCTAATTTTGGTTCCTGCTCCACCACTGAAATCTCAGAGAGTTCATTTATCAATCTTTTTAAGATATCTTGCCCAAATTCTACATGAGTCATCTGTCGACCCTGAAAAGACATTCTTATTTTTACCTTATCTCCACCTTCTAAGAATCGTTTTACATGCTTTGCCTTAAACTGATAATCGTGTTCTTCAATCTTTGGACGTAATTTTATCTCCTTCACATGATAGATATGCTGCCTTTTCTTTGATGCCTTTTCCTTTTTTCTCTGTTCATACATATACTTTCCATAATCCATGATTCGACAAACTGGAGGATTTGCACCTGGAGCTACTTCCACTAAGTCAAGACCGCAATCCTCTGCTTTTTTCAATGCAGTCCATTTATCCATAATCCCTACTTGTTCACCATCTACTGAAATTAATCGAACCTCTCGTGCCTTAATTTCTTCATTCACCTTTGGTTTTCTAATGCTATCACACCCCTTTTTTTATCCGAAAACCTTCAACCGACATCGGTAAATATATCATAATTCAAGAAACTTGTCAAATTATTTTCTCATTTATTTCAGTGGTAATATCTTCCCTAAGGCGAGATAACTCCATTCTTCCTAAATCCTTTCCATCTCTTTTTCTGATAGCTACTGTTTCAGTCTCTATTTCTCTATCTCCAACAATTAGCATATAGGGGATCTTTTTCAATTGTGCCTCTCGAATCTTAAAAGAGAGCTTTTCTGGTCTTGAATCAACTGAGCATCTGATGTTTCCTTCAATTAAATAAGACTGAATACGCCTGGCATATTCTTCGTGACGAGAGGCCAAAGTCATAATCACAGCCTGCGTAGGTGCTAACCATGTAGGAAATGTCCCTCCATAATGTTCAATTAACGTGCCAATAAATCGCTCTAAGCTTCCTAAAACAACCCGATGGATCATTACTGGCCGGTGTTCCTTGCCATCCGCTCCTATGTAGATAACATTGAACCGCGAAGGCAAATTAAAGTCTACTTGTATGGTTGGACCTTGCCAGGATCTATCCAGGGCATCTTTGAGTTTAATATCTATCTTTGGCCCATAAAAGACACCTGCGCCTTCATCAATTGCATAATCCAATCCCATCTCTTCTAAAGCAGAGCTAAGTGCAGATGTGGCCTTTTCCCAGATTTCTTCAGTGCCAACATATTTCTCTGGACGGGTAGACAGGTATATCTCATACCTTGAAAATCCAAATATTTTCAACATATAAAATGCAAATTCTATTACACCTCTTATTTCATCTTTCAATTGATCTTGAATACAAAATATATGGGCATCATCTTGGGTAAATCCCCTAACCCTAAGTAGTCCATGTAGAACACCTGATCTTTCATATCTATAAACTGTACCCAATTCAAAGTATCTAATTGGGAGTTCCTTATAACTCCTTCGCTCTGATTGATAGATTAGGATATGGCCTGGACAATTCATAGGTTTCAGTACATATTCCTCTCCTTCCTTATTTATAAAATACATATTTTCTTTGTAAAATTCACAATGACCAGATTTCCTCCATAAATCGATCTTTGCAATATGTGGGGTAGTAACCTCAAGATAGCCCCTTTTTCTATGTTCTTTTTTCAAAAGGCTACAAATTTCCGATCTTATCACCTCTCCATCCGGATGATAAAAGATTAATCCCCCCCCTGCCTCTTCATATGTATTAAAGATTTCTAATCTGCGACCAAGCCTTCTATGATCTCTTTTTTTAGCCTCTTCTAATTTACATAGATAGTTTAATAAATCATCCTCTTCTTCAAAAGAGGTTCCATAGATTCTATTAAGCATCCTATTTCGCTCATCCCCCCGCCAATAGGCACCAGCAATGGAAGTGAGGCGGAAGGCATTAATATGACCAGTCGATGGAATATGGGGTCCCTTACAAAGGTCAATAAAATTTCCCTGTTTATAAAACGTCACCTCTTCCGTAGGAAGTTCCTCTAACAGTTCTAATTTATAAATATCACCATTTTTTAAAAGCATCTCTTTTGCCTCTTCTTTCTTCATTTCAATCCTTTCAAAAGATAGATCGTCCTTAATAATCTCCCTCATTCTTTCTTCAATTCTTTCCAAATCACTTTCAGAAAAAGGCTCTACTTTATCAAAGTCATAATAGAAACCATCTTTAATGGATGGACCAATTCCCAATTTCACATCTGGAAATAAGTCTTTAACTGCTTGAGCCATAATATGAGAAGTACTATGTCTATATACATCCTTCCCTTCTTCATCTAAAAAAGTAACAACATTTAATTTCACATCATCATGTATAGGATAACTCAAGTCCACAAGCTTTCCATTTACCTTAGCAACCAAGGCCTTCTGTTGTTCCCCAATATCAGATATTACCTCCCTTACAGTAACACCTCTATCATACTCTCTCTTTGAACCGTCTTGAAAAATTATTGTAATCTTCTCCATAACTTAAAACCCTCAAATCGCTTTTATGTGTATCCTATTTTCTAACTACTAAAAATAGTAGGCACGGGCGGTTTTGAACCGCCGACCCCTACCGCGTCAAGGTAGTGCTCTCCCCCTGAGCTACGTGCCTACAAATCACTTTCACCGATTTAACAACTGATGACTAAATTGAAGGCGGCGACTGGATTCGGTTTCCATTCCTTAGCTTCCTGCTTCGTCATTCCAACCCGGCCTCTTTTTCTGTCGCTCCCCTCCTGGTCGCTTTTCCTCCCAAAGGTCGGCGAAAAAGAGGCTTCGAATCCTTCTATTTCCCAGCGAGTACTTAATTTTAACTAATTGCTCCTATTTATGGGACAAATTATTTAGAGGCGGCGACTGGATTCGAACCAGTGAATAGAGGTTTTGCAGACCTCCGCCTTCACCACTTGGCTACGCCGCCAAATTAACAACCAACCTTTTCCGATCTTGTTATAGAGTTTATCAAAAGATTTTCAATTTGTCAATAAAAAATTCTATAAATCCGAATATAAGAATGGCATAGAAAAAGGTTCCTCAATTAAGATTGAGAGTGAAAACATTGGAAACGGGTGGATAAGGATTGGCAATTAGTATGGTGATTCTTATATCGGATTTATAGAAAAACCTTGACAAAATGTACTTAGCTCCTTATAATACAGAGTAGAAACGATTTGCCACTTTTCCTCTGATCTTCCTTGTGAGGAAGAGGAATGCGTAAGGTTACGAAAGCGAGGAGTTTTGTGGATATTGATAAATTTTATGATAATAGTAGTTTCTTAGAAGGGATGTTCAAGTTGAGGATAATTGGTAATCTATTGGTTATTTTATTGTTTGTAGGTGTTTCTTATGGGAAATACGATGTTCGATATTCCCAAGCAAAGGTGTGTTTCAAAGAGGGATTTAGGTTATATAATCGATGCAAGTTTCCAGAGGCCATTGTTAAATATAAAGAGGCCATTGATCTATTTCCAGAATTTGCAAAGGCGTGGTATTTTTTAGGAAGGGCTTATTATAAATTAGGTCAGGTTGAAAATGCAAACAGTTGTTTTCGTGAGTTTTCTGCTTTAAGTGAAAAGGATAAAGAACTCCAGAATATCTATTTAGGGGATAAGCAAGAGAAAGAAGATAAAAAGGCACGCTCTATAACTACCTATAGGCGTATTGCCTGCTTTAAAAAAGGTTCTGCCTCAACCTCTATTGCTATAGACTCGCATAGAGATATCTTTTTAGTAGATTTTGGTAAAGAAAGGGTTCTAAAACTTTCGCCTACAGGCACGTCTCTTCTTAAGATAAGAGGAAAAGGAGAGGCAGGGCTTAAAAAACCTTATGGAGTTTGGGTGGATAGAGAAGGAAATATCTATGTGACGGATTTTGCAGGGGATAGTGTTCAGAAATTTGATAAGACAGGAAGGCCCTTACTTTCATTTGGGAAAAAAGGGAGAAAAAAGGGGGAGTTTTTAGGTCCAGAAGGTATAACATGTGATAGGGAGGGAAATATCTATGTGGTAGATAATGGAAATAATAGAATTCAAAAGTTTACATCTTCAGGCGACTTTTTAATGGAGTTTTCTGAGGGGCTTACACAACCAGTAGGGATAATATTAAATGAGGGTTATATCTGGGTAACCGATAAAGAGGGATTAAAGAGGTTTGATAATTCTGGAAACCTTTTAGGGAGATTTTCCCCAAGAAAAGGTTCAAGTCTTAGGGGGTTGACTTTTAAAGATCACATCTTTTATATCTCTGACGCAGATGGATATGTACACGAGTTTAATCCGATTAGTAACACCTGGCAGACCTTAAAACTTGCAGAAGGTTCTAGCCCGATGGATATAAAGGTTGATAAGCATGGTACTTTTTACATAGCAGATTTCAATCGCAAAGCTATTGATATATATATGTCTAAACCCTCTATGGAAGTTTCTTCTCACTCTTCGGATTTTGATTTAATTATAGATAGGATAATTATAGATCGTTTTCCTACAATATGTCTCGTGGCAACTGTTGCTACAAAAGATAAGAGACCTCTTCTTGGATTAAATGTTGGAAATTTCCGCATAATTGAGGACAGACTTGAGATTCCTCGAATTGGGTTAGCTACCCCTTATCAAGATAAGGAAGATTCACTTTTTATATTTGTTATAGACAAGAAAAAGGTGATGCAAAGATACAAACAGGAGATTAAAGATTTATTGCGTAGCTTTACCGAAAATTTCCAAATAGGACATGATGCAGGAGCAGTTATTTCTGTATCTGACAAGGTGCGTGTAGAGCAAACTCCTTCCTTAAACAGGTTGCAGGTTCAAAATGCTATATCTAAAAGTCTAAATAATTTTAAAGAAAGAACGGAAGATGAGGTAGTGTTTTCTGCACTTGAGCAAGCAGTAACCATAGGTTTAAACCTAATGGTTAAGAAGGCCATCCTTTTTATAACCTCAGATTATAAAAGGGAAGTGAGTCCTCTATTAAAGGAATGTGTGAATTATGCTAAGAATAATTACATACCTATATATGTAATTGATTATAAAGAAGGAGGGAAAACCCCCATTTTGCAAAATTTGGCCTCGGAAACTTGGGGTTTATATTTCTCTTTTTATCTTACCAAACATTTAGGGGGTCTTTATCGAAAAATAAAAGATCATATGAAAACGCAAAATCTATATCTCATTTTCTATGAATCCGAGACCTCTAAATGGAGTGGGGAATGGGTAGATATAAGGATTTGTGTGGGATATTTTGGGCTTTATGGAGAAGATAGGTACGGATATTTCGTTCCATAGTTATGAAGATGACGAAAGAAGATAGGTTTTTTAAAGAAAGAGAAAGGATGGTAAGGGAACAGATTATAGGTCGAGGGATAAAAGATGAAAGATTAATCGAAGCAATGAAAAAGGTTCCGAGACATAAATTTGTAGAAGAGGCCCTTGAATCTCAGGCTTATGGTGACCATCCTTTACCTATCGGATTTTCTCAAACCATCTCCCAACCATATATGGTTGCCTTAATGACTGAAGGTTTGTGCTTGCAAGGTACAGAAAGGGTTTTAGAGATAGGTACAGGATCTGGTTATCAAACTGCCATTTTAGCAGAACTTGCAGAGAAGGTATTTACTGTGGAAAGAGTGAAGCAGTTAGCAGATAGAGCTGAAAGGTTGCTAAGAGAGCTAAGGTATAAAAATATAGTGGTAATGGTTAATGATGGCTCGGCAGGTTTACCTCAATTTGCACCATTCGACCGGATTATTGTTACTGCTGCGGCACCTACGATTCCGCAAGTCTTACTTGAACAACTTGTGGACTCTGGGATTGTGGTTATTCCAAAAGGTGATCGGTTTTCACAAGACCTTTTAATTGTAGAAAAAAGGGGAGGAAAGATCTATACTACTTCAAAAGGAGGTTGTGTGTTTGTTCCCTTGATTGGTAAGTTTGGGTGGAAGGAAAATGAGGTGTGGGATTTATGATCCAAGATTTAGTTAGCAATCTGAAAGAGATCGGAGTATCTGCGGAACTTGTGGTTGTTATTATATCTGGACTACCGATATCTGAACTACGTTGTGGAATTCCCGCAGGATTTGCCTTTGGTCTTCCAGCCGCTAAGGTGTATATTTTGGCTGTTTTAGGCAATCTATTACCTGTTGTGCCAATTTTATTGTTTTTAGAAAGGGTTTCAGAGAGACTTTCACGATTCCATGTATTTTCTAGATTCTTCAATTGGCTATTTACTCGAACAAGGAAGAAAGGAAGGATTGTTGAAGAACTAAAGGTTGTGGGATTAATTTTATTTGTGGCTCTCCCTTTACCAATTACTGGTGCCTGGACAGGGTGTGTAGCTTCGATACTTTTTGGAATAAGATTCCTATATGCCTTTCCAGCTATTATTTTAGGTGTTTTATTAGCTGGTGTAATTGTCACATTAGCAAGTCTTGGTGTTTATAATATAATATGAATCAAGGATTAATCTATATTCTGTTTTCTGACATCTTCTTATCGGGGCGTAGCGCAGTCAGGTTTTAGCGCGCATCGTTCGGGACGATGAGGTTGCTGGTTCAAATCCAGTCGCCCCGACTGATTTAGTTATTACTGGTGTAGAGATGCAAATAGGGGTTATTGGTGCAAGTACATGTAGTGATGAAATAGGCAAGTTGGCTTTTCAGGTAGGAAGAGAGATAGCCAAAGCTCAGGCGATTCTTATTTGTGGTGGGTTAGGAGGGGTTATGGAGGCAGCATGTCGTGGAGCAAAAGAAGTCGGGGGTTTGACTATTGGTATACTCCCTGGGGCGAGACAGGAAGATGCTAACCCATTTGTTGATATAAAGATAATAACTGGATTGAGTTATGCTCGAAATATCATTGTGGTTCGTTCATCGTGTGCAGTAATTGCTATATCTGGTGGTTATGGTACCTTGTCTGAAATTGCTTATGCCTTAAATTTGGGGGTTCCAGTAATTGGATTAAATACCTGGGAGTTAAAAAGTCAAAACCACAAAGAGCTTCCTATAATAAGAGTGGACACTCCTTGGGAGGCAGTGAAAAAGGCTGTCGAGGCATGTATGAAATGAGAAAGGGATATCCTGGTTATGTCGAATTGTATGAAAGGAGGGAGTTGAAGAAACGTGTAGATGCATTATACCAAAGACTTGCATCGTGTGATTTATGTCCGAGGAACTGTAGAGTAGATAGATTAAAAGGGGAGAAAGGCTTTTGCAGATCTGGGGCGTTCCCAATTATATCAAGTGTCTCACCCCATTTTGGAGAAGAACCAGAACTTGTAGGAAGACATGGATCAGGAACTATATTTCTTACTAATTGCAATCTTCTTTGCATATATTGTCAGAATTATGATATCTCACATTTAGGTTATGGTGAAGAGGTATCTACAGAGGAATTGGCAAAACAGATGCTACATTTACAAGATATTGGTTGTCATAACATAAATCTTGTTACCCCTACCCATTTTGTACCTCAAATAGTTCAGGCTATATATTTTGCCGTTGAAGGAGGTTTAAACATCCCTATAATTTATAATAGTGGTGGCTATGAAAAGGTTGAAACTTTGCGACTCTTAAATGGAGTAGTGGATATATATATGCCAGATGCTAAATATTCTGATCCCTTAGTTTCAAAGAGATATTCTAAGGCAGAGGATTACCCGCTCGTTATGGAAGATGCCTTGCGGGAGATGTATAGTCAAGTTGGAGATTTAATAATTGAACAAGGTATTGCTCGCCATGGGTTGCTTGTCCGTCACCTGGTCCTTCCTAATAACTTAGCTGGGTCAAGTAAGATTATGGAATTCATTGCCTCTCTTTCTAAAAATACATATGTAAATATTATGGATCAATATAGACCTATGTACAAGGCTTCGGAATACTCTGAATTAAATAGACCAATTACTATCTCTGAATATAGAGAGGTAATAGAAACTGCTAAGCAATGTGGGTTGTATCGGGGGTTTTCTAATGTTGATTTGTTGTGAAAGATGCTCACATTATCACCAGTGTATGCGAAAATGGGTGTTTTCTGAAAAGGGTATAGAGCCAGCTTGTTGTGTTGAATGTAGTAATTTCAAAGCCTGTTTGGATGAAAATAGAAAAGAAAGATGGAGATTTATCCATATGGAGTAATAAGAGGTATGTTAAAGAAGAGGGTTCTTTTGTTGACTATGTCAGTGGGAATGGGACATCTTCAGTCTGCTGAGGCTATTAAAAAGGGGATAGCAGAAATATGTCAAGAATCGGAAATAAGGTTGTTTGATCCCTTAGCTTATACTAATCCTAAGTTTGCTAATTTTATCAATAACTACTACCTTTGGATGATTAAAGTCATTCCAGGTTTTTGGGGATTTATTTATGACAGTAAGTTAATCTCTTCAAAATATAGCCCAGTGCGGTTGTTTACTCAGATGAAGTTTGCAAGAAGTATTGCAAAGGTTTTAGATGGGTTTAGACCAGATGTCGTAGTTTGTACTCATGCCTTTGCAACCTGTGGTGCAGCAAGTCTTAAATCTAAAGGGGTCATTAATGCCCCTTTAATATCTGTAGCTACTGAATTTGATATTCATCCATATTCAATAGATAAAATGGTTGATTTATATATTGTTCCTTCTGAAGATTTTAAGCATTATCTTGAGGATAAAGGAATAAGTAGTGATAAAATAAAAACTTGTGGAATTCCAATAGATCCTAAATTTAAGGAATGGAAGGATAAAAAAGGATTAAAGAGGGACTTAGGATTAGAAATCAATAAACCTGTTGTCTTAGTTTTAGGAGGTGGATTCGGATTTGGAGTTGATAAATTAGTAAGACCCTTTAAAAACTCTACTGATTCTATTCAATTGATAGTTGTAACGGGTAAGAATGTCCGAGTGAAAAGCAAGCTTGAAAAAGAGGTAAGGTCTTTTAAGATACCTGTTAAGATATTTGGTTTTGTAAACAATATGGAAGATTTGATGGAGGTTTCTGATATAGTAGTTACAAGGGGGGTTGGGTCATGCGGCGCTGAGGCTTTATCAAAAGGTTTACCTCTTATTATCTTTAAGCCCATTAGGGGTCAAGGTGTTAAAAGCACACGCTTTTTAGTTAATGCTGGGGTTGCTATTCAGGTGGAGAAGGCTTGCCAGATACCTGAAACTATTACTGATCTCTTATCTCGTCCTAATAAGCTGGGGAAAATGGCATGTTGTATTCAGCAATTGGCCAAGCCCAGCTCTTCGTTAGATATTGCTCGAGTTTTAGTAAACGGCTGAAAGGAGGAAACGTATGAAGGAGATTCTAAAGATTTTGGAACAGGATGCTAAGGTAAGCCCTGAGAAGATAGCTACTATGGTGGGGTTATCAGTTGAAGAAGTGAAAGAGAAGATTTCGGAATTAGAGAAGAAAAAGGCTATAATTAAGTACCGAACAGTTGTGGATTGGGAAAAGGCTGGAGAGGAAGTAGTTTATGCCTTTATTGAGGTAAAAGTCACTCCTGAGCGGGATCATGGATTTGATGCTGTGGCAAGTAGGATTTATCGTTTTCCAGAGGTTCATTCTCTTTATTTAATGGCTGGGGATTATGATCTATCTGTGGTTATAGAAGGAAAGTCTATGAAAGAGATAGCCTATTTTGTGGCAGAGAAGTTGGCCCCTTTAGAACAGGTTCAATCTACAGCCACTCATTTTGTTTTAAAAAGGTATAAGGTTGATGGGGTAATCTTGGAAGGAAAAGAGGAAGATAGAAGATTACCAATAACCCCATAAAGGATAGGTAATAGGTATATGTCTAAACCTTTAATATCAAAAATTGTAGAATCTGTTCCTCCTTCTGGAATTAGGAGATTTTTTGACATAATTTTATCCATGGAAGGCGTTATATCATTAGGAGTGGGTGAGCCGGATTTTGCAACCCCATGGACGATTAGGGAAACAGGTATCTATTCCTTAGAACAGGGATATACTACCTATACCTCTAATCAAGGTTTATTGAAACTTCGGGAGGCGATATCCAATCATTTATATCATACTTACGGGTTAAATTATGATCCAATGGAGGAGATATTGATTACAGTTGGTGTCTCAGAGGCCTTAGATTTAGCATTAAGAGCAATTATTAACCCAGGAGATGAGGTTATCATTCCAGAGCCAAGTTACGTTTCTTATAAACCTTGCACACTGTTCTCAGGTGGTATACCTGTAGTTGTGCCCACCTATCTCAAAGATGGATTTAAGGTTACCTCCTCTGAGATAGAGAAGGTGGTAACTGATAGAACTAAGGTAATACTTCTCTCTTATCCTAATAATCCAACAGGAGCTACTATGGATAGGGAGGGATTATTGGAAATAGCTGAAGTTGCTAAGCGCCATGATTTAGTGGTTATTTCTGATGAGATATATGGTCAGTTGACTTACGATGATACATATACCCCTTTTCCTTCCATTCCTAATATGAAAGAAAGGACTATATTTTTAGATGGATTTTCCAAGGCTTATGCCATGACTGGATGGCGAATTGGTTTTGCCTGTTCTATCCCTGAGGTTATTCGAGCCATGACTAAGATTCATCAGTATACTACGCTCTGTGCCTCAATCATTGCTCAGAAAGCAGCTATAGAGGCAATTACTAAAGGAAATGACAGGATGTATGAAATGAAGAATGAATATAATAGGAGAAGGCAGTTAATAGTGAATGGATTGAGGGAGATTGGTTTACCTTGTTTTGAGCCAAAAGGGGCCTTTTACGCCTTCCCATCTATTGAGAATACAAGACTTAGCTCTTCAGAGTTTGCAGAAAGGTTGCTCTTAGAAGAAAAGGTAGCGGTTGTTCCGGGTGAAGTTTTTGGTAGATGTGGTGAAGGATACATTCGTTGTTCTTATGCGGTAGAGCAACAGTTAATTGAAGAGGCGTTGACGAGAATGGATAGATTTGTGAAAAGATACAGGAAATAAAACATCCTATAAAAAAGATCTTGAGGGGTTTAGGTATGAAAAGGTTATGGGAGGTTGATGCTGAGGTAGCAGAGGCTATCTATAATGAGATAGAAAGAGAGGCAGGAAGACTTGAGTTGATTGCCTCAGAAAATTTCGTAAGTACTGCTGTTTTAGAAGCCCAAGGATGTGTAATGACTAATAAATATGCAGAGGGATATCCAGGTAGGAGGTATTATGGTGGATGTTCATATGTAGATAAGGTAGAGAATTTGGCGATTGAACGGGCAAAGGAGTTATTTGGAGATGTCCATGTTAATGTTCAACCTCATTCTGGAACCCAAGCAAATATGGCAGTCTATTTAGCGGTCTTACAGCCAGGGGACACAATTTTGGGGATGGATCTATCTCATGGAGGACATTTAACCCATGGTGCCCGAGTTAACTTTTCTGGAAGATTATTTAATGTAATTTCTTACGGAGTGAGTAAGGATACCCAAACTATTGATTTCTCGGAACTGAAAGACTTGACTGAGAAATATAAACCAAAGATGATTATTGCTGGGGCATCAGCTTACCCTAGGATTATTGATTTTGAAAAGTTTAAAGAAGTGGCTGATTTAGTCTCTGCATATTTAGTAGCCGATATCGCTCATATTGCTGGCTTAATAGTTTCGGGGTTACATCCATCGCCAATTCCCTTTTGTGATTTTACGACTACCACTACCCATAAGACCTTACGTGGACCAAGAGGTGGAGTGATTATGTGTAAAAAGGAGTATGCAAAGCTTATTGATAGAATGGTTTTTCCTGGTATACAAGGTGGTCCTCTAATGCATGTAATTGCTGCAAAGGCTGTATGTTTCCGAGAGGCTTTAACTTCGGAATTTAAGGAATATCAACTTCAAGTAGTTAAGAATGCCCGCTCTTTGGCGAAGGCACTGATAGATCTTGAATTTACATTGGTATCAGGGGGAACAGATAATCATCTAATACTAGTTGATCTCCGTAATAAAGGGATAACTGGGCTCGATGCAGAAATTGCTTTAGATAAAGCAGGAATTATAGTAAATAAAAACACTATTCCGTATGACAAAAGGAGTCCTTTTGTTACATCAGGGATTCGTTTAGGTACCCCAGCTTTAACCACCAGAGGTATGAAAGAAAAAGAAATGGAAAAAATAGCTCAAATGATTGGGAGGGTCTTAGAAAATATAGATAGAGAAGAGGTTATTCAAGAGGTTAGCCATGAGGTAAAGGAATTATGTGATAGGTTTCCTCTATATCAAGAACTTTTAGAGAGATGAGTCCTTAGACTACCTTCTGTACTTTCCCTGAGCGTAAACATCTTGTACAAACATATATATATTTGATTGTCTTATCGATCAAAACGCGGGTTTTGTGAATGTTTGGAAGCCACCTTCTTTTTGTCTTTCGGTTAGAGTGACTTACTCGGTGTCCTGTTATTGGTTTTTTACCACATATTCCACATATTCGAGCCAACTTACACCTCCTGTCAATCTTCAACAATATAACATATATCTTGCAATCTTGCAAGTATTTTGTTAATAGATGGTTGAATTTTCTGAAATAGTAAAGGGGTGGAATGGAGAAGCTATTAATTGAATTAGATATTCCTGTGCGATATGTTAAAGGAGTAGGTCCAAAAAAGGCATGCATTCTTAAGAAGCTTGGAATTAATACTGTGTGTGATCTTCTTCAGTATTATCCAAGGGCTTATCAAGATAGAACCTCCACTACGCCTATCTTTCGCCTTATCTCGGGTGAACGTCAAACAGTAAAGGGTCATGTTATAGGATATAAAGAAAACTACTTTCCAAGAAAAGGGGTAAGGTTACAGAAGGTTATAATATCAGATGGCTTAGGAAAAGCGAGTCTTCTTTTCTTCAATCAGCCAAGAATAAGTAGGCTTTTACCTAAAGGTAGTGAATTATTTGTTACTGGAAGGATTAGGAGGTTCCGTAGGGAAATTCAGATATATGATTTCGACTTTGAAGTTGTTAATAAAAGGATGAAGATTCACACAAATAGAATCGTCCCTATTTATCCAGTAACTTGTGACTTACAAAGAGTAGGACAAAGGATGCTTAGGGGTATAATGAAAGAGGCCTTAGAACAATATATACCAGTTTTACGTGATCCATTGCCAAATAGCATTCTTTTAAGGTACGCCCTTTGCGACCTCTCCTTTGCCATTCAAAACATCCATTTTCCACTCGATAAACCTTCGTTTAAAAAGGCTCGTGATAGATTGGCATTTGATGAGCTTTTTCTATTACAACTTGGTATAGGACTTACTAAAAAAGATAGGAGGAAGCAAAAGGGAATTGCTTATAGAATAGATGGCAACTTAGTACCACGGTTTCTTTCTTCACTCCCATTCTCTCTGACTCGAGCACAAATGAGGGTTATAGATGAGATTAAACAGGATATGAAAAGCTCCTATCCTATGAATAGGCTTATTCATGGAGATGTTGGGAGCGGAAAGACAATAGTGGCTATTTGTGCTTGTTTAATTTCTGTAGAAAATGGTTACCAGGTTGCATTTATGGCTCCAACAGAGGTATTGGCTTCGCAGCATTTTCTCGCACTGAAAGACTTGTTAAGCAAGCTACCTGTAAAGATTGGCCTTTTGATCAGTGATTTAAAGAAAAAGGAAAGGGAAGAGATATTAACCCAGATAGAAAGAGGAGAGATTTCGATTGTTATTGGAACCCATGCCCTTATTCAAGAAGGTGTGACATTCCGACGCTTAGGGGTATGTATAATTGATGAACAGCATAAATTTGGAGTGATGCAGCGTGGGGCCTTGATTGAGAAGGCAAAGGGTTTAAGCGGAGGCGTGCCAGATATTTTGGTTATGACTGCCACCCCAATTCCGAGAACCTTAGCCTTAACTATCTATGGTGATTTAGATGTATCTTGTTTGGATGAACTGCCACCTGGAAGAAAAAAGGTACTCACCTTTTGTAGGCAGGAAGAAGACCTTCCAAAGATTTACGAGTTTCTAAAATCGGAGATCCGCTCTGGTAGACAAGCCTATATTGTTTATCCGGCAATTGAAGGGCATGAAGAATTGGACTTAAAGGCCGCAGAGGAGATGGTACGGAAATTGCAAAAAGGGATTTTTAAAGATTATAAACTGGCTCTGCTCCATGGTAGGATGAAGACCTGGGAAAGGGATGAAATAATGAAGTCCTTTCGCAAAAAAGAGATAGACATTCTGGTTTCAACAACTGTTATTGAAGTTGGTATTGATCTTCCAAATGCAACGGTCATGCTTATTGAAGATGCCCATCGATTTGGTTTGGCTCAACTTCACCAACTTCGAGGTCGTGTTGGAAGAGGAGATTATCGTTCTTACTGTATTCTGGTTACCAAAAAAGGGATATCTGATTTGGTAAATTCTAAGTTAATTACTGAAGAAGATACCAATCGGAAGGCAATAAAGCGACTACAGGCAATAGTTTCAACTGCGGATGGATTCCAAATTGCTGATCGGGATTTACAGATAAGAGGACCTGGGGAGCTCTTTGGAGTAAAACAACATGGTAGGTTACGCCTTTCTGTTGCAGATATAATAAAGGATGTTAAATTGTTAGAACATGCTCGTCGAGAGGCATTTTCAATCTTGGAAGAAGATCCCCATCTTGATAAAAATCAGGGATTGAAAAAGACATTTGATTATTACTTTGTTGGAAGATTAGAATTGGCAGCCATCAGCTAAAATTTTCACTATGATTCGGAAAACATTTATTATTGCCAAAGACTTATAAGTTTCACAGAAAATTGGAGGATTGTGAACCGTCCCCAAAAATACAAAATATATAATTTAGCATTTTAATTTGAAATGCTATAATTTGCTAGTGAAATTCTTCGTGAACTCAATGTCTTTCAGTGTTTTTACTTCAGTTAGGTAAATAGTTACGCATTTCTTATGGCTTCAGAGGGTGAGATACCAGCCGCTAATCTGGCTGGAAAATACCCACAAATCCCTATCCCAATACAGACGATACTTGACCATAATAACTCCCTTAAAAATATCAGGAACTTACACCCACCAAATAAACATACATAACTTGCCCCTATTGCTCCAGCCAGCAATAAACCATAAACGGAAAGTAATATCCCCTCTAAGAGAAAAAGATGGAATATCTCTTCTTTCTTAGCCCCATAGGCGCGCATTACCCCTATCTCCTTATACCTCTGACGCACAGATAACATTATTAGATTTATTATCCCTCCCCCAGCCAAAATTAATGTCACTACCCATATGCCTAAAACTATCATCCTGTTCGTTAATCTTTGGTTCTTAATTGTCTCTAATAATCCTTCGGCAATTGAGACTATAAACCCTCTCTCAAAGAGAAATCCTTGCCTTGTTTTTCCCTTTTTATCTGAAAATCTCTTCTTAAGCATCCGCTCTATCTCCTTTTTCACTGCCTTAGGATTGCCAGATGTTAAGATTACTACCTCAAGATTCCTTGAGTCAGACTCAAAGATTTCATTAGATATTGACAAGGGAATAATCACTCTCCCTGACATCCCTTCCTCCTTGCTAAGACCGATTACCCGAAGTTCATCCTCTCCAATCCTTATCTTCTTTCCTACCCCTATCTTTAATATAGAAGCTACAGAAGTATTAACCACACAAACCTTTCGTCTGTGGTTAATATCACCCGAGGAGATAAACCTGCCCTCTTTAATCTTAACAGAATGAACCTGTTGATATTCAGGTACAGTGGCTATTATACTAACTGAGATTTTAGTTTTTCTGAAGGATCTTATATCTTGCCAGTAAGATACCTCATAAGAGGTATAGGGGAAGTATGATGAAAGGAAGAACAGATCCTCTAATTGTATCTCCTTATCCTGCACCCAGATACTGATCATTTGCCCCCCAAGGTTTTCTAAGGAAGAGATAAGTTCCTCCGCCCTTTTTGAGGTATGATAGAGATTAAGGGTAGAGCTTAAGATACCCACACAAATACAGAGAATTATTAGGCTGCTCCTTAATCTATAATTAGTTAAATCCTTCTTGGCTAAATAAAGATAATCACTTAGCCTCATTTACCAATTGTCCATCTTTTAAGTGATAAACCTTCTTAGCCCTTTCTGCTATCAGAGGGTTATGAGTAACCACCGCAATCGTAATCTTTTTATCCTGATTAAGGAGGGAGAGGATATCCATAACCTCTTGGGCTGATGTTGAATCTAAGTTTCCTGTAGGTTCATCAGCTAAGATAATCCGGGGTGAATTGACTAATGCGCGGGCAATAGCCACCCGTTGTTGTTCACCACCAGATAGTTGAGTAGGGGCATGCTTAATTCTGTGTTCCAATCCCACCTGTTTAAGACAAGCAATTGCCCTTTCTTCTCGTTCATCCTTAGCAACCTTTTTGTAGATTAAAGGAAGTTCTACATTCTCTAAGGCAGAGAATCTTGGCAATAGATGAAATGCCTGAAAAACAAACCCAATCTTTTCATTACGAAGTAAGGAAAGTTCATCGTCAGTTAAGTTAGATACATCTTTCTTATCAAAAAGATATCTGCCACTTGTCGGTATCTCCAAACAGCCCATAATAGCAAGCAAGGTACTTTTGCCACTGCCTGATGGCCCCATAATGGCTATAAATTCACCTGGCTCAATCTTCATACTAACCTCTCTTAATGCCTCTACCTTCTTCTCTCCCATCTGGTATACTTTGCTAATATTGGTCATCTCAATCATCTTATCACCTCTTTTTTCAATGTGCAGCCTTTAATTCTTTTACCCTCATTCCTTCCTTTATCTCTTCAGGATACTGGACAACAATTCTATCCCCTATCTTTAACCCTTCTTTTACCTCTATCTGGTCTTGAGTCTGTTCACCAAGCACTATCTCTTTTTTCACAAGCCTTCCATCTTTGACTATTAAAACCGTACTCTCTTCATAGAGTGCCTCTGGTGGAATAACAATAGCCTCCTCCTTCTTCTCTCTAACGATGACCTTGCAAGATAGCTCCATCCCTATCTGTAAGCCCTCTATCTTATCAATTGAACAGATTATCTCCCATTCTCCTGCCCCCTTCTCTTCTTTATCCTTAGAAGCAGTAGCAGGAATTATCTTCAATATCTCGCCAGAGAATCTCTTGCCTAAAAGATCAGAACTTAGCTCTACCTTTTGCTTAGGCTTAATCAAGAAGAATTGGCTCTCTTTCACCGTCCCTTTCGCAATCAACTCACTCTGATCCCCTATGGAAAGGAGCAATGTCCCATACTCTACCTTACTGTTCTTCTCGATAGCTACCTTTTTCACTATCCCAGAGATAGGGGATAGCACCACACAGTTTTTAATCTGCTCCCTTAAATCAGCAATCCTATAGCAAATGCTTGGGATCTCTACCTCTATCTCCATTTTCTGCTCTATCAGTCTTTTTACCAAATGCTCTTTCTCTCTTAACAGCTTTTCTAAATTCATTACCTGTTCTTTTACCTCCAGCTCTTGCCTTTCTACCTCTCTATATCCAATAGCCTGCTTACTGTATAACTCCTTTACATCCTCTAAGGATTTCTCTGCCTGGCTAAGATTCCAGTTGCATCTCTTTATCTCAGCCTCCTTTTCCAAATATTCCTGGTGATTGGAAATATCTGTTAGCTGGACCTGCTTTTCCTTTGCCTGGCTTAAGTTTAGCTCCTCCTTTTTTAAGGCATTAACTAATTCTTCCCTTCGTAAGGTCAAAAGAATTTCTCCTTTTTCTACATAGTCTCCTGTCTTTACATATACCCTCTCCACTATCCCCTTTTCAATAGAAGAGGTAATGTTAACTACCTCCTTCTCACAGACCCTGGTATTTAGACTAATATTCTCTTGAAGCCTGGCTCTTCTTGCCTCTATAGTAATTACCTCAGGAATCTCCTTTTCCCTCTGTAAGGTATGATAGATATTGGATAGCACCCAGCCCAGGAGAATAAAGGGTAATACATAGATTGCCTTAAATGATATCTTCTTGATAAGCATTATACAGCCTCCCTGTTAGCTTGAGGAGCTTGATATATTCAAGGAATAATTCTATCTTTGCAGAAAAGAGATTGCTCTCTTTGGTAAAGAGATCTTTCTGATATTCTAAGAGGTCTTTTGATGATATAAGTCCTCTTTCATACTTTACCTTGGCTATCTCATAAAGCTTTTCTGATAAGGAGATATCCTTTTGATATACCTCAAGGCGCATCTTTCTATTATTTATATTATCAAGGCTTTCTGCCAGCTCTATCTTGATGGAAGCAATTAAGTCCTTTAACTCAATCTCTACCTGAGACAGATTTGCCTTTGCTAATTCTATCTCCTCTCTCTTTATCCCCTTATCGTATAAGGTAAAAGCAAGAGAAAGCCCTACTCTTTCTTCTCTTTTCCCTTTTTCTTTGGATATAGTGTAGGAAGGAATAAGAAGAGGAAGGTTTTTTGATCTTGCCTTACACAGGGCTCTTTGGGCTCGCTCCATCTCAATCTGTTTCCTTCTTATCTGAGGAAGCCCTTTTAGGTCTTCTAAATTAGAAAGAGCAAAAGCCTTTACCCTCTCTAATCTATCTTCTTTTATCTCAACTAATCTTTCCTCATCCTTAATCTCTAATCCTTCTTTTCCTAATAGCTTACTAAACCTGGCCAATTTAGCCATTCTCTCCTTCTTCTTGGTCTCTATCTCTTGAAGCACACCTGAGATCTGAAGCTCTATCTGGATAATATCCATCGCTGCTATGATGCCCTTATCTACCTTTAGTTTAGAGATTTCCAGGCTATCCTGAAGGTCTTTCAACTCCTTTTCCTTTATCTTTAAATCTTCCAAAAGACTTAAAAGCTCACTATAAGCCTCTATTACCTCATATATTATCTCATTTATTCTACCCTCTCTGTTTAGCTTAGCCAGGTTAAGATTTAGCTCTTCATCTTTCAGTGGCTCTTTTATTTCCCTTCTCTGATAGATTGATAGAGGCTCTTCTGTCTCTAATCTTACCTCCCAACTATCATCACTGCTCCCTAAGGCCTCTGTTATTTTAAGCGATAACTTAAACCTTCCCCCTAAAGGATGGGGTCGGCTAACTGAGGTGTCTATCTCTAAACAAGGTTCCTCTCCAGTCTTTGTTATTACCTTCCTCTCTTTACCCTCTTCGTCCTTTTCCCAGATTATTGCTTTAGTTTTACCTTGGGTTATCTTTGCCTCTATCTTTGGATAAAGATTCTCCTTCTTTGCCATATTAAAGGCTATCTCCTCTTTAGACAAAGAGAGGTTTTCTAACCTTATCTCTAAGTTATTCTCTAAGGCAAGCTCAATAGAGGTGTGTAAGTCTAAACCTAAAACAGGGATTGTATTAAGAAGGGAAAGAACAAAAAGGATAAGAACTAAAAGCCCTTTATTCATACTTCACTGCTATTGCTGGTAGTATCTTGGATGCCTTTAAGGCGGGGTAAAGACCACCAATTACACCTATAAGTATAGATGTTGCAAAGCCAATGAATATACCATAAAGGGGAATCACCATCTTCCAACTGGCATAGTAGCCGAACATCTTTATACCTATTATGCCAAAGAGTATCCCAGATATTCCACCTATTCCAGTGATAACCAAAGCCTCTACTAAAAACTGAAAGAATATATCCTTCTTTCTTGCACCTATTGCCCTTCTTAGACCAATCTCACTCGTTCTTTTACTAACTGAGAGAAGCATCATACTTAATATTATGATAATGCTTCCAATAAGGCTAACTGTTCCAATGGTTAAGATAAAGGTATTTGCCTGACGGGTTTGGGATTGTAATTCATCAAGGAGGCGTTGAGACTCTCTTTCTACATAGAATATCTTATCTTTACCATATCTTTCAGCCAAGATATCCTTTATCGCCTCTTCTATCCCTTTTATCTCCTTGTTTATATCAGAAGAATTCCGTGTGGCTATTTGGAGAAATATATCATCCAAAGAAAGATCTAAATCTTCCTTAAAGACTGAATATGGAACAATTACCGAAATATTACGTCCTTCCCATCCTCCCCACCAAAAGTCACTATGAGGATTTAGAGGCAATGCAAAAGGGTTATACCTTGCCAATATACCAATAACTGTAAGAGGGGATGAGGACCATGTTTTCCATGTACCATCTTTTTCATCATAATATTCAAGAAATAGGATTATCTTCTTTCCCAATAGCCTTTTGCCTCCTAAAAAAAGAGAGATGGTATTTCCTAAAACACAGACCCTCCTCTTCAGCCTTACATCTAAATTATTGATAAATCTTCCTCTAATCACCTTTAAGCATCTTACCTCCTTATACTCTGGTATAGTAGAGAGCAACCTCACATTGGTAGGACAGAAGCTATATTTTTCTCCTTCAACCTTTATATCTGGACATGCAAAAGGACACTCTCGGGGTAGGAATGTTACGGCAATCCTCTTTATCCCTTTACACCTTCCCTTAAGATTAAGCCTCAAAAGGTCATCATAGGTAATATATCCCTTTTGTAAGTCTTCTTTATCATGATAATACGGGGATATACTTAATATATTCGCTCCCATATTCTCAATATCTATCAGTATCTCCCTCTTTACTGTGGCTGGGATAGAAAAGAGAAAGATTATGCAAGATATGGTTATAGAAATAGAGAGTAAAAGAAAAACTATACCCTTTTTAGCACTACTTAAAGACTTAAGGCTATCGCTTATCATTTCATTTAATTCCTTTTATTCAATTATCAACAGGGGGAGAGACACCTCCCTCCTCCCTGTTTTTTCTATAATCCCCTCTTAGTCAGTTTCACCATGCATCTAAGTAATGTCTGTATGTTCTTGACCGCCACCGCGGTACTCTTACCTCATACCTACTTTCTCTACCATTTATCTTTACCCATGTCGTAGTCCTTCCTCCTCTTATCCATCCCATCCGTACCCTTGCCCAGCTCTCATAATCATAT
>JASEIO010000109.1 GCA_030017475.1 bacterium | reverse complement strand
TACTATAAAATTACATTACCCAGATTTCGCACCTTCAGGGTGCGGAAGATGGGAAGTTATGAGGTATGATTAAAAACAAGACGCTTTATATAATTCTAAATATATCAATTACTTGTGTGTAAATTGTGTCTGTAAATTGTGTCGTTTCTACCTAACTATTTCATTATAAATTAATTACAAAATAATTATTGATAAATATAATGTATTATATTATCTTATCTATATACCACGGCCAGAGAGAATCCAATTAGAAGGAATAGTCTATCATATTATCAATAGAGGGAACAATCGTCAAGATGTATTCAATGATGATTTCAGTACCTATCTTAATGTAATTAAGAGATTTAACGACAAATACATCTTCAAACTTTATGGTTATTGTCTAATGAGCAACCATCTCCATCTTATAATTGGGCCAATTAAATCAAACACCATCTCAAAGAACGATTTTTTATTTCTTTGTTAGTATCTCTTTAAAATTGACCCAAATCTCTATTTATCCGAAAGGCTTCATATATTCGGTAAATCCCCCACAAATCTTTACATCCTATTTATTGAATCTAAAAA
>JASEIO010000108.1 GCA_030017475.1 bacterium | reverse complement strand
TTTAAGGAGAACCTATCTCTTTATAAACCCGAGATATATAACCTTTAAAAATATGAACATTAATATGATTCCCTTATCTACGCCTTGTCTAAATGGTAATGAATGGAAGTACATAAAAGAGTGTCTTGATACTCGATGGGTATCCACTGCCGGTAGATATGTAGGAAGGTTTGAAGAGGAAATTTGTAAATATAGCGGTGCAAAATATGCAGTTGCTTGTGTGAATGGCACGGCTGGCTTGCAGGTTGCTTTGCAATTGGTTGGAGTAGGTATGGGTGATGAAGTTCTTGTCCCCACTCTTACTTTTATTGCTCCTGTAAATGTTGTTAAGTATTTGCATGCAGAACCTGTTTTTATGGATTGCGATGATTATATGAATATAGACCCTGAGAAATTATACGATTTTTGTAGAGAGGAATGTTATATAACAGATAGAGGTTTGATAAATAAAAAAAGCGGTAGAGCTGTAAAGGCTGTTATACCTGTTCATATTTTTGGTAATCCTTGTGATATGTCGGGAATAATGTGTATAGCAGAAAGGTATAGTCTGAAGGTTATTGAGGATGCAACAGAAAGCTTAGGGGCTTTT
>JASEIO010000107.1 GCA_030017475.1 bacterium | reverse complement strand
TTTGGACTGGCATGTTGGGCATTATGTTAAGGTGATGATGGATGAGGTGTTTGGGGCAGAGAATTTTATAAATCAAGTTGTATGGAGATATGAAGGACCACAGTCGCCAAGCCCGATTAAATTTGCTTCCAAATATGAAATTATTTTGAGATATGCAAAGAATTTTGAAAATTGTGCATCATATGAATTATATTTTTTTGAGAAGATATCTATTGAAGAAGCAAAATTTAAGATAGATGAACAAGGACGATATTATTACACACTTCCAAAAGGAGATTACACAGAAGAAAGTTTAAAAAAGTTAGAAAAAGAGGGAAGATTGTTTAAAACAAAAAGTGGGAATATTCGAATAAAATATTTTGTAGAGAAAACAGAGGATGGATATATTTTAAGAAAGAAAAAAATTCCTGATGTTTGGACAGATATTCCTTCGATAGGATTAATAGCTCAAGCCAGAGAGGCAGTAGGCTTTCCTACCCAAAAACCCGAAGCCCTTCTAAAACGCATTATTCTTGCATCCTCCAACCCCGGTGATATTGTCGCTGATTTCTTTTGTGGCTCAGGCACTACCTTAGCGGTAGCAGAAAAAC
>JASEIO010000106.1 GCA_030017475.1 bacterium | reverse complement strand
AAGGTTGGGATTCCAAGGGCATTACTATATTATAGATATTACCCGTTTTGGGAGGTATATTTTAAGGGCTTAGGAGCTGAGGTAGTTATTTCTCAGAAGACTTCGAGAGGACTTTTAGAACAAGGGATAAGGCATACATTAGATGATATCTGCTTACCTGTTAAGGCCTTTCATGGTCATATTATTAGTCTTTGCGGTAACGTTGATTATCTATTTATTCCACGAGTGGTTAGTATAGAAAAGGAGGCCTATACCTGCCCAAAATTTATTGGTCTTCCAGATATGGTAAAAAGTTCAATCTCTAATCTTCCTTATATAATAGATACAGTTATTGATATAAAAAAAAGGTCCCTATGGAACTCAAGTCTACACCTTGGCCTTAGATTTACCAAAAATCCCTTAAAGATTTGGGTTTCTTATAAAAATGGTAGGTGCCGACAGGGTGATTTTGAGCGTGATGGAGGGATCCCTAAAGAGGTTGACCTTAGATTAAATAATGGAGGTTTGAGAATTGGTATTGTTGGCCATCCATATATTATCTATGATGCCTACTTAAATCTAAACCTTTTTTCAAAATTGAGGAAGATGGGGGTATCCATCTT
>JASEIO010000105.1 GCA_030017475.1 bacterium | reverse complement strand
TCTATACGGGAAAGGAGGTAGAGTTAGAATATCTTAGCGTATTTTGTGGAGAGAGGAGGAAAACTGGGAAAAGATATTACAAAAGAAGAGAGGAGATACTTCGGGAAATAATAGTTTTACATCTAAGATTGTTGTTTATTATATGGCTCTTGACCTATTTTTATCAATCGCAAGGTAATCCCGCAACCCATCTATTAGAGGCCTTTTTCTGTATAATAGGGGGGTTAGAAAAGGTTACGTCTTCTGATAATGGTGAATGGAGGGAGTATCGAATCAATAGACCCATCGTAATAAGGATTAGGAAGGAGGATAAGCTTGGACAATGGATAATGGGTATTTTGTTATACTTGGCTAAGGATCCTGAGACAGGAAGGCGATTGATTCCTACTCAAAAAGAGATTGGGCATTTGATAGGTATTAGCCGCCAGATGTTTAATGAGAAATGGAATAGGTTCAAAGAGGGTGGCAAGCAGTTTATAAGTTTGTACAAGAAGTATCATACAGATAAATTTACTACTGAGGTTAGAGAGAGAATACAAGGTTTATTGAAGCAAAATATATTTTTGAGACCAAAGGAGATATTGAATCGACTTAAAGAGGAAAGATTAAT
>JASEIO010000104.1 GCA_030017475.1 bacterium | reverse complement strand
TCACCAGTTGTTGCTGTAATGTCCCCTCTTGCAATTGAGATATCTGGTGGGTCATTATCCTTTACAGTTATTGTATAGGATCCGGTTTTTGGATCCCTTGAAAAATTCCCCGATGTATCCCTTGCTAAGATATAATAGGTAGCTTCTCCTACCTTATTTGGATCCATATTGAGAGTTGCCTCATAGATGTCTCCTCCAGTAGTACTCATAGTAACCTCTGTTTCTTGCCCTGCATCAATCTTAACCCAATACAATAAGACCTTATCCAATCCCACATTATCCGAAACATTTGCCTCTATCTTTACATAATCCCCTGTCCCAGCATCTGTATCGCCTGTTGAATCAGTTATCTCCGGCTTGGTTCTATCATCAACATAGATCGTACCTGAATCTGTCGAAGAATTCCCTGAGGCATCTTTTACCTCCACAGTATAGGTAAATTGTCCTGAAAAGCCATTCGATATATTCAAATCGACAGATTTATTCATAAAATCTATAGGTTGAGCAGGTGCTGAAACAGCATCTGCGGGTGACCAGGTCAATTCCGAAGATACAACACCTATATTATCCGAAAATTCCCCTTTTATGGTTACCATTTTCCCTGACTCAGCCTTTGTTGGATTATCATCTGATAAAGAGACAAATGGTGGATCAT
>JASEIO010000103.1 GCA_030017475.1 bacterium | reverse complement strand
ATCAGATTGCCCTCGAACAGAGGATAGACGATGTAAGGGAGGACTTACAAAGAGACTTGATAGATTGTATGGGGTTGTGGTAAAGCGTGAAGAATATGTGGAGGTTCTGTCAAGGGTTAGCAAATTAGAAGAGGATATGGAGTTTGTAAAGAAAAAGATTGCGGTATGAGGGGATGATTCAACTCTATCGATGAAACGGATTAAAGTGATTAGGCAGATTAATAATCTGTGAAATCCGTTAAATCCGGGGTTAAAAATGCTAAAAAAGGAGGTAAGAGACGATGAAGAAGATGTTTTTAGCCGTATCTATTCTAACTTTTGTTTTGGGTCTTTCGGTGAATGCCCAGGCAGCGACTGAGAAAACGACCATGGATGTGAGAGGTAAGGTACAAGAGGCACCACCTATGGTGACGGTATCGGCCACGACGCTTGATTTTGGCACCGTACCGATCGTACCGGTGGATGAGTGTGCTTACTACGCTACTGCAACAATCACGGTCAATGCCACAAGTGGGTTAAACTACAACATTGCCCTTGATGCCGGGTTGCATTCTGATTATTATTGTAGAAGGATGAGGTGTGATAAAGGTTATGGTGTATATTATGATATATATTATTGTTTGTACAAAGATGCCGCTTACACCCAGCTGTGGGGTGACTCAGACTACGACAACACATACGCATATGGCACTTCTTCTGGCCCT
>JASEIO010000102.1 GCA_030017475.1 bacterium | reverse complement strand
CACAGGTAGTACTCCTTCAATTGATTATCTAAAAGTTAAAGGAAGTGGTGTTACAGAAAAAGATGGTAAGTATTACATTGGTAAAGATGCCAAAGAGGTTACAATAGAGACACATATTAAGACTACTACTAAAGATTTAGATACAGTTGAATTCAGTTTCAATCCTTCCATCTCAGGCTTTCCTATTAAATTCGATTATCATAATCATTCTCAATGGACTGACTTTGACGGTCATAATCTGAAGATAAAGGGGATGAGATGCGATTCTTATACAAGTAAGGGTACCCCTTATGCAAAAGACACCTTTTATTATGATTGGGAAATACCAAAAGATGTCAAAGACGGAGAGTATAAACTTAAGGTTACAGCCAAAACTGTTAAAGGGGAGAACTCAAGCAAAGGGATCACAGTGATCATCGACCTCACCCCACCCAAGGTAAAGGAGACCAAACCGGTTGATGATCCAGAGGGTAAAATAGAAGTGCCAATAGACACTGAGATTGAGATTACCTTAGAAGACCCAAAGAAGAACGACTATGCCTCAGGGATTGATCTTAAGTCCCTAAAGCCAGAGGTATGTAAGATTTATCCCAAAATCAATGGTACCTGGAAGGTCAAGGGAGAAGGATTTATCTTTATTCCTAATGAACTCCTAAAAGAAGACACCATCTACAAAGTCACTATCCCCAAGGAGGCAGCTAAGGATAAGGCTGGTAATGAATTAGAGAGCCACATTT
>JASEIO010000101.1 GCA_030017475.1 bacterium | reverse complement strand
GTATGCCCTTTACTCGGTTTAAATGGATTGGGATAGACAACTACATCCTCAAGATGAGGATAATAATAGATCACCGTAAAATCCCTCGATGCCGTTTCACCTGTTGTGTCCTTTAATGTCACTGTCCAGTTGACAGTCCCAGACCAGGTAGGATCTTCTTCTACTACCCTTGGTCGCAGGGTCATGGAATTATCGGATTCAACATTCACCCTCTCGTTCCAGGATGCATCACCCTTATTCCAAGTCGTACTGCCACTTGTCTCACCACTCCATTCGAATGTTATCTTGTTGACATTTTTGAAATTACTGCCACTTGCTAAAAGCTCAGCATCATAAGGCGCAGTCCTTGTCGATATCTCAATAGGTTTTAAATCGGTAAAGGTGAGTATTGTCCCAGTATATGGGAAAATAGTTAGTAATGCCTTTTGAATATCTTCATTCTGCATAAAATACTTCCAGATTAATCCACTACGATAATTCTCAATCATAATCAACATAGGTCCCTGGTCAATGCCAAAATAACTATGATTGTACCAATAACCGTTAACGGTGGCATTGGACGGATTATAGGCATCTCCAAAACCAAACAAGTACCTCCATAGGTCTGTATTCTGGAAATAATGTTTAAGTGTTGAGATAGATTCCCCAGGTAGAAAAACGATACTACTTCCTGCACCATAAGGAGCTATTGTAGCATCATCATCTGGTCCCTGCGGATTGCCACAAGGCAATGCACC
>JASEIO010000100.1 GCA_030017475.1 bacterium | reverse complement strand
GAAATATTGTTTGACAATTATTACAAGACTGGATACCATGTGCCTATGCCAGCCAGTTATAATAAAAAAATTGCTTGACTTTTCAACTAGTTTATGAGATACTCACTCTGAAGATTAGACCTTTAACTAATTTGATATGGGCGGGTAGCTCAGGGGGAGAGCACTTGTCTTACAAGCAAGGGGTCACAGGTTCAAATCCTGTCTCGCCCATATTTTTGCTTTAAGAAAAGTCTTGGGGTGGTGGTGTAGCTCGGTTTAACACATTGGCCTGTCACGCCAAAGATCGCGGGTTCAAATCCCGTCCACCCCGCCAGATGAGATACCAGTTTGAACCTTATCTTCATGCTTTCTTATTTATCATATCATAATAGCCGACCAAGATTCTGTTCTTGTAGCAAACAATCCTACTTATCAATTCTCATCAAGGCTTGATTTTTGAAGAGGATTTTGGAAAGATCATAAAGTGGCTTTAAGAGGATTTAATGTCGAATTTAGTTCGCTTTGGGGTATCGCTTGAGCAAGAACTCCTGACTAAATTTGATAGGCTTCTTAGAGAAGAAAATTATCCTAACCGCTCAGAGGCAATCAGGGATCTAATTAGGGAACATCTGGTTAAGAGGGAGTGGGTGGCAGATGACAGGGAGGTTGGAGGTGCAATCATCCTCGTCTATGACCACCATCGAAGGGGGTTAGTGAATAAGTTCCCATCTTCCGCACCCTGAAGGTGCGAAATCTGGGTAATGTAATTTTAT